>NZ_JAMYOE010000077.1:0-15640 GCF_040319695.1 Mesorhizobium sp. M0898 | reverse complement strand
CAAGAAATGCGCCTGGAACGACGACTATCTCATCAATGCCATCACTCATATGCGATAGCCCTGCCCTTGAGGGGGAGATGTCCGGCAGGACAGAGGGGCGTGCGAAGGATCGCTACAGAGCGATTTTTACGCTGTGCCGTTTCCGCCCTTGAAATCCTTCGCCAGCAAATACAGCTCCACCGATTCGTCGCGTGAGGCCGGCGGCTTGACGTGATGGACCGAGCGGAAATTCCGCTTGAGTCTCGCCAGCAATTCGTTCTCGGCGCCGCCCTGAAACGTCTTGGCGAGGAAATGTCCGCCAGGCTTCAATACCGACAGCGCGAAATCGGCCGCCACCTCGCAAAGATGCATGGTGCGGATGTGGTCGGTCCGTTTGTGGCCGGTGGTCGGTGCGGCCATGTCGGAGAGCACGATGTCGGGCTGGCCGCCCAGCGTCTCGGCCAGCTTTTCGGGTGCCTGCGGATCGAGAAAATCCATCAGCAGCACCGGCGCGCCCGGCACGGCGTCCATCTCGAGGTAATCGATGCCGACGACGTTCGGGCGTTCCGCGGTAGACTTCGTGCGCGCGGCGGCGACCTGGCACCAGCCGCCGGGTGCCGCGCCAAGGTCTATCACCTTCATGCCTGGCTTGAGCAGATGGTGCTTGTCGTCGATCTCGATCAGCTTGTAGGCGGCGCGCGAACGATAGCCGTCGGCCTTCGAGCGCTGGACATAGGGATCGTTGATGTGGCGCTGCAGCCAGCGGCGCGACGATTCCTTCAGGCCGCTTTTCTTCTTGATCTTCGTCTTCAGCACGCGAATGCCGGCGGAGCTCGGTCTTTCCGGTTTCTTGGTCATTGCCGGCCTCGCCGCCAGACGCCGTCATCGGCCATCAACTCGCTCAATATGCCCTCGCGCAGGCCACGGTCGGCGACACGCAGCCGCTCCGACGGCCAGACGGCACGGATCGCCTCCAGTATGGCGCAGCCGGCCAGAACCAGGTCGGCGCGGTCGGCGCCGATGCAAGGGTTGGCGACGCGTTGCTGGAAATCCCAGCCGACCAGTTTTTCGACCATGCGGTCGACGCTGTCGCGATCCATCCACAGCCCGTCGACGCGGCGGCGGTCATAGCGTTCGAGATCGAGATGGACGCCGGCCAGCGTCGTCACCGTGCCCGATGTGCCGAGCAAATGGAATTTCGGGCTGGCCAGGAGGTGGCTCAGCCGGTCGCGCCCGTCGAAGGCGCGCAGCCGCATTGCGACATCCTCGACCATGGCGCCAAAGATCTCGCGTGTCACCGTGCGGCCGCCAAAACGCTCGGCCAGCGAGACGACGCCGACCGGCAGCGACGTCCACGAGACGATATGGTTGGCAAGCCTTGGCGAGCGCTGACCGGTGAGGTCGATCAGCGCGATTTCGGACGAGCCGCCGCCGATGTCGAACAGCACGACGCCTTGCGTGTCGCGCTCGACCAGCGAGCCGCAGCCCGACACCGCCAGCCGCGCCTCGGTCTGGCGGTCGATGATCTCCAGCTTCAGGCCGGCCTCGCGCTCGACGCGCTCGAGGAACTCGACGCCATTGGCGGCGGTTCGGCAGGCCTCGGTGGCGATCAGCCTGGCTTTCCTGACCTTGCGGTTGCGCAATTTGTCACCGCAGATCTTCAGCGCCTCGACCGCGCGGTCCATTGCGGCGTCGCCGAGCCGGCCATTGGCGGTAAGGCCCTCGCCCAGCCTGACGATGCGCGAGAAGGCATCGATGACGCGGAACTGGCCATGGCGCGTCGGCACCGCGACCAGCAGGCGGCAATTGTTGGTGCCGAGGTCGAGCGCGGCAAACACCGGTAATTCCTGTAGCGGCGGCGGTGTGCGGGCACCTTGCCCCGGCCTTGGCGAGGATGGAGGCAATTGCGCGATCGAAGGCGATTGCGCGATCGAGGACTGCGGCGCGATCGAAGCCGCTGGCTGGGACGGGCGAGCGGCCGAGGCCCCGCCGGCGGCGGGCACCGAAGCGCCGGCCGCCAGCGGACGAGTCTCGTCGCGTGCGAAAACCTTGCGCCCGCGCCGCCGCTTGCGCCGTTTCTTGGGTTTGCCGTTCTGATGCGAGCCGTTCTGGCCCTTGTGGTCGTGGGACGTGTCGCCAGCCTGTCCATTGCCGGACCAGGGTTGCACCTGACGGCCGTAGCGTCCGGTGGATGGATTTGCCTGGCCGGACGGCGTCGGCGAACCCCTGGACACGCCCACTTCCGGCGCGCCAGCGCCGGCTTCGTGGTCTTCCACTGTCGTTCCTTCCGGCGCCGCGCGAACCGGAGACCGGACGCAGCAGGCGCTTTTACATGTTCAAGTTGCCGCCAGACTATCAGCGCCGGGCCGGATCACCAAGAGCGCTCGCGGCGAATTTTGCCGGCGGCGTGAAGGCGGCGACGTCGGTGAGCCCTTGTCCCCTTGGGAGAAGGGAAGGCGCGAGCGCCACAACGCGCCTTCCCGGTTGAATAGCCGGCTTCAATGAGGCATTTCTGAAATGGAGGGTAAATCATCCGGCAACGCGGGCGGTTTGCCTGCTGCGAAAACGGGTACGGGCTGCAACGCATGATCGTCAAGCCATGAACTGGAGGCGTTATTTCTGGCCCGTGATCGGCATCGCGGCGGTGGTGTTCTCGCTGTGGCTGCTGCTGCACGAATTGCGCGGCATCTCGCTCGATGATGTCTGGGCCGGCATAATCGCCATCCCGGCGCGCGGCTGGGTGCTGGCGGCGCTGAGCTCGGTCATCGCCTATGCCTCGCTCGCCGGCTACGACCACATTGCGTTGCTGCACATCGGCAAGAAAGTATCGTGGCTGTTCGTCACCTTCTGCTCGTTCACCACCTACGCGCTGTCGCACAATATCGGCGGCTCGGTATTTTCCGGTGCGGTGATCCGCTACCGCGCCTACGGCACCAGGGGCCTGACCGGCCAGGATGTCGGCATTCTGGTGGCGATCTGCTGGATCACCTTCGTGCTGTCGACGCTGTTCGTCTCAGGCATCGTGCTGCTGCTCGAGCCTGAGGTGATCGACCGGTTTTCCGGCACGCCGCATCACCGGCTGTCGCAAGCAGCAGGGTTCGCCATGCTGCTCGTGGTGGCGGCCTATGTCTTCGGCAGCTGGCTGCATCTGAGACCGCTCAGGATCGGCAGCTTCCAGCTGCATTACCCGGCGCTGCCGATCGTGGCGCGGCAATTGCTGGTCGGCCCGATCGAGCTGCTGGCGGCGGCGGCGATCATCTTCTTCGCCCTGCCCGCCACCGGCAATCCCGGCTATTTTGTCGTGCTCGGCGTTTTCCTGGTGTCGTTCTCGATCGCGCAGATCTCGCATGCGCCGGGCGGGCTCGGGGTCTTCGAGGTGGTGTTCCTCGCTGGCTTGTCGCATATGGACCAGGTCGGCGTGCTGGCGGCGCTGCTGGTGTTCCGGCTGTTCTACCTGATCATCCCGCTGCTGATCGCGCTCGGCGTGGTGCTGTTCTTCGAGCACTCGCAATACTCCCGCAGCGAGAGTTGAAGCTTGGCAATCGCGTCAGGCCTGATGACGACCGTGAGAAGATCAATCCTCAATGTAGGCGCCGCCCCTCAACCCCCTGCCGGGACCCTTCTCCCCGTGAAGAACGGGGAGAAGGGGCTCCGACGCAACGCTGGCGACCCCCCTCTCCCCGTCCTCCACGGGGAGAGGGTGAGGGCAGCGCAAACGCCGGCAGGAGTGACGACAGGGCAAATCTGAAGCAACCGCGCCGATTGAAATGCCTACGGCAGGGTTGACTATTTTCCGGCGGCGGCTACAAGGCACGCGCGGCGACATCGTCGCCCTGCCCGTGTGGTTTTCAACGGCCGCGCCTGCTGGGGAATAGGTTAACGGTAGACCCACGGACTCTGACTCCGTTAGTCCTGGTTCGAATCCAGGTTCCCCAGCCAGTTGATTTCTTTGGCTTTTTTCGGCATTTCCCAAAAAATAGAAATATCGCGGAAGAAGGTCAGAATAGGAAGCTCGGGCGATCGACGGCTTTTTACGGCATCATCCGCGCCCTGTCATCGCGACATCAAAGCTCCACCTCGCCACTATTCCGAACCCTTTTTCAGTCCCATTGTAAGGACGTGAGCAATCCATTCCGACCGCCGTCAACGTCCGCGAATCGGCGATCAGCATGCTGGCCGCGCGCGGCACGCTCGATGCCGCGCAGAGGCGGTCGAGGATTGAGCCATCATGTTCTCTTCAAGACGTCATTCGCCAAATCGGCACGAGGGGTAGAGGAAGTCCGAATGGGAACCTTCTAAAGCAACTTTAGTTGGCCACGCTCTTGATGCCAGATACAACTGCTGCGTTGTCCGCGGATTGAGTTATTCTGTTGAACAGAACGCACGCACTTTCTTTTTTGCGGAAATTAAAACCTAAGCAGGAGTTGTCGTTGGCGCACTGCAGTATGCAGTCTGGATATCGGAGTGGAGAGTTCCAATATGCATTGCCGGAGATTTCTGTTTTTGTGGCGAACACCAAATTCGAATAGCGCAGGTTTCCCTCCACCACCTTCTTGGCAGCCATGATGGACTCAGCGCTTTTGACCAAGAGCGAGGCATCACCTTTCATAAAGCAAGCCTGGAATTTTGTGTTGTAGGTAACCGCCAAACATTTGAAGTCTCTGTCGCAGGCACTTTGGCACTGTTCGGAGCTCACGCTTCTAATCGGCATATCGGGCAGGTCGTTTCCGATCGCGTCCCACCCGGATACGACCACAAATCCGCTGTCCGGATCGACTTCGGGCACAGCAGTTTGTGTTGGTACAGCGTTTGCCTGCTCTCGAGACTGGTCTGGAATGACGTCCGATGAGGCAAATGTGCGACCGTCCAGCCACGCACATTTTGTTACCAGATCAACAGCGGATGAATCATTGAGACCGACCAGTTGGAGGGTCTGAACGGCAGCGCCTGGTCCGACTGGAGGCGCGTTCGGGGCAGATCGGGACGCTAATGCTACGTTAACGTCAACGCCGTTGACACTTCGGCGAGAATAGCACCATGCCCGGTCCCACGTTTCGTCCTTTTCATCCTTGAAGTGATGACCCGATATGAGCTCCCACTTGATGCCTTGGAATTCCACACTTTTGGTGGCGAATTTATTGAAATCGACCGTCACCACGTCAGGCTTGGCAGGCACGTCAATCCGTGGCGTTTCGTCCGGCGCAGGCTTTGGGGTCGGGATGGGAATAGGCGGGTGATCAACATTCGGGACAGTGCGCACGCTCGATTGCTCTATCGTCGATAAAACCATTGGCTCTGGCAAGCTCTTATCCCAGAGACCGAGTTTTATACCCAGCCCAATCCCGACAGCCGCTACTGCAATGGCTCCGCCCGTCGCCATCCGGCGAAAGGCAGTCGCTCGAGCTGTTTTCTCTTGAGCTGCCGCCTGAGCTTGCAAGGTCGGAATTGCCGATCTCTGAATGACGAGATCGACGGCTTGCTCAAGCAGTGAGGTATTATGCCGGACGAGCACTTTTGCGACCTTTCATGGATACGGTCACGAGATCCGCCACCTCAGCCGGCAAGTCCTGATCCAGGGCTTTTCGAAGAACTTCGGGATCGTCGGTGAAGAGCGGAACGTAAAGGATTTCTTTGATGACCTTCTCGATCGGCACCTCGACCCGTTTCTCGACCTCTTTCTCGACCGCAATCTCGACCGGCACCTCCATTGTTCGAACTCGGCGCCAACGCCAACTCAAAAGCATTCTACGAAGCAGCCTGGAAAACTTGCTCCCAGACGTATCCTCTTCTCGGGCGGCAATCCGCTGCAGAGCAAGTGCCACCATTGCTGTGATTGGTCCCGCGAGCGCGGCAATGATCGCAAGTGAGCTAAACCAGATTACCGAGATTGTTCCGGCTTGCCGTTCGGTTACCAGTTCCGGTTTACTCCCATACCATCGTGAAGCGATACGCCGGACCTGATCGGTCCGCGCCATGGGAATCCGCTCTTTCTCCAAATCGCTAAGCTCTTTGGCAATCTGGTCTTGTCTTACCTGATTTTCCGCCGACGTATTTGCCTTGTTGGCCTCGGCGGATTGGGCTTCCGCGAGCCGTTTGCCGGCTTCATCCAATCTGCGCTGCCAAGCCCCAGCATCGCTGTCGCGTGTCTGCTCCAAAGATGAACGTCTGTCGGTGAGTTTCTGTCTCTGATCGGCAGTCATAGGAGGGCTGCTTGCCCGCAAACGATCGAAAGCTCCCCGTAGGGCCGCGATCTCCTCATCTAGCGGTTCTATCTGTACGTCGAACTTGGCAACGATTTTTGCGCGTGGATTAGCCAGTTTGGCCACTTCCGACTCTAGCTTTCGAGCCGAGTCACTGTCGGCTGAATCGCGCGCCATCTTGATGCGTTCGACAAAGCTGTCGCGCTGGCGCTCAAACTGATCGACTGCGTCCCTTATTTCGCTATCTCGCTGCTGAAACAGGGCCTGTCGAACCGCGCTTTTTTCGTCCACCTGATCCCGAACGCGGGAGGCCTCGGGGGTGATGGCTGTCGTTCCCTCTAACTCAGCGTTGACCTCGGCTATCTGCGACTGAAAGGTCGCGCGAGATTTTTCCGCAAGATGTGTAAGCTGCTCAATTTCGGAACGCGCCTGCTCGACCTGATCGGATTTTCGGCCAAGCTCGTCAGCCGAAGCCAGCTTTTTGGCTTCCTGGTCCAATGCGTCGATTTTGTTTACCAATTCTTCATAGCGCAGTTGGCGCAGCGCACCCGCTCGCTCCATTCCCATGAATACAGTTTCGAAAGTTATGCCTGCCAATACGAGTAGAAACGCCAGGATTACGGGCTTCCATAACCACGATGCGCTAAAAAGCAGGGTGGCTATCGGTATTTTCGTTAGCTCAGCAATTGCGACCATGAGAAAGGGCGCACTGGCGAGCGTCAAATCCATTGCAGTTACCGATTCACTCGCAGAAAACGCTTGGACGCCTAAAGCTACGCCTGTCGTAAGGCCAATCGTTGCGGCTGCGATCTCAAGTGCCCACGCGCCCCGGTAGGTCCATTGGCCGTAGCTCGCCAATTTTTGGCTCATCACTGTCTGCATTGCACTCGCCCCCGTGATCAGGCAACGCTCGGCCTTGATCGCCTTCAGCATACACTGAAAAATGACTATGTTTACAACTTTGGGCAGTCGCAGTTAAGGCACCCGCAATAGTTGCAGCGTCTTCGAGGCCACAGTCGCCAGCGAAAAGAAAAATGGTGCAGCCAGGCGGAGATTGGCTCGAGAACCCGACAGCCATGGAAACTGAAAGACCCTTTGGACACGGCGCGGAATCAACGTTCTTCTGGGGCGGCTGAGCCGCCAGGACAAGGGAAAGCCGCAAGGCCTGACCAATGCTTGATCCTTATGGGTGTCTGGCGCGATCGTTCATTGCAGCCAAGCGTAAAGAAACGGGTGCGGTTCAAAACCTGCCGCTAAGGGAAGGAAAGAAGGATTCAAATTGGCGGCTGGCGCCGCCAAAAAGTTCCGCGCGCCGCTTGACGGGAGGCCGGCCTAATGGGTGTCACCGTAATTCCTAAAACCTCTCCGGCAACCCTTCTACTCCCCGACAATGGACGTCGGCGGGCGTGCCGAGGTTATCGGATCGGCATGACGAAGGACGATCCTCCACGCGCCTTCCTCGCGCCGGAATATGGTGGTGACTCGAAGCGCAATCGGCACCAGTTTGTTGCCACCACCGACCTTGGATTGGAACCGCTCGACCTCGATGATGTATCCCAAGTCGGCTGTCGCATACTCCGAGATGCGCTCAAAGCCGATGGCCTTGCCGTGCCGGTAATTGGTGGCGGCCCGTTCCATGGTCTCAGCGGCCTTTCTCCATCCCTTCGCCGGCGGGCCAAAGGGATTGGCAATAATGACGTCGTCCTGTCGCGAGTAGAGGTTTTTCAGGGGCTCAGGATCGCCCTTTACGAAGGCATCCAGAGCCAGATGATCCTGCTCGATAAATTTCGTCAGGTCGGAGGCTAACATCTTAATATCGCCCCATGACTAAAAAGAGAACTCTATCAAGCACTTCATCCGCCCTTCGCTTCGCCGTAGGCGTTCGGTCCGGTGTCCGGAGTATAGATCAGAATTACGGTGAGTGCACTTTTTACCGTCGCCCCCGGTGGCATGGGCACCTTGCCGGCGTTCCCGGTCTGCCGCTCCCCAGCACCGTGCGGGCGAGCTAAGGTGTTTTCACGTCCTAAAGTCTTCCACAAGAACTGCTCATCGAGTATTGCCGCGTCCCGGATGTCGCGGTTTTCGAGGCACCCGTGGGCCGAGAGCATCGCCGGGCAAATCGGCAAAGCCGTGAAACCCGGAAAACGAGGCAGGCGGCGAAAAGAAATTAGTGCACTGTCACGGTAATCCGAATTGCTAGGCACGCGTGGTCAGGAAGGGGTCGCTAAAAGTTGCCGACCCGGTGGGGTGATGCCTAGACAGCCACGATTAGCGATCTATTTACCCTGAAGTGCTACGATTATGGGTGAATATCGGGAGCGAAACAAAATGAAAATAACCGGCTACTTGTTTCCAGGCCTCGTTATTGGGCCGATAATCGCGGCCTTCTTGCATGGTTTCGTCCACGGCAGAATCTTCGAATACAAAGGTGATCTTGATCTAGCATCGCTATTTGTCTTCGGCCTTCTCTGTTCGTCAATCATGTTCATTGTCGATAGAGGACTGATAAGAAGGTGATTGAGAATTTTATTGTTGTTATAACTTCGCCAATAGCCCTATTTGTATTGTTATTCGTATTTCTTGGTATCTCTGCAGTTGTTCTCGGAACGTCAGGTGACTTTGGCTTGGGCGGCCTTGGAACTCATGCGGCCTCTGGCGTAGCCGTATTCCTGCTTGCAGTGCTTGGCGTATCCCTGTTCGATATCGCAGTATCATGCAGGCTGTTGGTTGATAATAATCTTCTGCAGAGCGAGTTCATAACTATTATATTTTATGCCTTACTTCAGCAAGCGTCTAAATATATACGCGAGTTTGACGTCGGATAGCGGTGCACCTAAACCCACCCTCGCTCCTGATGTTCTTCCTGCTATTGCAGCCGCGATTGTAAGGCTGGCAATTGGTGCGGTCCCAAAACAAAGTCATGTCACCTTTCGGCGCAATGCGATGGTCGACCATGTTCGCTGGCCTGCCGCATCCACATGCGCATAACGGCTCGCCTAGTGCGCAATAAGGGCTGCTTCATATCACTTCCCTTCGCGCGCCAGAGATATTCGTCTTTCCGTTGTTATCGTTCATTGCAAACCAACATCTTGGCAGTATCCAACAGTGCTCGCTTAGCTGCGCGGTCACGCAGGACGCGTGGACCAAAATCAGCTAAATCAGCCGGATTGTAGTCAGCAACACAGGACCCCCAAGCATGACGCCATCACTGCCGAAACGAAACGAGCCGTTCCGGGCTGGCGAAACCGCGCTGCTGCTGGTCGACATGCAACGGGTCTGGCTGGAGCCGGGTGCTGATCCGGCGCATCCGGAGCGCGGTCCCGATCACTATTTCTACCGGCAGACGGCGTCGCAAACGATCCCCAACCAGGAGCGCCTTCTGGCGGCGGCGCGGGCCAACGGCGTCGAGGTGATCCATACCATCATCCAGAGCCTGACCGAAGACGGCCGGGACCGCTCGCTCGACCACAAGCTGACGCCGATCCATGTCGCGCCGAGCCGACCGGAAGGTCTGCCGGTGCCGTCGCTGGCGCCGGTCGGCGACGAGATCATGCTGCCGAAGACGTCGTCGGGCGTCTTCAACTCGACCAACATCGACTATGTCCTGAAGAACCTCGGCGTGCGTTATCTGATCGTCGCCGGCATCATGACCGACCAGTGCGTCGACATGGCGGTGCGCGATGCCGCCGATCGCGGCTACCTCGTCACCTGCGTATCGGATGCCTGCGCCGCCGCCTCGCAGGAGCGCCATGATGGCGCGCTAAAAGCCTTCGGTGGCTATTGCTGGGTCACTGATACCGCCACCGTTACGGGCCGTTTCGAAGCCTTGGGAAAAGCTGCATGACCGTCGAACCGCTGGTTGCCGTCGTCACCACCGATCTGTCGGCGATCACGCGCGGCCGCTCGGTCGTCGAAAGCAAGCTGCAGAAGATCGCCGCGACCGGCGTCGGCTGGCTGCAGGCCAATCTGTCGCTGACGCCGTTCAACTCGATCGTCGATCCCAATCCCTGGGGTTCGTCCGGCGATGTGCGGCTCATTCCCGATCTCAACGCGCGGTTTCGCACGGCGCTGACCGGATCGGCGACGCCTTTCGACATGGTCGCCGCCAACATCGTCGAACTCGACGGCAGCCCGTGGGTCGGCTGTACGCGGACCATGCTCAAGGATGCGCTGGCGGAGTTGAAGGCAGCGGCCGGGCTTTCCGTCATCGCCGCCTTCGAGCATGAATTCCATATCGAGGGCGACTTTGGGCCGGCTCATTCGATGTCGTTGGCAGCACTGCGCCGCGCCGACCCGTTTGCCGCCAATCTGATGGCGGCGCTGGCGGAAGCCGGCGTCGCGCCCGAAGTGGTGATCGCCGAATTCGGCACCGACCAGTTCGAGGTGACGTGCGAGCCGGCCGATGCGCTTGCCGCGGCCGATCGCGCCGTCGCCATCCGCGAGATCACGCGCGAAGTCGCGCGATGTGCCGGCTGGCGGGCCAGCTTCGCACCCAAGATCGCGCCGGATGCCGTCGGCAACGGCGTCCACATCCATTTCAGTTTCGTCGACGAGGCCGGCAAGCCGGCGACCTGCGACCCGGCCCAGCCTGGCGGCCTTTCCAGCCGTGCCGCTTCGTTCTGTGCCGGCGTGCTGCGCCACCTGCCCGCGATCACCGCCATGACGGCGGCGAGTGTGTCGTCCTACTACCGGCTGAAGCCGCATAGCTGGAGTTCGTCCTACACCTGGCTTGCCGATCGCGACCGCGAGGCGAGCCTGCGCATCTGCCCGACGGTGACGATCGGCGGGCGCGATCCGGCGCGGCAGTACAATATCGAATACCGGGCAGCCGACGCCACCGGCAATCCCTATTTGTCGCTGGTGGCGATCGTGCGCGCCGGGCTGGAAGGGCTGAAGGCCAAGCTGCCGGCGCCGCCGCTTGTCTCGGGCGACCCGACGCTGATGAGCGTTGCCGAGCGCAAGAAGCTTGGCCTCGTGCGGCTGCCGGAAACGTTGCCGGCGGCACTCGACGCGCTCGTCGCCGACAAGACCGTCACCGGATGGTTCGCGCCGGTGTTCGTCGAGACCTTTGTCGGCCTCAAGCGGCATGAGACCGAGCGCCTCGCCGGTCTCGACCCAGTGGCGGTCTGCGATCTCTACCGGACGCTGTATTGATGGCTGAGCCGCTTGCTAACGCCATCCTACCGGAAGGTTGGCTTCCAGCGGTCGAAGCAATCAACGAAACGGGGCGTTCCGATATCGTTCTGATATGCGAGCATGCGTCCAATCACATCCCGGCCGAGTATGCGCGGCTCGGTCTCGACAGCAGCCATTTGCAGCGCCATATCGCCTGGGACATCGGCGCCGCCGATGTGACCCGCACTCTGTCGAAGCTGCTCGATGCTCCGGCTTTCCTCAGCTCCTATTCGCGGCTTTTGATCGATCTCAATCGGCCGCTTGGTTCCAGCGGCAGCATTCCGGTGCTATCGGAGGACACCGGCATCCCCGGCAATGTCGGCCTCGATCCGGAGGAGCGAAGCCGGCGTGCCGAAATCATGTTCGCGCCGTTTCATGACCGCGTGGCCGCCCATCTCGACGACCGGTCGAAGCAGGGCAGACCGACGCGGATCGCAACGATCCACTCCTTCACGCCGGTCTTCCTCGGCATTGCGCGGCCCTGGCACGCCGGCGTGCTTTACGACCGAGCAGTCGATTTCGGCCAGGCAGTGCTTGCCGGCCTGCGCGCAGACAGTGCGCTCAACGCCGCGGCAAACGAGCCCTACGTGATCAGCCGTGACGGCGACTACGCCATACCGGTCCATGGCGACGATCGCGGCATTCCCGCGGTCCTCATCGAGATCAGGCAGGACCTGCTGGCCGGCCGCTCCGGCATCGAGGGATGGGCGAAGCGGCTGGCCACAGCGTTACCGGCGCAGACAAAGGCTTTATGAACAAGCTCGGCTGCTCGAGCGCAACACGAGATGGCACCCGGTGAAAAGCCTCCACCCGTCCTCAGGAGAAGATTTCCGCCAAGTCTTCGACGCTCGTGCCTTCCTTGACCTGGCGCAGCTCGACATAGCTGACGGCGATGGCAACGGAAAACACGACTTGCTCGACCGCGCGCGCCAGAGCGTCCAGGAAGAACACGAGCGGAATGCCTAAGTGGGATAGGACGCGGCCCAACGTGAAATTTGTTGCGACCAAAGCTACGAACAGGGGGAACCAGAGACTGAGCAGAGACCAACGGCTGCCCTTGGAAAGATCGCGGCTGCGGCCCAAACTCGCGAATACCCCCAGTTTTTCCTGAATCAGAACCGGTATCGCTACAACCCAGAGAACCAACAACAAAAATCCCGGAACGACGAGCAGCACGAGGCCGACTGTGAAGCCAATGTTGACAATCAGCGAAATGCCGATTGCCGGCAGCATGAGTGCCACGGCCGTCCCGATGCAATCACGCATCGACGGCCGCTTGCCGCTCAAATCCTCGATGGCAGCGCGCGTCAAAGCCACCTCCAGCAAGGACATGAGGACAATATAGCCGATCGCGCCAACCACCGTGAGCGCGATCCGTTGAACCGAGAATTCCGGGCCGCCATGCTCGACATTCGTAACGGTATTCCTGAACCAGAGCGCAAATACGAATCTCGGCAGGGTGGAGAAAATCAAGGCAAGCCCTAGGCAAAGAACGGGATTGCGTCCGATGACGGCAAAGCTGTCGTTGAAAACCCTGCCGATGCGAAATTTGTCGGGCTGTTCCAGCGTTATTGACGCCACGATATTACCTATCCAGTCCAGACCGATCCTGACGCGATGAAGGCAGCAAATCCCTTGTCGCTACGAGAAGATTTCCGCCAAGTCTTCGACGCTGGTGCCTTCCTTGATTTGTCTCAGCTCGACATAGCTAACGGCGATGGCAACCGATATTACCGTCGACACGACCGTTGACACAACGGCGCTTCCAATCGCGCCCACAATCAGGCCAACGGTCGAGAGGCTGCCGGTAAGGGCGAAAGCCAATCCAAACACCAAAGCGAATGCCATTTGGAAGGCAATCGCCACCAAGAACAGAATCAGCAAAAGGCCGAATAGTGACCAGCGGCTGCCCTTCGTCAGGGCGCGGCTCCGCGACATCGAGCCAAACACGCCAAGGCGCTCCTGGATCAGCACGGGTACGGAAACCGATATACCAAGCAACCACATGATGCCGGGAACAAGCAGCATCACGAACGCGATGATCGTCCCGAAGATCGGGATAATCAGCCCTGCGACGGCAATCGCAACAACCCCGAGGACCATGACGAAAAAGACCACCAGCCCGATCCCAAGCGTCGGGAATATGCAGCGTAAAGCTATTTGGATGCAGTCACCGATTGCCGGGCGCTTGCCGTTCAAGTCTTCTATCGTCGCCCTCACCAGTGATGATTGAAACAACAAAGCCAGCACAAGATATATCAAGCCAAAAGCCACCGATATTAACGAGTTGCGTAGAATCGCCGAGGGATCGGCAACAGCCAGAGTTTCGGGACTAGCAATATTGATGTTGGCAAAATTGCTGTAATTCCAAAGGTTAAGCACCAGTGCCGGAAGGGCGGAAAAAAGAGCCGCTAGTCCGACCAACAGACCCGGATTGCGGCCGATAACCGCAAAACTGTTGCTGAAAACCCTGCCGATGCGAAACTTGTCCGACCGTTCCAATGTCATTGAAACCATGATGCGTCCCCCGCTTAATCACCGCATATCGGCTGGTGATCCCCGCATTAAATGTGCCAACATTGGAGGTCGACGTCTAGTCCACTTGCAATTGTCTTGCCGCATTGCCAGTGTCGGCTGGGGAACCACAGGTTGCAGGGGAGAGGGTGGCGTTGGCACAGCCAGGCACAGCGGAAGCCGAACGGCTGACCAATCTGCACAAGCAGCTGATCGCCGATGAGTCGATCCAGTTCGACCTGCCGGCCTATGTGCCGCCGAAGCCGCCCGAATGGCTGAAACCGCTGCAGGATTTTTTGTCGTGGCTCGGTCCCTACATGATCTATCTGTTCTGGGGGGCGGTGATATCGGGCGTCGCAATCATCCTGCTTTTGGTCTTCCTCGAGGTGAAAGGCATCGCCTGGCGGCTGCCGTGGCAGCGCGCCCGACCCGAAGTCGAAGACGAAGAAGCCTGGCGCCCCGACGCCGGCGCCGCGCAGATCCTGTTGTCGCAAGCGGATGCGCTGGCCGCACGCGGCGACTACGACGAGGCGGTTCACCTTTTGCTTCGGCGCAGCGTCGCCGATATTGCCGGCCGGCTGCCGGACTTCCTGCGCCCGTCGCTCACCGCGCGCGACATCGCCAATGCCCCTTCCCTGCCGGGAAGGGCGCGCCATGCGTTTACCGAGATCGCCCGCATTGTCGAGGCGGCGCTGTTCGCGCGCCGGCCGGTCGGCGCGGAAGGCTGGCGGCAGGCGCGCGGCGCCTATGAACGTTTCGCCTTCCGGGATGCCTGGACGTGAGCGCACCGGCGGTCGAGGCACAGGAGCCGTTCAATCGAAAGACACTGTTTTGGGGGATTTTCGCCAGCCTCCTTGCGGCGGCCGGTTTCTTCCTGCTGTCCACCTATGCTCCCGATTTCCGGCAACCCGGCAATGGCGGCGCCACGCCGCTGTCGAAAAGCGGCGTCGGCTACGCCGGCCTGGCGGAATGGCTGCGGCTCACCGGCGAAGCGCCCTTGATGGCGCGGACCGAAGACGACCTTGCCAGAGATATACTGCTGATCGTCACCATCTCGCCCGACAGCGATCCGGAGGCGCTCGACCACATTCTTGAGCTTCGCGATGACCGCGAGACTCTCTTCGTGCTGCCCAAATGGCAGACCTTGCCCCTCCAGCAGCATGAGGGATGGAAGATGAAAATCGAGCGTTTGCCCGACACCGTAGTCAACGATTGGCTCGGCCGGATCGCCAAGGCTAAGCTCGGTGTCGGCAGGAGCACCGTCGAGCAACTCGAGATCCGGGGCCATCTCGTCGCCGCGCCGCAAGACATGCAATGGGTTGCCGACGATCACCCGATCATTGCGGCAGGCAGCGGCAAGGCCGTCCTCATCGAATTCCAAGACAAACCCTTTTTCATCCTGACCGACCCCGACCTAATCAACAATTCCGCGCTTGGAGATGCCGACAAGGCGGCCGCGGCGCGCGACCTAATCCAATGGCTGCGGCCTGGCAAGGGTCTGGTCATGTTCGATCTGACACTGCACGGCGCGGGGCGGAAATATGACCTCGCCAAGCTTCTGGTCGAGCCGCCGTTCCTGGCGCTGACACTGACGATCCTGATCGCTGCGGCGCTGGCGTTCCTGCATGGCCTTGGCCGGTTCGGCCCGCCGCGGATGGCCCCCCGCCCCCTACGCCTCGGGCCCGGGGGCGCGGGCGGGAACCCCGCGCGGGGACTTGCGCGGGCCCGCGGGGCGGACCCCGCGGGGCGCCGCGTGTGGGGCCGGAGGGCGG
>NZ_JAMYOE010000076.1:0-16210 GCF_040319695.1 Mesorhizobium sp. M0898 | reverse complement strand
TCAGCCGCGGGATCGGCGAGATGGATCTGGCCAGCTATCCGCCGAGCGCACCGCTGTCATGCCGCCCGGACTGGCGGAAAGATGGGGAAAAGCCAGGCGTCAGCCTCGATCGCTGTCGGGAACAGGCGCTGGATAAATTCAACTGCGAGATCGCAATCTGTAACCCGCTCTATGGCGGTCAAGTCGCGGCAAGCGGTTTGATGGGAGCAGAGGTATGCACTGCGACCAACAAATGGTTGGCTCGGGAGTGGCTGGATGCTGAGCCACGTTTGCGCGGTTCGATCGTGGTGGCCTCACAGCTTCCCGATCGGGCTGCAGAGGAAATCCACAGATGTGCTTCCGACAAAAGGTTCGTTCAGGTCCTGCTGCTGGCCGGCAACGAGATGCTTCTCGGCCGGAGCCATTTTTGGCCGATCTATGAAGCAGCCCAAAAGCATGGGTTGCCTGTCGGTATCCATGCCGGGACGATGTATCGCTATCCTACGGGCAGTAGCGCTATGCAATGGCCGTCGACCTACCTCCAGGACTATGCCAGCGGAACCCACATTTTCGCGGCGCAGCTCCAGAGCCTGATCATGGAGGGCGTATTTGCCAAGTTTCCAGATCTCACATTCGTGATGATCGAGGCGGGCATCGGTTGGGTGCCCAGTTTTATCTGGCGGAGTGCGAAGGTCTGGCGGGGTATCCGCGGCGAGGTTCCGTGGGTGAAGCGCTCTCCTGCGGCGGAATTCCGGGATCGTGTCCGGTTTACAATCCAGCCATTCGATACGTCGAAGGATCCGGTGCACGTCGAGAAGCTGATAGAGCATCTCGGCAGCGAAGACATGCTGCTCTTCTCGTCCGATTACCCGCATTGGCAGTTCGAAGGAGATGATCCGATGCCACCCGGTTTTCCAGCGCGGCTTCGGCAGAAAATCGCGCGGGAGAATCCCTTGCGAACTTACCCACGGCTGATGGAGACGGTGAAATGAACGATACGACAGTCAGCCCGAAGCAGCCGGTGCGTGCTGCATCTTCGGCAGGTATAGCCGATTGCGATATCCACCCGGCTCTTAAAGACCGGTATGGCCTCCATCCTTATATTTCCAAGCGTTGGCGCGATCATCTCGATCAGTATGGCGAGTTGGGGTTCAGCGTGTTTGCTGACAGCCAAACCTATCCCCGGTACAATCCAAGGGGACAACGCCGCGATGCCTGGCCGCCGGGTGGGGGCGGACCCGGATCGGACCTGGCCTTCATGAGGAAGCAGCACCTCGATCCCCACAATGTCGTCTTCGGAGTGCTCGAACCTTTTGGGGCGCAGCTCGGTCGCAATCTCGATCTCAACAATGTGTTGTGCACGGCGATGAACGATTGGCAGATCGCCGAGTTCGTCGAGTCTGAGGATCGGCTGAGAGCGTCCGTTCTGGTTGTCCCGGACGATGTCGTTTCCTCGGTCGCAGAAATCGAAAAGCGGGCACTGGATGCGCGATTTGTCCAGGTGCACATACCCACCGGCACAACCGAGCTATTAGGGCATCGACGCTACAGGCCCATCCTGGAAGCCGCGGCTCATCATGGCTTTCCAATTGGCATGCACATTGGCGGCGAAAGCGGCGCGCGGACCGCCAGCGGCTGGCCATCATACTACAATGAGGATCATTTGGACCTGACCTTCGCTGCCCAGTCACAAGTTATGAGTCTCATTCTGGATGGCGTATTCGATCAGTTGCCCTCTCTCAAGGTGATCATCATCGAGTGCGGCTGTGTCTGGTCGATTGAACTTGGGCACCGGCTGGACATGTTGTGGCGTCGCATGGGTTCGGAAGTGGCTAGCTTAAAACATCCGCCTTCCCACTATCTACGCCAGAATTTCTACTTTTCCACACAGCCGGTGGAGGAGCCGGACAATCCCGAGGAGCTCAACTATCTGTTTGATCAAATCGGCTGGGATAGGCTGATTTTTGCGAGCGATTATCCTCACTGGGACTTCGATGATCCGCGCTATGCCTTCAAGGCTCGAATATCCGAGGAAAACAAGGCGCTGCTATTTCGGGAAAACGCGAGGAAAGTCTATCGAACCCTGTGACGCGAACAGTAGAAAAAAGAACTAATTTGCGGGGTTAGCGAGGAATTAGCCCTAAGTCTTGAGGTAGTTCCGTGGGTTCCGATATAGTAGATTTGTGCGAACCTGAATCAAGTCTCCTAGAGGAGCGCACGCACAGGATGGCCCATAAGGTCCTTTCTGTTTCGCGGTTGGTGACCTCGTTCCGTGTCGGGGGGCACTGGGTCCCCGTCGTGGACGGCATATCGTTTGAGATCGGCGAGAGAGAGACAGTCGCCATCGTGGGCGAATCCGGCTCTGGAAAGAGCGTAACGGCGCTCTCGATCATGCGGCTCAACTCGCCAGCTTCGAGCAAGGTCGAAGGGTCGATCCAGCTTGACGGGCAGGAGTTGCTCACGCTCTCGCAATCAGAAATGCGTCGTATCCGCGGCAACGACATTGCCATGATTTTTCAGGAGCCGATGACCTCGCTGAACCCGGTACTCACAATCGGGTTCCAAATAGCTGAATCGCTGATTCTGCACCGCAGCCTGTCGCGATCCGAGGCTGAGTTGGAAACGATTCGGCTGTTGGAGAAGGTACAAATCCCGGCGGCGAAGTCGCGCTTCCACGAATATCCACACCACTTCTCGGGGGGCATGCGCCAACGCGTCATGATCGCGATGGCTTTGGCCGGTAAGCCAAAGCTGCTGATTGCCGACGAGCCGACGACGGCGCTCGACGTGACGATCCAGGCGCAGATCCTGGAGCTGATCAAGGAGTTGCAAGAGGACGAGGGCATGTCCGTCCTCTTCATCACGCACGACATGGGCGTCGTCGCCGAGATCGCCGACCGCACGGCAGTCATGTATAACGGCCAGATGGTCGAGACTGCGCCGACCGAGGACATCTTCAATCGCCCCGAACACCCCTACACGCGATCGCTGCTTTCGGCCGTTCCAAAGCTCGGTTCGATGAAGGGGCGAAGGCGGCCGATACGCTTCCCGATCGTCGACCGGACAACTGGCCAATCCGACGTGCCGGCCGAGGTGCCGGATACCGTCAAGGAGGCGGAGCGCCCGGTGCTGGAGATTGCGGGCTTGACGAAGCGCTTCGAAATCCGGTCGGGCATGTTTTCTTCGGTCAAAGGCCGGGTCTACGCGGTCGAGAATGTCTCCTTCAGCGTCAAGAGCGGCGAAACCTTGGCACTGGTCGGCGAATCAGGCTGTGGCAAATCGACGACAGGCCGGACGGTAATGCGGTTGACTGAGCCCCTCTCGGGGTCGATTTTGCTCGATGGTGTTGACCTTGTAAAACTTGGTCAATCCGAGTTGCGCAAGCAGCGAAATCGCATTCAGATGATCTTCCAGGACCCGTTCGCATCGCTCAATCCGCGCATGGATGTCGGAACAGCGATCATCGAACCGCTGCTGATCAACAATCTCGCCAGCCGTTCGGAAGCACGCGATAAGGTCGCCGACCTCCTGCAGCGGGTGGGTCTTTCGCCTGACATAGTCAACCGCTTTCCGCATGAGTTTTCGGGTGGCCAGCGCCAGCGCATCTGTGTTGCGCGTGCGCTTGCACTTGAGCCGCGGCTCATCGTGGCGGACGAAGCCGTCTCGGCACTCGATGTTTCTGTGAAGGCACAAGTCGTCAACCTTATGCTGGATCTCCAGGCCCGTATGGGCCTTGCCTATCTATTCATTTCGCACGACATGGCAGTGGTCGAACGCGTTAGCCACCGCGTGGCTGTGATGTATCTCGGCGAGATCGTTGAGATCGGCCCGCGCGAGGCGATTTTTCAGAATCCGCAGCATCCGTATACCAAACGGCTGCTCGCGGCAGTTCCGATCGCAGATCCGGCACGGCGCCTGCAGAAACGCTCGGTCTCAAATGGCGAAATCAAGTGTCCCGTCCGGCCTGCGGACTACGTCCCACCTGTGCGCCAGTATCGTGAAGTCTCGCCTGGCCACGCAGTCATGATTTGGGGCGGGGAATGGGAGCAGGAAAACCTAATGGGCACTACAGCCTATTGCCTCTTTTAACAACTAGAGGGAACAAAAATGAAGATCAAACTTATTACATGGATGTCAAGAACAACCGCAGTGCGTCGGTTAGTAACACCTGCCGTTATCGGTGTTTTATCGGTCGGTACGGCGAATGCGGACACGCTGCGCGTAATAGAGGGAAGCGCCCTGAAAATTGTTGACCCCATTGTGACAACATCGGGGGATACACAGATGCACGGATATCTCATTTACGATAAATTGTTCGAGTTCGACAGCAGCGGCACACCGCGTCCCCAAATGGCCGACAAAGTTGATGTGAACTCGGACAACAAGACTTACACAATCACGCTTCGCAAGGGCCTGAAATTCTCCGACGGAGCTCCAATCACCACTGACGACGTTATCCAGTCACTGAAGCGCTGGGAGTCTCGGGATGTGGTTGGTGGACTCCTTGGATCCAGGACCAAGGAGATGGTTAAGGTTGACGATCTGACGTTTCGGATCGAGCTCAATGAGCCGTTCGACGTTCCCTCGGCGCTTGCCAGTACTGAGGGGAACGTCCCTTTCATTATGCCCAAGCGGGTTGCCTCCCTTCCGCCCACCGAACAGCTCACCGATACAACCGGTTCTGGTCCTTATAAGTTCGATTACTCGACCTGGAAGCCAGGCCAAACGCCGGTTTACACCAAGAACTCCTTCTACACTCCGCGGAATGACCCGCCAAGCTTCTATTGGGGCAAGAAAGAGGCAACTTTCGACAAGATCGAAATGTCTTACATACCAGACCCAAACACTGCGATGGCGGCGATGCTGACCGGCAAACAAGATATCTGGTTATCTCCTCCGATTGATAATGCGTTGGCGCTGCGAAACGACCCGAAGCTTGTGGTCTCGAAAGGATTTTTCGTGCAGAGCCTCTTCGTGGTGAATCACGAGGTGCCACCATTCAACAACATCAAGGCGACTGAAGCTCTCACCTACCTGATCGACCAAAAGGAGGTCATGCAGATTTCTGTGGGTGACCCGCAATTCTGGCATCCCTGCTATGCTTATCTCACTTGCGAGGGGAAGTACGGCGACGAGTCCGCCTATAGCGGCCACCGGGGGGCCGCGGACTTTGACAAGGCAAAGGAGCTCTTCAAAGAAGCCGGTTACGATGGAAAGCCGATTGTGATCTTCGATCTAACCGATTGGGCGGAGGCCCACGCGAGGTCGCTGTACTTAGCACAGCAGTTAAGAAAGATTGGCGTCCAAGTAGACCTTCAAGCAATGGACTGGGCTACTTTGACGTCGCGCCGCACGTCTAAAGCTCCTGCTTCGGAGGGCGGGTGGAACCTGTTCCCTACCTACATGGAGGTGGGACCTGCCAGTTCCCCTATCACCCATCTGATGCTGGCTGCGAACTGCGACAAGGCTTGGTTTGGTTGGCCGTGCGACGATAAACTCGAGAAACTGAGAAGTGCCTTTGCGAGCGCGGTCGACGAGAACGAGAAAGAGAAAATTAGTTTTGACCTCCAAGCCCGCGCATCAGCCTATTTTCCCTTTGTCATGACGGGAGAGTACGGCGTTCCGACTGTCTATGGCGCCGACCTCGAAGGGTTCAATCCGGAGGCACCTTATAACTATTTCTGGAATATCCGACGGAAGGGCCAGGAGCGCAGCGCGTCTCCGGTGGTGAGGTAAGTATGATCAGGTATTTCATTTCCAGGGTGTTTTCCGTCATTCCGGTGGTGGGGATCGTGACCGCCATAGTTTTCGGTCTGACGTATCTGAGCCCTGGAGATGCGGCGGCTATGCTGGCGGGCGACTACGCGACGCCCGCCCAGATCGCCGCTATTCGGGAGAGCCTTCATCTCGGTGATCCGCTGGCCGTCCAGTATTTTCATTGGTTGGCGAATGTCGTGCAGGGGAATCTGGGAAACTCGATCTTTTCCAGACAGCCAGTATTCAATCTCATTCTGTCGCGGGTAGAACCGACGATTCTTCTCGCAACCGCAGCAACTGTGGTTCAAATAACCGTCTCGCTGCCGTTGGGATTGTTGGCAGCACAGAACAGAGGGGGCATCGCTGATCGCCTAGTATCACTTTTCGGAGTTGCGGGGACAGCCATACCTCCCTTTCTGATTGGGTACGTGCTGATATTCACGTTCGGTGTGTACTTTGGGTCAATGCCAGTCTCCGGGTTCCCTGGATTCGACAGCGGTGTGACGGAAGTCTTGCGGCATGTGCTTCTGCCCGCAACCATGTTGGGATTTGCGCAAACGGCACTCATCACTCGAATCACAAGAGCGAGCGCGATCGAAGTGCTGAATCAGGACTTTATCCGTGTCGCGCGAGCGAAAGGGCTCGACGAGTTCACGATCCTCGTTCGACACTGCCTTAAGCTGATCGCCGTACCTCTGGTCACGGTAGTTGGAATGTCGTTCGCGGGTATGCTTGGTGGTGTGGTAATAACAGAGACCGTCTTCGCAATCCCCGGGGTCGGCAGCCTCCTCGTGGAAGCCATCCAGCACCGGGATGTTCCGGTCATTCAGGGGGTCCTACTGATAAGTGCGAGTGTGTACGTCATGGTAAATCTGCTGGTGGACCTGTCGTACCCCTTAATGGACCCGAGAATTAAATATACTTGAGGAGTTAGGCCGATGACGTTTTCCCTGTTGTGGCCACATATGACGCGCCTGCCGGCGTCGGTGCGTGTCGCCTTGATTTTCATGCTTTTGATTGTGCTCGTGTCGTATCTGGGTCCGGGGATAGCCAATCTTAATCCCTTGTCTATAAGCCCGGAGTTGAGACTGACTCCACCCAGTGACGCCCATTTTCTGGGGACTGACATGTTCGGGCGAGACATTTTCACGCGTGTGCTTTACGGCGGGCGGGTCTCGCTCGCAATTGGACTGGCCACTGCGGTTCTGGCGACAACAGCCGGAACAATCTTTGGTCTTGTGGCAGGCGCCGGACAGGCATCAGACAATATCTTGATGAGGGTGATGGACGGCATCATGGCGATACCGGGAATCCTGCTCGCCATTGCCTTGGCAACGATCTTCGGTGGCGGGGTGTTGACTGTAATCGTGGCTCTGGCGATACCGGAAGTGCCCGGTGTTGCAAGGTTGGTTAGAAGCTTAACGCTGACGCTCCGGGAACAGGTCTTCATAGAGGCGGCTCGGTCCTACGGCGCTAGTCCTTTGCGGCTACTCTTCAAGTATATCTTGCCGAACGCACTGGCCCCAATCGCCGTGCAGGCGACATATATCTGTGGCCTGGCCATTCTTTACGAAGCCTATCTGAGCTTTGTGGGCATCGGGGTTCCGCCTGAAAACCCGAGTTGGGGCAATATTGTCGCCGAAGGGCGGTCGTTTGCTCTGATCGCACCTTATTTAATATTGTATCCAAGCTTGGTAATCATGGCTGTAGTACTGGCCGTCAATCTGATTGGTGATGGCCTGCGTGACATGCTCGACCCTCGCTTCGCGCTACCCGATTAACTCGTTTCGTAACTCGACGAGGGCGGCCGCTATCTCATGCTCGCGCGCCCTTTTTCCTCGCGAGGTGGTCGTCGAGCCCGCTCGCCGATCCTGATGGTGCGCTTGCGCACGGTCGCATGCTTCTCCGTTGGTTCAATGGGCAGGAAGTCGCTCAGCACCTTCGCCACCTGCCGGTACGGCATCACCCACCCGCGCGTTCAATTCCATAGTAGTAGTTCAGCGTCGCCTTGTCAGGACAAATTCCTTCAGCGGCGCAAAGGCGCCAACCATACCTGGATAGCACCCCCGACCATCAGCTAACGCGGATTGCTAACTCAACGGCGCCGAAGATGCTTCGGGGTTCCACGCGTTGTGTAGTCCTTACCGGTCGGAATGTTGGCGGTCGGGCAAACCCGACGGAAAAGCCTGTAGATCTCTGACGCGCTCCGCAGCGCCGCCATGACCTTCTTGCCCGCCCACATGCGGATGCAGGTTCGAACAGCCCCAAATGAACAGCGAACTTCGCGGTCGGCTGCGCGCAAGATTCTGGGCCGCGCCCCCCCGCGGAACCCTCTGGGGCTTGTCGCGCCGACACGCATCGTGCGTGGCCATCACAAGCCGAGACCGACACTCCGCGCTAGGTATTGGTCGATGCGCCCCTCGCCGGGCGAACCCTGCATCAACAGCGAACATCGCATTGGTGTGATAGCCAATTTTTGGACAAACTGTATGTGTCAATGTGCCGAGAAACCTGCCATCGTCCTCGCGAGAATAACTCACCTGGTGTGCAGTAACGCTCGCTATGAATGATGCCGTGGATCCGCTTCCGGATGAACACGTCTGGCTGCCGGAGCACGCGCATGGCTACGCGAGCGTTCGTATAGTGGTTAGGGGTTCTGGTGATTCCGATGTTGAGGATGAATACGTCAAACACGACAGCACGCCGATTTCAAGATCGTTGAATGGATCACCCGACAAGCCTGGTGCAGCGGCAGTACGGGTGGGTTCAGCGCCTGCAAGTCGCGGCGCTGCGGGGAAGGCGATCATCACAAACTATGCCGATGATACGCTACATGGGCGCAAGACACTGAAACTATTGGCGTGGCTAGGGAACGATTATCATGGAATCGCCGCCCCTGAGGGCGGGCCTGCCATCCAATACGATCAAAACGTTTGAAGCTTGATCAGAGCTTTACCACACAAAACCTTAGTTGGGTAAGTAGTGCTATGTCGACGCAGATTCATGTGAATGACCCCCAGGCCCTTGACGCCCTCAAATGGCGCTGCATCGGACCCGCGAGAGGCGGCCGCGTTGTGGCAGTCGCGGGCGACTACCACGACCCGATGGTCTTCTATTTCGGCGGCTGTGCGGGCGGAGTATGGAAAACTATTGACGGCGGCATTTATTGGCGCTGCGTATCCGACGGCTTCTTCACGAGCGCCAGCGTCGGCGCGCTCGCGGTCGCCCGCCCCGACTCGAACGTCATCTATGCTGGCATGGGAGAGACGACGATCCGCGTCGACGTCTCTTCCGGCGACGGCGTATACCGGTCGACCGATGCCGGTCGCAGTTGGACCCATCTGGGACTGAAAGAAACCCGCCATATCGGCAAGATCTGCATTCATCCGCACGACCCAGACATCGTCTATGTTGCGGCGCTCGGCGATGCGTTCGGGCCCAACGAGGACCGCGGCGTGTTCCGGTCCAAGGACGGCGGCAAGACTTGGCAGAAGATCCTCTACCGCAATCCCGACGCCGGGGCCGTTGACATCTCGATGGACCTCAACAATCCGCGTATCCTTTTCGCCACGACCTGGCAGGCGCGGCGGAGCTTCTGGCACCTGAACAGCGGCGGGCCGGGGAGCGGAATTTTTCGGTCACTCGATGGCGGCGACACTTGGGAGGAGCTGTCCGGCCGAAGCGGCTTGCCAGCTGGGGTTCTGGGCAAGATTGGCGTTTCGGTCTCGCAGGCGCAGCGCGGCCGTGTCTACGCCCTCATAGAGGCGGAGGGCGACAAGACTGGGCTCTATCGCACCGACAATTATGGCGACCGCTGGATCCAAGTCTCGCAGAACCGCGATCTGATCCACCGCCCCTGGTACTACACCCATGTCTTCGCCGATACGGGTCACGCCGATACGGTCTACGTGACCAACTTTCAGATGTGGAAATCGACCGATGGTGGAGAGAACTTCACCGAAGTGACTACGCCTCACGGCGACAACCACGATCTCTGGATCGACCCGCTCAATCCCAAACGTATGATCGAAGGAAACGATGGCGGTGCCTGCGTCACCTTCAATGGCGGCAGGACTTGGTCCTCGATCTACAATCAGAATACAGCACAATTCTATCGCATCGATGTCGACGACCGGCACCCCTATCGGGTCTACGCCACCCAGCAGGATAACATCTCGATCTCGGTCCCCAGCGCTACCGAATGGGGTATAATCGGCCTGGGCGACTGCACCTATCCGGGCACGGGCGAGAGCGGCTTCATCGTCGTCAATCCCGAGGACCCCGACATAGTCTATTGCGGCGCAATCGGCTCGAGCCCCGACGGGGCGGGGCCCCTGCAACGCTACGACCACCGTACGCGGCAGATCCGCCTTGTGAATGTCTGGCCGGAAAAGACGACCGGTATCGCGCCGAAGAACATGCGCTACCGTTTTGCATGGACCTTCCCGCTCACCTTCTCGCCCCATGATGCAAAGACGCTTTATGCCGGCGGTAACCACGTCTTCCGCAGCCGCGACGAAGGATCGAGCTGGACCGCGATCTCGCCCGATCTCAGTCTCAACGACCCCGCTAGGCAGGACTACTCGGGCGGCGTTTTGACCCGCGAAAACCTGGGCGCGGAGGTGCATGCAACGTGCGCCTCGGTCGTGGAATCCCGGCACCGCAAGGGCGAGATCTGGGCATCCACCGACGACGGCCTCGTTCATGTGACGCGCAATGGCGGGGCCGAGTGGAGCAACGTCACGCCGAAAGCCATGTCCGAGCTCGCCTACATTGGGTGCGTCGAGATCTCGCCGCATGATGCTGACACTGTTTATCTCGCGGCGACGCGCTACAAGCTCGCCGACTACCAACCCTATCTCTTCCGCACGAAGGACAGCGGCAAGAGCTGGGAGTCGGTCGTCGGTGACTTCCCGAAGGGCGAGATCACGCGTGTGCTGCGGGCCGACCCGGTGCGGCCAGGCCTGCTCTTCGCCGGCACCGAGACGGGGGTCTTCTTCAGTCTCGACGACGGAGCGCACTGGTCGCGCATGGCCGGAGGCTTGCCCGTGGTCCCGGTTTACGATCTCAAGATCAAGGGAAGCGATCTCGTCGCCGGCACGCATGGCCGGTCCTTCTGGATCCTGGATGACGTGACGCCGTTACGCGAGCTGGCCTCGGATCAGAAAAACGTAAAGCTGGTGAGCCCGCGCCCGACAGTCCGGACTAAGCTTAACTGGATCGTTGGGCAGGGTTTCTCGAAGGTCGGTATGAGCTACGGCCTTCATTGGGGCATAGGCGGCGGCACGGAGGTGGTTGAGTTGGAGGACGGACGAACCGCTCGCCGCTATCTCGACTGCGGCCAAAATCCGCCGGACGGGGCGATCCTCTATTATTGGCTGCCTAATGATACCGAGGGTCCGGTAAAGCTCACCTTCCTTGACGCTGCAGGCGAGACCATCGTCTCCTTCTCGAGCGACGAAAAGCACGCGCCCTTCAACAAGAAACCCGGCACAAAGGCCGGCCTCCACCGCTTCGTCTGGGATCTCAGGTATCCGGGACCGGCCAAACTCGACCAATCGCTGGGGACCTGGAAGTACAAGCCTCTAGCGCCCGAGGAGGAAGACCCGAGCGGCCCGGCGGTGGTTCCCGGCGACTTCAGGGTTGAGCTTCAAGTCGGCGACGAGAGACAGACGGTCAGCTTCACCGTCGTCAAGGATCCGCGACTAGCCACGACCGCCAAGGATTTTGCCGAGCAGTTCGCGCTCTTACAGGAGCTGTTCGGCATGCTCTCGGCTCTCAACCAAGCGGTCAATCGCATGCGGCTGCTGAAGCGGCAGCTCGCGGATGTCCAGAAGCGGCTGGTCGGCAGTGAAAAATCGCTTGGCGAGCGTGTGCAAGCATTGGTCGGTTGGCTCGAGGCAATCGAGGGAGCGCTGATCGATTTCAGGCGCGAGACACCGCAAGACGTCCGCAACTCGGCCGGCTTGGTCGGTTCGCTCATCGACCTCGTCAATGTAGTCGCCATCGCCGATGCGGCGCCGACAATGCAAGCCCGGCAAGTCGCGGATGAGATCTTGTCGAAGGTCCGAGGAGAGATCAAAAAGTTGGACGCGATAGTGAACGATGATGTCACTGCGCTCAACGTCGCGCTCAATACCGCCGGCGTCGTGCTGCTCGGGGCCGGTAAGGCCTAGGTGGCCACTGAGTAAAAACATGCGGCTCAGTGAGCATTCATTCCAGGAAGGAGATAGACATGGATTTTATCGAGCGGATCTTCGGCGTGGCCCCGGATGGGGGGGACGGCACGACCGAGATGCTATATATCGCGGTTGCACTTGCAGTCGCAGCGATGGTAGCTGCCCGCAGCTTGGTCAGCCGTCGCGCCGCAAAGCGGCCACGGTAGTTCTTTCTTCTAGAATTGAGATCATGGCCGGCTGGGCCAGCAACGATCGAGACGCCTTTCGCTTGGGGTCGGCTCTACTACTCTGCTCAATGACCGTGAGGGCCGCGTTTGATCCGCGAATGGCGATGACACAACGCTGGCGCCTAGAGCGGACTAGATCGCCGTGGAACACGGCGATCTAGATGCGCGAGTATACCCACTTCCGCCGCCTCCCAAGCGTCTGGCCCGGCAGCGAGCTTCGGCTCCTGCCGGGGTTTTGTCGCAAACGAAATGGCAACCATGTCTCGCATAGGCGTCTGTTTTTCGGGGAGCGCTTTCTATGTTCAAAGGCCGTCATTTTCGACCGATCAGTGATCTTGCTGTGCGTGCGCTGTGGGACGGCGAGTGTCCAGGCCACGCGAGAAGCGCGAGACGGGGGAGTAGGATCTATTCCGCTCCAGGCTCGATCAGATCATCAACATGAAGCACGAGTTAGTGCGGCTGCCGCGGGCGATCGACTGGCCGGTTCTGGAGCAGCGTTTCGGCGCAGTCTATTCGGACGGCCCTGGCATGCCGCCGCTGCCGAACCGGCTGATGGCGGGGCTGGCGATCCTCAAGCACACCTCCACCTGTCGGACGAGGTGCTGTTTGAGCGTAGGGTGGATAACCGTAGGCGATGCGCCGAGGCACCTTGCAACAGACCGATGAACATGGAGGTTCAGGCCATGACATTTGAACATGCAGATATGTCGCCGAGTTAAGGCCCGCTGCGGGGGCGGCCGAAGATCTTGCAACGGTGCCCCAGCGCGTGCGGCAGCCGAACGTATGGCTGGATTGAGCGATCTTGGAAATCAAAAAATGAAACGCCCGCGACAGGCTTTCAACATTGTGAAGATGGATATGCGGCGCATTCTTGGCCAATGCGATGGGCCAACCGTGAGGCATACGCACCGCCTCTAAATGGGTGCCTCAAATTAGCTGTCAAACGTACAGTTCGTCCAAACGCGCAATGCGTCCAATTTTCCAAGTAACACGCAGGATATAGTTGCATAAAAACAACGATTAAATTAGATAAGCTTGGCTAACTAACCTTTGAGGTTGCACAAATCCGCGTTGCGGATAGGGTAATGCTTCACAAGGATACACTCCGACGTGCGTTTCTTTCGATCGTGGAGGGCCTAGACAGTCCTCCATCGACGCTCTCCTTTTTATTGAGAGGCACAAGTTGAAGCCGCAAGACGGCTGCTAGGTCGCGAGCACACGAACACGCAGCATATCGCCGTCCTCCAAACTACATTTCTTCAACGCTCTTTCGGCGGCTTGCTGGGGGGATGCAACTTGGGAAAGCCAATGTCCGGGTCGAGTGATTTTGGGGATGAAAAGCGCCAGAGCGAGCTTTCAAGCTTTGTCATGAGGGAGGTGCGACGCATTCTTGCCCAATGCGACGAGGCGAGGCAGGGTGACAAGGCTGGAGTTGCGACTTCAGCCTCTCCTTCCGACGATTTGACCGCCGTGGCCGCCGAATTTCTTGGTAGGCTCGAGGCCGAAGCAGCGCGACGGCTAAATGCCCAGGCGTGTGAGATCGCTTCGCGACCGAGGGCAGCCGATCATCCGCTCGGGCATCCGGTTCTGAAAGATTGCCCGAGAGAAGGCGCGCGCATTGCAGAATGGGCCGGTCCAGTTGCGGGGTCGACGCATCTCGAGAGACGTTTTGGAATACCGCGGTCCACTTTGTATTGGTGGCAGCAACACAATGATGTGGTTGCCTTTCGGAGAGGCTCCCGTAAGCATGTATTTCCCCTAGCTCAGTTCATCGACGGCAGGCCTATGCCCGGAATCAGGCAGGTCCTTTCCTCGATCTCCGATCCCAGACTGGCTTGGCTGTGGCTGATCAGCCCCTCGCCTCTCCTCAAGGGTCGCGTCCCTATCGAATTGCTCAGAGAAGGTATGAACACAGAAGTTGTTTCATCCGCCGCCCAGGCTGTTTCTCTGATTGAATCTATCTGACAATTGGCCGGATGCCGATGGCTATCCGCGCATTATGTACGTGCGCACAAAGCATATGTGCCAATTGTGCGATTTGTGCAAATGTTTAGTCGTCCAATTTGTGCAACTAATACTGTCGATTCAGTGATAAAAATGCAACTGATACTTTGTTATGCGTCTGGCAGACGGAATTTGGACTTGCACTAATTCGCTCGGCGAATAGCGTTCGAGCCGGGAAGGATGCATCGCGATGCGCATCTTTTTCGATCGTGGGGACAGGGAGCGGTTCGTCCATCGACGTCCTCGCCCTTTTCAAATCATTGAATGGAGATCAAGTATGAACATCAAGAGCCTTCTTCTCGGCTCAGCTGCGGCCCTGATCGCAGTTTCCGGCGCCCGCGCCGCCGACGCGGTGACGGTCGCCGAGCCGGAACCGGCTGAATACGTCAAGATCTGCGACGTATATGGCTCGGGCTACTTCTATATCCCCGGCACCGAGACCTGCCTGCGCATCGGCGGCTATGTCCGTTACGATATCGGCGCTGGCGACGTTGGATCCTACGACGGGGCGCGGACCCACGACGTCCAAGACGGCAGCGACCAGGGCACCTGGCGCAAGAACGCCCGCTTTGACCTAAGGACTTGGACCGGCCAGGAAACCGAACTCGGTACCTTGAAGACATACACCGAGACCAAATTCAATTTCGGTAACCGCAACGCCTATTCGGGTCCCGACAGTCCCCAGAACTATGCCTTCAACAGAGGCATCACACTGAACTTCGCCTGGATCCAACTCGGTGGCCTTCGCGTCGGCAAGGACGAATCGGCCTTCGATACGTTTATCGGCTATGCCGGCAACGTCATCAACGATACGCTCGTTCCCTACGGCGATTTCGACACCAACGTCGTGCAGTACTACTTCGACGCCGGCAATGGCTTCTCCGCCGTGGTATCGCTCGAAGAGGGATCTGGCGTCGTCGGCACGATCGACAGCTACGTTCCGCATCTTGTCGGCGGCGTGAAGTACACGCAGGGCTGGGGCGCCATCACCGGCGTCGTGGCTTACGACAGCAACTACGAAGAGGTAGCCGGCAAGGTCCGCTTGGATGTGAACGCCACCAACGAACTGTCGCTGTTCATTATGGCTGGCTATGGGACCGACGACAACCTAACCGATGGGACCTACGCTATTCCTGCTGGCGGTCGTGGCTTCTACAAGCAGTGGGGTGGCAACTGGGCCGTCTGGGGCGGCGGCACCTACAAGTTCAACGAGAAGACCTCTTTCAACCTTCAGGCGGCGTATGACGAGTGGAAGAACCTCGGCATTGCCGCCAATGTCGCCTACGATATCGTTCCTGGTCTGACGATCACGGCCGAAGTCGACTATCTCCACGCTGGCAAGTTCGGGGATGTGGACTTCTCTAACTGGACCAATGCCGACAAGAAGAACAGCATCGGCGGCTTGCTCCGCTTCCAGCGCTCGTTCTGAGGATTGAAGAGCCCGTTGCCGCGATCGAAGCGGTAACTGCGAGCCTAATTTGCGGCTGAACCATTGTGGTGAGGCTTGTAGAGGTTTTCGGCGGATTGCTTGATCACGGACCTCCAATCCGAGCATTTCGTCGATGAGAAGGGCGCCCTATTCCCGGGCGCCCTTTTTCAAGGGTTATCATCAGACTCGCGCAAGCGAGATGGATCGCGCGCAACAGTGAGGCGGACCGCACTCTCCATGCCAGAACGGCAGCCCCCCGGGTCTGATCCTGGCGGCTATTTTTGCCGTTCGCATCGGCGCCCAAACAGCTCTCTACCCACCTGGGCTTGGTAACGCCGGCAGACGCGTTCTCAGTCAACTTGGGTCCGTGCTCGTGACCCTGTACCCAACGTGCCTGTGTTCGGCGGCAGTCGGTGGAGTTGATCAAGTCAGCGCTTTCTTTTTGTGTCGCCGCCGCTCTGAGTTTCTGAAAGCTCGCAAGACAAATCCCGACGCCGGCTCCATGTGAGCCCCGAGGCCTGTGTTGGTCTAAAAGTCGTGGTTGCGCCGACGTCTTCAGGTTCGGTTCTGCTTTCGCCGACACCTGTGGTGGTGCATTTTCATCCAATCTGTCTATTCCAAGACAGATGGCGCAA
>NZ_JAMYOE010000075.1:0-16915 GCF_040319695.1 Mesorhizobium sp. M0898 | reverse complement strand
CCGATGCAGGTGAAGGCGATCGCCCATGCCAGGATTAAGACCGACAAGATCGATGCCGGCGTTTGGCGCAGCTCCATGCCAGCGGCTTTCTGCCGGAGGTCTGGGTACCTGACGAGCGGACCGAGCGGCTTCGCCGCCTCGTCGCGCGGCGCAACCAGGTAGTTCGGCATCGCACGCGCGTGAAGAACGAGGTGCATGGCATCCTGCAGGCGCACCTAGTGCCGAAGTGCCCGCATGCCGATCTGTTCAACAATCGCGGTCGCGCCTGGCTCGAGCGGCAGGTGCTTCCCGACGGCGAGCGGGCCGCTATCGCCCGCCACATCCGCGAGATCGATCGCCTGGCCGAGGATCTGGCCGACCTCGATCGCGACATCGCCCGGGAAGCGGTTGATGATGCGCAAGTCCGGCGGCTTCAGACGATCACCGGCGTCAATGTCATCGTCGCGAGCGGTATCATCGCCGCGGTCGGCGACACCCGGCGGTTCCGCGAGCCGCAGAAGCTGGTGAGCTACTTCGGCCTCAATCCGCGTGTGCGCCAATCCGGTCTTGGCTTGGCGCAATATGGCCGGATCAGCAAACATGGGCGTTCCCATGCCCGCGCCATGCTGGTCGAGGCCGCCTGGGCGGCGGCGAAGGCGCCCGGACCGCTCAGGGCCTTCTTCCTACGCATCCGTAACAAGCGTGGTCATCAGGTCGCAGCTGTGGCGGTCGCCCGCAAGCTAGCCGTGCTGATCTGGCATCTGCTGACAAAGGAGCAGGACTACTTCTGGGCTCGCCCGGCGCTGGTGGCGGCAAAGCAGAGGCAGCTCGCTCTCAAGGCCGGCGCGCCGGGCGAGCGCGGTGTCGGTCGCCGCGGTTCGGCTTACGCCTACAACGTGAAGGAGTTGCGAAACAGCGAGAAAGCCGCGGCCGAGAATGCCGAACGTGCCTACGAGCTAATGGTTCGGCATTGGCGGTCACGAGGGCCGAAGCGGCGCACGGACGCCACAAACGAGGAACGACTATAACGGCTGCGTGGCGGCACTCTCATCCTCTCGCACCACTCTTTGCCACGTGGTCGTCCGTGCCGGACAAATATAGCACAAGGAAATGTGGCGGCACGACCTACGCCCTCGGTCCGCTCCAGAACGGCGCCGTGCTCGACGCCGTCAAGGCGTGGCCTGGAAACCTCGCAGCCGGCCGCGGCGCCATCGCACCGGCCAGCCTTGACTGCGTCTCGACACGCTTGCATGGGAAATCCTGTGGGCCGGGACGAAGAAACAGGCTCACCTGAGCCGAACAAAGAAACGCAACAGGAATCGAAAAAGTCGAAATCAGGCTTGTCGATGTCATCCGTCGTGTAGATGATGCAGCGCCCGCTCTCGTGATAGGCGAAGAGGGGCAGACGTGCTCCCAGGTGCGCCGCCAGCTCTGAGTGATCGCCGGATAGCGCTGCCCCCAGAAGCCGGCCTCGAAGTCCTCCAGGGCTTTCATACCGGCGCCGGCCTCCTTGGCCCGGTAGATGGCCCTGAGCGCCGGCACGACGGCTTTGCGATCCTTCCACGACACGAACTCGAGCGAATGGCGGATCAGGTGAACGATGCAGGTCTGGACGGTTGTCTGGGGAAAGACGGCGCCGATCGCTTCTGGAAAGCCCTTGAGGCCGTCGACGACGGCGATCAGGATATCGGCGACGCCGCGGTTCTTCAGCTCATTCATGACGCGCAGCCAGAACTTGGCGCCTTCGGTCTGCTCGATCCAGATGCCGAGGATCTCCTTGGTGCCGTCAGGCAGGATGCCGAGCGCGATGTAGATGGCCTTGTTGCGAACGAAGCCCTCGTCGCGAATTTTGATCCGGATGGCGTCGAAGAAGACCAAGGGAAAGCAGGCGTCCAACGGCCTGTTCTGCCATTCGGCGACCTCCTCGAGCACGGCGTCGGTGACGGCCGAGATCAGGTCCGGCGAAACGTCGATGCCGTAGAGTTCCTCCAGGTGGCCGCGGATCTCGCGCACGCTCATGCCGCGCGCGTACATCGACACGATCTTGGCGTCGAAATCGGGAAAGCGGCGCTGATACTTTGCGATCAACTTCGGGTCGAAGGAGCCGGCAGGGTCACGCGGGATCGAAAGTTCGAGCTTCGATGTGCCCGTCAGAACCGTCTTCTTCGAATGTCCGTTGCGCCGGTTCGCCAGTCCTGTGGCTTGCTCCTCGTCAAGATGATCGTCCAACTCGGCGTTCAGTATCCGCTCCGAAAGCGCCTTCTTCAGATCGTCGAGCAAACCGTCCTTGGCAAACAGCTCCTGCGGGTCGCGCCCGGCAAGCAACCGATCCAGTACTTCCTTCTCAATGGCCATGCGATGATTCTCCTTTCCGTCATCATGGCCTCACGCACACAATTCCTGACAGTCCCCCGCCGGCATCAGACGGATTCTTAGCACCCGATCACACTGGCACCACCGGCAGAACCAGCCGTGAGAGCGTGTTCGGACCTGAGAACACTGTATTTTTCGCGACCACGCCCCGGGTCTCTGAGAAGCCATCCCCGCCGGTGTTCATGTTGCGGTCGAACCGAGGAAAGTTGCTGGAACTGACTTCCAGCCGTATGCGGTGCCCCGGCGCAAACCAGTTGGCGGTCGCGTTCAGATCCACTGTGATCTCGTAGATTTGGCCGGGGTTGAGCAGTTGCGGATCCTTGAACCCGTCGCGATATCGCGCCCTGAGGATGCCTGTTTGCAACTGGATAGCGCGTCCGTCGGGGTAGACATCTACCAGCTTGCCTGTGAAATCCGTATCGACCGCCGAGGAGGACACGTGCAGGACCATCTTGATCGGACCGACAACGGCTAACCCCTGCTGAAGGACCTCACTCGTGTAAACTAAGACGTCTTGCCGTGCCTCGACGAACCGTTGATCAGTCATTTCAACAGTCCAGGAGCGCATCTGTCCTGTTGGTGTTGGATCGTGCGGATCGTATCGGTATGCGTCCGTGGACGATGTATCTGGCGGGTTGAAGGAAAGCTGCCCGTCCCCGTTTAGGCTATTTGCCCCCTGTCGGCTCGAAATGTATAGATTCCAATATTCAGTCCCTAGGAGGGGCATGTCTTTGGCAGTCCGCCATTCGTTTTTGCCGTAAAGCCAATAAGTTACCCTAGGCATGTCGTCGATGGCGCCAAGCTCACCTTTGACCCAACGGTCGTTCCACTTTACCATGGCGCCCCAGAGATCGAAGCGAGTATCACCTAACTCAAGATCGCCGAACTGGAAGCTCTCGGTAAACGTATCGAAACTGCAGTGCCTGCCTGGCCCAATTATCAGAAATTGGTTGTCGCGGACTGTAGCATTGGCTGCATTGGTCCTGCCAAACTGAAAAGCGTCGATCGCCTCTCCAGGCTGTATGTCGTTCCAATTGTAGATCCACAGGGCCGGCGTATACAACTGGTCCTGTTCCGTAACAAGTTCGCTGTCCTCATACCAGTAGGATGACTCAGGCGGATGGGACATCGCGTTGTCGAAGTCCGTGGGTGGCAAGCCCGCACGTTCGAGAATACCGGCGATTGGCAGATCTGACATCAAGTTATCAATGTCAACCTTCGGCTCGGCACCCTGCCAGCGAGCGAACGAGGTAAGCATGCTTGAGTACTCGCGGGCCCCACCCGTGTAGTTCCAGAGCATAGTACAGCGGCCTACTCCGGAACTGAACGATCCTCCCGCTGACATTGGGGTGATCGCCTTCAAACTTGGTGTGCCGGTAACTCCGCCCACTACCTGCACGTGACCCAGATACGAACACCCCCACATTCCCATGCTGCGCGCGGACCAGGGTTGCGCGTCGAGCCACTTGGCCGTGTCCTCGAAATCGCACCGTTCCCACTTACCTGACCTAAAGACTCCTTCCGACTCCCATGTCCCACGGAAGTCTTGAGCTACCACGCCATAGCCCGCGCTGACGTAAACATCGACCGGGCCTGCGCCTGAGGAAGTGCGCTGCACCGTGCAGCTGTTGACCAGCGCCGAGGTGCTCTGCGTCACCCAGTTCGGGCGGAACTCGTTCTTGTCATATGGGGTACGAATGAGAATTAACGGGAATGGCCCGGGCCCGTCCGGCAGGTAAATGTCGGCGGAAAGCCTTACGCCGTCACGCATCGGAACCTTGACGCTTGGCAGGAATCGATGGCCGCCGCCGGCGTCATTCAGGCCTGCCGGTGGAAACGGCGGGAGTGGGGTGACCGCCGATGCACCTAGAGATGTATCTGCGGGCACCGCTGCCATTGTACTATCCTTCATAACATTCGCCTCCTGAAGTCGGTGGTCGGGTTTTGGCTGAAAAGCCTGAGTGGCTCGAAGTTGACCTTAAGTCCGCCAGCCAGCACGCACACCGGTGCTTCAGCGTCACTTCTACGCTTGGGTTCTCTTTTGGGCACTGGTTGAAGGCAAGGGGCATCGGGGACCGAAACGAAACAAAGACACTCTGCTCTCATTTCGCGTCCGTGGAGGTTCATCTGATAGTGGGCAGTCAACTTGGTCTTGGCTAGCTTCGGTGTTCTAGGTTTCGAGTAATCTTCCTCATGGCTCATCGAATGTGGTGCCTGCAGCTCGCGCATTTTCATGCACAGTGGTCAGCGTGTCCGACACTAGCCATGCCAACATGTGCGGCATGAGTGCCGCCAAGTTGTGCCCGAAATGGGCGAATCGCGTTAAGCCCGCATTCGGGATCTGTGTCTGCATCCACTCAGAGTGATAGGGCGACGCCATAAGATCCTCAAGACCACAGAAGAGGCGAGTCGGAACTGTTATCGAGCCGAGTTCGAAACCCCATGGCGACACCCAAGATTGAGCGTCATCAACGTAAGCATCTTCCTCTGAATAGGGCGATTTGGGCAATGCAAGCTGTCGTTCGATTTTGTCCCACAGTGGAGCCATTAACTTTGCTACACGGAGGTCATTTTCTGGACGTATTTGTCTCTCGACTTCCGGGTCGCTCAACTTATCCACTACACGCCTGTAGAAATCACGCGACGCCTCTGGACCTTTCCGCGCCTCTACGATCTCTTCACGCAATAGCGGAGAAGGCCCTTGAGTGTAGTCGAACCCTCCGCAGCCAAAATTCGGCCCGTTGCCCGCGACGCACGCTGCCTTTGTAATGCGCTCCGGCAACAATGCAGCAGTAGCAAGAGCAAGCATACCGCCGCCTGAATGGCCGTACACCGCAGCGCTTTCGGCTCCAAGATGATCGAGAATGGTCCGAACAACCGGGACGACGTCCACAACTTTGCGGCCCGGTTCGGGGGTTGACCCTCCGTAGCCTTGCCGATCAAACGTAACTAGGCGACAGAATATCGGGCCGCTAGCGATGTAGTCCACAACATGTCTCAGCCCGGTGTCGGGGGTGCCATGAATCCCAACCACAAGCGGCACGTCGGGCGGCCCAATCTCGTATGCGCGTAGGGTTTTTCCCTCCGACAATGGAACGTCAAAGACGCGGGGAATCAGGTACGTTTCAATTAAAGTCGGTTGTTTCATCTTTTGTCCTATTAACTCGTTCTCTCTCCAACGATTTCTGAGTTTAGGTCGTTGCAAACCGACGCCTCGGAACGGACTAGCAACCGTCCTGAGTCAATCACGCGAACCGATACTGCCGATCCGCCAAGCTCTCAAAGAGCATTATTTTGCGAGCCAGCATGCGGACATATGCTGCGGTCCCACCTCGACGGCTGGTGGCTCCTCTTGTCGGCACCGGTCGAATGCCCGCGGGCATCGGGGATGAAAACGGCAGCCCTTAGGCACTCGGGCGGCGCTCGGGATCTCGCCGTGCAGGGCTTTTATGCCTCCGCGAGGTCCGTTATTGCGAACACGAGGCGTGGCGTCTCGCAGAGCGATTGTATACGGATGCTGGGGATTTAGGGTGATGTCATCGGGGCCACCGATCTCAACCACTCGGCCGAGATACATGACCGCAATTCGGTCGGCTATCAACCATGCGAGCGGCAGGTCGTGCGTGATAAAGAGCAGCGCCAGATTCTGCTTGTCGCGAAGATTGATAAGCGTTTGGAGTATCTGGGCACGGATTGAGACATCGAGCATCGACACCGGTTCATCGGCAACGATGAGGTCCGGTTGGACAACCAGCGCTCCCGCCACGACGACGCGCTGTCGCTGACCGCCCGACAACTCTTGCGGAAAACGGGCGAAGAACTCCCCCGGAGGATTGAGCCCCGCGGCCGACAGAGCTTCGCTCACCCGCTTGGTGAGTTGAGCGTGGCTATCGACGAGTTTCAGCGAGCGCAATGGCTCTGCCACGGCATCGAATACAGTATGTCGCGCATTGAGTGCCTGGTATGCATCCTGAAAAATCATCTGCACGCGGTGCCGATAAGGTCGAAGTGCCGAGAAGCCCTGCAGCGCTGTTACATCCTCGCCATCGAACAGCAGCTTGCCACCGGTGGGCTGAACCAGCTTGGTGATGACGCGGCCAACGGTGGTCTTGCCGCTTCCGGATTCGCCAACCAACGCGACAATCTCGCCGCGGCCAATATTGAGGTCGACCCCATCCACAGCTCGCACGACGCTGCTCGGTCGTCCCAACATACTGTCGAACAGCCCGCCCTGGATGGGAAAGCCAACCTGCAGGTTCTCTAATCGCAAGATATCGGCGTTGTCAGGCATGAGCTTCTACCTTCGGCGCCTGCATGGGAGAGCTGTGAAGGTGACAAGCCACGCGTCCTTGCCCGCACCCTTCAAGTTCGGGGAGTTCGGTTGTACAAACCGGCATGGCAAACGGGCAGCGTGGATGGAACGCGCAGCCCGATGGCCGCTTCACAAGGGTGGGTGGATCGCCAGGGATAGGGCGCAACACCCGTTTGCCCTTTTCCGGATTTGGTATCGATTCGATCAGTAGCCGGGTGTATGGGTGCTTAGGGGCCGCGAAGATATCGGCGACGGTGCCATCCTCGACGATGCGGCCGGCATACATGATCATGACGCGGTCACAAGACTCGTGGACCACGGACAGGTCGTGAGTAATCAACATGAGAGCAAGATTAAGGTTCGATCGAAGTTCAACCAGCAGCTTAAGAATTTGAGCCTGGTTGATGACATCGAGCGCCGTGGTCGGCTCGTCGCCGATGACGATCGCAGGGCGACATGCCAGTGCCATGGCGATCATCACTCTTTGACGCATTCCGCCAGACAATTGGTGTGGGTAGGAGGCACCGCGGTCCGCCGGGATCCCGACAAGCTCAAGCAATTCCCTTGCTCTCGCGATCGCCTGGTCACGCGACATTCCAAGCTTCAGCATGCACGGTTCAGCAATCTGCTTGACGATGCGGTGAACAGGATTAAGCGCGTTCATCGCACCCTGGAAGATGACGGAGGTGTCGTTCCAGCGATGTGGTCGCATCGCTGCATCATCATCGATTGGCAGTCTGGCGCCGCGATAGCGCACCTGGCCGCCGCTGACCCTGGCGTTGGGCGACAAAAGTCCCGCGATCGCCATGGCAGTCGTAGTCTTGCCGCTGCCCGATTCCCCGACTAGCGCGACGGCTTCCCCGGCACGTAGTTCAAAGCTCACATTCTGAATGGCGGGCAACGAAACGCCCTTCAGCCCATAGTCGATGCAAAGCCCGTTGACGGACAGGAGAGGATCGGCGGCCTTTTGAAACATATCATTCATGGAATCACGCGCCGGCGCGGGTTGAAGGTATCGTCAAGTGCATTACCAAGCAGGACGAAGCCAAGCGCGACCGTGAGCACGCACACACCTGGTGCGCCGAGATACCACCAAGCTCCAGCACTCGCGGCGCCAGCCCGCTGCGCCAGGGAAAGCAAAGTGCCCCATGAAGGCTGCAACGGATCACCAAGGCCAATGAATGAGAGCGCGGTTTCGGTATAGATCGCGCCGGCTACCACCAGCGCGCCATTGGCGGCGATCTGCGGCACGAGGTTAGGCAGAAGATGCCGTATCATGATGCCGAGATCGCTAGCACCGGCGACCCTTGCGCGATCCACGAAGGGCCGCTCTCGAAGCGAGAGTGTCTGACTGCGAATGATGCGAGCCACGAACGACCAACTCGTCAGACCGATAACGACAACGATGACGAAAAGAGAAGTCCGGAAGCCCAGGATCTCTCGGCCGCGCCCCACGACCTCCACAAACACGGGCGCAATGACCAGCGCCAGGACGAACGCCGGGACGATGAAGAAGAAATCGGTTATGCGCATTAGCCAAGTGTCGACCCTGCCGCCGAAGTAGCCTGACGTTATGCCCACTGTTGTCCCGACGACGAGACTGATCATGGTCGCTATAAGCGCGATCGTCAGGGAAATGCGCGCGCCATGGACGACAAGATTGAGTACATCCCGCCCCGCTTCGTCGGAGCCCAGCAAGTGTTGCGTATCAGGTGACGTCAGGAAATCGCCGCTTGCGGTGGCTGCCGTTTCGAGCGGTCCGACGAGCGGACCAGGTATTGCTGCCAAGACAAGGAAGAAGGTCAAAGCCACGACGCCAACCCAAGCGCCGCCTCGCTCGAAGAGCCGGCCCAGGAAGTCTTTTATTGCCCGCAGTCGGGCGCCACGACGAGATTCCGCTACCACTTCGGTCATTGCCTCACCCTCGGGTCAAGTAGGCCATAGGTCAGGTCGGCGAAGAGGTTAGCGAGAACGATCGAGGCGCCGAGCAACAAGAAGACACCCTGGAGAACTGGATAGTCTCGAGCATTGAGGGCCTCGACGGTTAGACTACCGATTCCCGGCCAGGCGAACACGGATTCAACGGTGATGGCACCCGCCACCACGTAGCCTAGATTCAGAGTCACCAATGTCACAACAGGAAGCATTGCATTGCGGAAGGCATGACGCATCAGCATCTGGCCATTGGTCAGTCCCTTGGCCCGGGCCGTCACCATATAGTCCTCCGCCACAACATCACTCATGGCAGCCCGCGCCACCAGCACGTATTGGCCAATCAGCCCCAAGGCTACCGTGGAGGCAGGAAGCACGAGATGCCCTAGATAATCGGCTAACGAGTCGAGAAATCCGGGGCTGCCGCCGGGCGAATATGCGCCATAGCCGGGGAGCCAACCCAATCCCGTGCTGAAGACCACAACCAGGACCATGCCAAGCCAGAACGATGGTGTCGAGTACAGCGTCAGGGAAGCGCCGGTTGCGACAGTGTCAACGATCCCGCCTCGGCGCCAGCCAGCGTAGATGCCAAGCATGACGCCGCAAAGGATTGCGATAATCTGAGCCACACCGACGAGCGCAATCGTCGCAGGCAGCCGCTCCAGCAGAAGGTCTCCGACCCGCTGGCCACTGTATTTGAAACTATACCCGAGGTCGCCACGGAGTGTTGCCTCCATGTAGTGCAAAAGCTGATCAGGAAATAGCGGTCGATCAAGGCCCCAATTCCGACGCTGCGCCTCTATCTGCTCGTTGGTTACTGCAGTTCTAGCACCTCCCAAAAGAAGATTTGTCGGGTCACCGGGAACGATCCGGAACAACGTGAAATTCAGAACCGCCACCGTCAGAAGTGTTACGACAGCCCTGAGGACGACTTGCCCGATCCGTCGGCTCGGCCCACTACCCTGGGCATTGGAGGTCATGTTAAACCGGCTTCAGGCGATCGAACGGAAAGTAGCTCCACATCGAGATGATGTCCTTCGTCCCCCAACCTTCGAAGCAATCCTTGCGACGGGCTTCGAGCGTGAAGGGGTAGCACAGGACGATGTAGGGTGCCTCGGCGTAAATGAGGCGCACCGCCTGTTCGAGCAGTTCCTGGCTCTTCTTGAGGTCGACGGTGACCTCGATCTGCGACAGGAGGCTCTCGAATTTTTCGTTTGTCCAGTACGACCTGTTGTTGGTGCCGACTGCTTTGCCGCTGCCCAAAATGAGCAGATCGGAAGGGGCGGGAGATAACCAGTTGCTGTCAACAAGCAGGTCCCAATCACCGCCACCATTCTCTGGAGCTCTCCATCGGGTACCGAACGCGCTGTCGTCGAGTTGACTTACCGAGACAGGAACCCCGAGTTGCCCCAACCAGCCGGCGATAAGCTGTAAGACGGTGATTGGTATCGAGCCGTTACTTCCCCCTCCGGATGAAGTGATCAGCTCGAGCTGGAAGCTCTTTCCCTCCTTGTCCTCCCGAACACCATCGCCGTCTTTGTCACGATAACCCGCAGCGTCCAGCCGGCGGCCCGCTTCGGCCAGATCGAAATGGCGCCTGATGTCACTTAGGTCCGAGTAGTAATCCGTCGCCGCCGGGAAGACGAGCCCCACGCCGGGGTCGGCGTGTCCACGCATTGCCCGATCGACGATCGCCTTCTGATCGATGGCGTAGCCGATGGCATCGCGGAATGCCGGATCCTGCAGGGCCTTGGTGCTGCCCGCCCCCTTTCCTGCCAGCGTGTTGAAGGCGAGGAAAACCCGATTTTCGGTGCGGGATTCCCCGACCACGATGGCAGGATCCTTCGAGAGGTCCGCCCACTGTGCGGCCATCAGCCCAAATCCATAATCGAGGCCGCCGCTCTTCAGGCCCTGGGCGATGGAATCGACCGTAGGGAATAAGTTCAGGATCACGCCGGCCGCGGCCGGTCGCCCCGTGCGAAAGTATTGATTTGGCGTGAGGCGGGCAAACTGGCTGCGCCGGAATTCTGAAACGATCATGGGCCCCGTGCCCACCAGAGGCGGGTTGTTGGGGAAGGTGCCCCGCGCATCGGCGTAGCTAATGTCCTTCCAGATGTGCTCGGGGACAATCATAGTCGTGTTGTCGATAGGCCAGCGGGTTGGAACCTTGGTCACGATCTGCAAAGTCCCGTCGTCGACGGCCGTGATAGACTCGACGTGCTCCAAGCCGCTCGTGTTGTTCCAGCCCACGTTTAGCTCGTCGGGCTTACCCATGGAGTCTCGGAGATAATTGTAGGTGAAAGCCGCGTCTTGAGCCGTGGCTGGCTTGCCGTCCGACCACTTCAAGTCCGGCCAGATCTTGAAGTTCCAAGTGAGGTTGTCTGCGCCTACGGACCACTCCTTTGCAAACCCTTTCCTGTCGGAGTGGCGCTGGGCGTCCACGCCTACCAAATAGTCGTAGGTGAATGCCGTCGGCCAGAACGAGCCCCATGTTGAAAAGGGATTCATCGAGCCTGGGCTGGACGTTGCGCCTAAGCGCGCGATGTGATCATCGCACGATCCTGCAAAGGCCGATGAATTCAACACCCAGGGCGCTGCCGATCCCAAAAGCATCGCCTTGACAACGGAACGGCGACTAAGCGACCCCTCGTTCATTCTATCCTCCCCTCTTTACCGACTTTTGCCGGCGTGCATTTGGGATCAGGATAAATTTGTCACACAACAATTACGCATCTAAATTCCACGAACTTTGAAACGGGGACGGCATTGTTCCTACCCCACTGACGCGAATCGATGAATCGGATCGAATCTCGCATGGCAGCCATTCCCATCCAGTCATCTCCAAGCGCGGTAACCTTGCTTGCGCGCTCCCATCGCCGGTCTCGTCATAGCGGCGATAACTCCCGGCCGTCGAAATCCCGATCCGGAAGAACTCCAGCGTTGCGGAACGGCGGAGCGGCTGGAGGTCCAGTCGCTGCATCGGGGTCGTTCAAAGCTGGTGGGCGCGGCACGACCAACAAGTTGCTCCATGCTGAGGCGCGGCACGACTATCGCACAGGGCGCCGCAAGCGCGAGCAGGCTGTGGAGGCATTGCTCGTGATCCGGACTTCATGGCCGGCAGCCGCTCCGCCGCCTGCCTGCGGAGATGCAGGAGGAATGGCTCGATCTCGACCGCCGTATCGAGCGCTTCGGACCGAGAGTTCGTCAAACTGGCCCGCAACGATGCAGCCGCTCGGCGTCGTCGATCCCCGGTATCGGTGTTCTCAATGCCACCGCTCTCGTCGCCGCTGTAGGGGACGGGCCAGCGATATGCGGACAGGGGCCTGAGACTCCGGGAGAGAGTCGGCTTCGATCTGCACTGGGAAGATAGCGCTTGTTGCAGATCGGCGAGGTGTTCATCCACCTCAGTCTAAAGCCATGTTGCCTTACAACCCGTGATCGTGACATGGCCGCGGACTGCGTTCCGCGTTGTCCAATGTCTGACGATGTCGGACATTGGACGTTCCGGTATGAGCGCCGTCTGTTGTTTCAACACGATTCTCCCCTTGGCACGGCGCATGCAAAGAAATCTGCAAACGTGTCAGCGGACTCAAGGAGAATCGTGTTGGAGGTCAGAGACAGCCTGATGCCATCGCGCCTTGGAACGCCGCTCGGGACACCAAATGGAGGGTTATAGCCGGTGGCAAGTGAAGCGCTCATCTTGTTTGAAGGCCACACAAGGGGTGTTGGCCTACTATACGTGCAAGCCGCCAAACGTCTGGGCCTTCGTCCAATTAACTTTTCGGCAGATCCAACTCAGTATGACTACCTTGCGGCGGAAAAAGTCGAGACGATCCGTGTCGATACTGACAGCCTCGATGCGCTGATACGAGAGTGTTCGCGGCTAAGTGCCACCTATGACATTGCTGGCATTACGACATCCGAGGAAAACGTCTATGCGACGGTTGGCAAGCTCTGCCGGCATTTCAATTTGCCGGGGCCGAACCCTGCGTCAATTGAACGATGCTGCGACAAGTTCACTCAACGTCAGATCCTTGCGGACGCCGGTGTTCCAATACCTGCTTATTATTTAGCAGCCAATGCGAGGGCCATAGAAAGCGCAGCCGCGGAGATCGGTCTGCCGGTCATTCTTAAGCCAGCCGTCGGCTGCGGCAGCCGGGGTGTCCGGTTATGTCGCACCGCCGATGAGTTGGCCGAACATACAAGCTATCTTTTGGGCGGGGACCACATTTGGCAATCTTCGCCGAGGATACTGGTCGAAGAGTTCGCGCAAGGGCCCCTTTATGGCGCTCAGATAATGGGAAATGAGGTCATTGGGATTTGTGCCGCTGACTTCGGCCCTCCACCGCACTTCGTCTATCGTGAGTTCACCTTTCCAGCCGCTCTGACCGATAAGGAGCATGAGCGTATCGCCGATATTTCACTGAGCTGTCTGCGAGCACTCGGCCTGGGCTGGGGGCCAACAAACATAGAACTCCGGTGGACGAAGCGTGGCCCAGTCGTCATTGAAGTTAATCCGCGTCTTGCTGGCACGCCCGATCCTCAATTGGTTCAGTTCGCTTATGGCATCGATCTCATCACCGAGCACATCAATCTTGTCGTCGGCGATGAATGCAATTTGCGCAGAAGGCATTCGCAGACTGCGGCCGCGCGGATCCTCCTTCCTGATCAGGACGGTACTCTCGATTGGGTCGGTGATAACAGTCTTCCGGCTGCTGTACCAGGTGTTGCCGAGGTCAAATTGTATGTTCAACCTAAAACGTCCATCATCAGGCAAGGCGATACCCGGGACTGGCTCGGACATGTCATCGCCGCTTCGCCGAGCCATGCTCAGACTAACACTGTTCTTCAGCGTGCCGTTGACCTGGTAGGTTTGTCGATCACCCCATTTCCGCCGTAAGCGCATTTCTCATGGAGGTAGTGAAGGAAACGCTCGGTCTGCCTATCGAGAGATTCCGGTCTTTGCTCAGGAGCCATGTGCACTTGCGGCGCTATGGCGGCCGCCGCCACGAGTTTGGGCGGAGCGATCAATGAACACCGGTCCGGCCTAGTGTAGCCGCTTAGCTCCTCGTGCAGGCGTGATGTCACCGTGGTTCTCATATCGAAATGCGTGCGGCCGAGCAAACGGCATGAAAAGCAAGGATTGAGGTGAGGCGCCCGCCCGACGCCCACCGCCGAAGCCGACATAGTCGACGTCCGGCAGTTGGCCGCCAGCTAGCGACGGCGCTTCGGAGCATGAAGAGGTGTGCCAGCAATCAGATCTCGTAATATCGGTGCCGGCCTGTGACATGTAGACACTCCGCTTTTTTCAGCGCATTAACAAGGAGTATTGGCGTGCAAAGCAACGTAACGACACTGGAGATTTCGAAGTACATTTGTGCAGCAGACGAACTGGGGCGCAAGTCCGGTCTCCACATTACCACGGGCGACGATTTTGAGCAGTATGTCGGGATTACCCGCAGAATCCCCGGAAAGTTTCCGACGTTTCCAAGCTTTCGGCCGGACTGTTCTGACCTTCAGTCTGGAACGGCGTTTTGGATCATCGGGCGGGACCGGGATGGAAAAGTAGCGCATGTCCAGGCAATGCGTTTGGATGATCTGTCCAACACAAGCCTTGCTGAGCACCTTGGGTCGCTCAGAGCATGGTTCGCGGATCCAAACCTCAAAGCCAGCCCAGGTTCCTCGTGTAGCTGCTACGCGCCGAGTGCTCGCAGGATAACCGGGCTGGTAGCGTATCACGGCGACGTCTGGTTGAGGGAGGACTTTAGAGGCCGCGATCTTTCAGCCTTTATTGGTCGCATTGCGTTTGGACTGGCGTGGGCTAAGTGGTCGCCAGATTTTATTTACGCGCTGGTCGCGGACTGGCTCATCGAAAACGGCGTTGTCGATCGCTACGGCTATCTTCATCAAGAACCGCAAGGATCAGCCCTTCGCTTGCCTTCACAGGGAATAGACGACGAAGATTGGCTCGTTTGGCTTGCGCGGGACGAACTGTTGAAGCAGATTTCACAATCATAGGGACTATTGACGTAAAGCGCTTCGAGCCTGCGGCGTTTCCGTCTGGACGAATGCGCCTGCATTACGCCGTTGTGACGACGGGCATAGCGCACATCGCGCCCAGCAGGCATGCAACTTGCTGCTGTGAGATTTGCCAGTCAGGCGTCTGCGGGCTTTCGGAGATCAGCGGCTGGATGACAGCTTGTCGAAGCTGAGACCGGTGGGCTAGCAACGGCGACTCCCGGGGGGTTCGAGAGACGGCCATGGGTGCTCCGCAGCTACTGATCAGACATGGACGACTCTCATTACGACCTCCGGTATCTAACCGCGCTCACCGCGTTCGAGGCGTTGGCGCGGCGTTTGTCGTTGAAGCGCGCGCCGTTCACTCCGAGACGAACTCAGCATGAAGAAGCGAAATGACCAAAATTGAATGTCCCGCAGCTGGACGACGGGCCTGGCTCACAGTGGCAATCCGCAAAAACGTCCGCTCGTTGAGCCGGCTTCGCTTGTAGACGGGAGGGATGGGGTGATGGCGAAGGAAAGACGCTGGGCAAAGGCGGGTTTGAAATTTGGCAACGACGAGCTTCGAGCAGGACTGGGCAGCATGTTTTTTTGAACAGGCAGTTCTTGGCCCTCAGATTCCGAAGGTGGCCAGCTTGCATCTACTCTACACGAGGAATTTATGAATACGTTGGCCGACCAAAACGCACTTCGACAAGCCGCGCAAAAGCGGATCAAGGCATCACATGCGCTCGACGGTGACGCCAAACTTTTGGCCGGATATTATCGTGACTGGGCTGGGTCCTACGAGTTGGACCTCGAGCGCGAACACTACCGCAGCCCCTTGATCGTGGCTGAAATGGCGGGCGCCGTGCAAGCGGCCTATATCGGCAGAGAACGAGCAGCCATGACAATCCTGGACGCTGGCTGCGGTACAGGCCTAGTTGGCATTGAACTGGATCATCTCGGCTTCCGTTTGATCGACGGATTTGATCTCTGCGAGACGATGGCCGAAATGGCGAGGCAAACCGGCACCTACCGCCATGTCCAAGGGGACGTTGACCTCAATAGACCACTCTCGGACTATTCCGGCGCGAGCTATGATATGACCGTGTGCTGCGGCGTCTTCACACTTGGACATGTCCGGCCGCATGGCCTGCGCGAGTTGGTCCGCGTGACGCGCTCGAACGGATTTGTGGTGGTAAGCACTGAAAGGAGCTATTCGGAGGCAACGTCGTTTGAAAATGAAGTGTTGTGTCTCCAGCAGGCGGGCGTCCTTACACCAGTACAATATCTGAGCAACGCAAGATACATCGGGGAGGAGGACGCGCACTATTGGGCGTTCCGAGTCCATCGGGGGCCCGACGGCATAGGCGATCACCTCGCGTAGAAGATCGGAATCCACGCGCTTCTTCATAAGCCTGCAGGTTATCATGGCGTCGGTCCGGTGGTTTCTCAGCGTGGCTTCGATAAGCCGATAAGCACAGACGCTACCCACTGTGCTGCCGGGCCACCCCATGTTCCGGATGTCACCTTCTGTGATAACCCTGTCCGGTTCAAGACGTCCATGTTCGGAACCCGACTTATTGGGGCGCAAGTATTCCGCCGTTGCGGCGCGAACCTTGGCGTTGAGCCTCTTGCACGCACGGCCTCTTAGGTGGCACGCCAATTGCGTAAAGCAGGGTGAATGATCCGTCTCTGGCCGAGGAGGTCTATAGAATCTTGCTCGAACGATCCAGATCAATGCGACAGACGCTGCACTGTTGGGTGCGGTCCAGCCAAATTGAGCTTTGCCGCGTACCTCACAGGAGCCCGCTGTCATCCGCCCAGCAGCGGCATTGCTCCTGTCCCGTCTGGAGGGTGCGAGCGCGGGGTGTCACCACCGCCTCGTCGCGGCTGATCGCGAACGGATCTGCAGAGAGGTCAGGGTTCGGCGGCAGCAATCAATTAGCAGAGCGTCAAGCTCACCGAGACACAGGTCACCCGGTTATGTTGCAGCCAGAAAAGTCAAGTGTCGCAAGCGTAGCGCAGTGATCGACGCCGAAACGCGAGCCCTGTTCCGACGATCTCGCCTGCCGGCGGCAAATCACATGTTAACGAGCCTGAAGGGAGGCGATATGTCAATCCACAATCCCACCCATCCCAACGGCCCCGTAGGAAGGGATGCGAGCATCTCGACTAGAGAGCTTGTAGCAGCAGCAGCCGACGAAGTTTGGAAGCCCACATGAACCACCAGACGTTCGGCGGCACAGATGCGACAGAGATCATCGCCGAGGGCGGGCCGCAGCCAGGGAATAATTCTGGCCACGGCGACGCTCTTTG
>NZ_JAMYOE010000074.1:0-18999 GCF_040319695.1 Mesorhizobium sp. M0898 | reverse complement strand
CGAAGTTCTACGAGCAATATCAATACGATAAAGTCGTCCGACTGCCCGGACTCTGACAAGGGGATGCATTATGAAACGAACTGCGCGGACAGGATCAAGATCGTCTGGTGGGACGGCAGCGGCGTGTGTCTTTATGCCAAGCGGCTGGATGAGGCGAAGTTCTGCTGGCCGCGGATCGGCCACCACCGGGTCCAGCTCAATCATGCTCAGCTCATGGCTCTGGTTGACGGAATGGACTGGAAACGGGTTCGAACGGAGACCGTCAGGCGGCCGCAATCGGTTGGGTAAAACCCTGCGGCATGATGAATCAGGGAGCTGAAAACGCGGGAAAATTGCCCGCGAATATGCTCTGATTTTGGCCATGTCGGCACCCGATCTCGCGCTCCCGGACGACGTTGACGCGCTCAAGGCGATGGTTGTTGCCATGGCCGAAAAAGCCGCCGGTCTGGAAGAGCGTAATGCCGATCTCGAAGCCCACAATACGCATCTCGAGTTGGTCAACAAGAGCGCCGAGGAGCGGATCGCACGACTGACGGCGGTGGTGAAGATGCTGGAGCGGTCGCGCTTCGGCAGCCGCTCCGAAAGGTTGCGGGCCGGTGCGCTGAGCGAGGAGCAGTACGCTCTGGTCTTCGACGAGATCGAAACCGGCGTGGCGGCCATCCAAGCGCAGATGGAGAAGTCTGCGGGCGGCTCGAAAGCGAAGCGCGCCTCGCGCCCTCGCAAAGGCTTTGCGGCCCATCTCGAACGGATCGAGGTGGTCATCGAGCCCGAGACGCCTGCTGGCTGCGAAGCGCTGGAAAAGATCCTGATCGGCGAGGACGTCTCCGAACGGCTCGATGTCACCCCGGCGAAGTTCCGGGTGATCGTCACGCGTCGCCCCAAATATGCCTACAAGGGTTGGGACGGCGTCATCCAGGCAGCCGCGCCCGCCCGCATCATCGAAAGCGGCATTCCGACCGAAGCGCTGCTGGCGCAGATCGCGGTGTCGAAATACGCCGATGGCCTGCCGCTCTACCGCCAGGAAGCGATCTATGCCCGCGATCAGGTCGAGATCGACCGGTCACAGATGGCGCAGTGGATGGGCAAGCTCGGTTTCGAGCTCGAGCCGCTCGCCGATTACGCACTGACCCGCATCAAGCAGGGGGAGCGGGTCTTCGCCGATGAGACCACGCTGCCAACGCTGGCGCCGGGATCTGGCAAGGCCAAGACGGCCTACCTCTGGACCTATGTCCGCGATGATCGGCCCTTTGGCGGCAGTGGACCGCCCATTGTTGTCTATCGCTTCGAGGACAGCCGCGCCGGCGAATGTGTTGCCCGTCATCTGGACGGCTATCGCGGGATCCTGCAAGTCGACGGATACGCCGCCTATAACCGGCTGGCCCGATCCGATCGGGGCAACGACGGCGTGACGCTGGCGGCGTGCTGGTCGCACGTGCGGCGCAAGTTCTACGAACTGCATGCCGCAGGCTCCTCCGTTATCGCCTCGCAGACGGTGGCGCAGATGGCCCCACTGTGGGCCGCCGAGGAGGCCGTACGCGGCCAGGACCCGGCAGTACGGATAACTGCGCGTCAGGAGAAATCCGCCGCCGTCGTTGCCGCTCTCTTTGCGCTGTGGGAAAAGGAGCTGCCGAAGCTGTCGGGAAAATCGAAGCCCGCCGAGGCGATCCGCTATGCGCTCGGCCGGCGTGCCGCGCTGGAGCGCTTCCTCACCGACGGCCGCATCGAAATCGACTCCAACACCGTCGAGCGCGCCATCAGGCCACAGACAATTACCCGAAAGAACAGCCTCTTCGCTGGCAGCGACGGCGGCGGACGGACATGGGCCACCATCGCCACGCTGCTGACCACCGCCAAGATGAACCAGGTCGATCCGCACGCCTGGCTCACCCAGACCCTCGAGCGCATCGCCAATGGCTGGCCAAACAGCGCTATCGAGGCGCTCATGCCTTGGAACTACCATCGCTGAACGGCATCAGCTACCCGCTTACGACCGACTGCCGACGGTTGCTTCCCCTTATGCGCGCCGGACGACAAGGGTCGTGGAGATTGTCGGCCTGCTCGGCCATAGCACGGGCAGCCGTCCTGGCGAGCGCCTCATGCAACGGCTCGGCATGCCGGTCAGCGACGACACCATCCTGCGGCAACTGAAGCGTGATGCCGCGGTTGCTCACTGCGCCTCCGAGATCCGGGTGGTTGGCATCGATGACTGGAGCTGGCGACGCGCGACACGATACGGGACCATCATGGTCGATCTCGAGCGTCGCTCGGTTGTCGACATTCTGGACGACCCCAGCGTCGATAATGCAGCCAGGTGGCTGCGGAACCATCCCTTCTCGCAGAGCAATTCGGATTGGCCCCTTCGGACTTCGGACGCGAGTTCCGCACCGGAAGCGAACGGTTCCGGATCACGGCATCGATCCAAAGCGGCCACGCTACTCGATCTCCGCTGAGCGAATTCCCGACCGCAGAGGATTCAAATTTGCCCCCGAAAATGTCGCCATGCTCCTCCAACCCGAGGAGAGCAAGCCGTGAAGTTCTCCGATTGTTCCGCAAGTTGGCCAAAATCGCATATGTGGAACGGCCCGCTTGGCAAGATATTTCCTCATGTATTTCCCAAATATGGACGGTGCAGTCATATGTCCGGCCTGTTTTCTGGCAGCCACGGTCACGATGAGATCCGCGGAGCAAATCGCCTAATCAGCTTCTCGCGCTGTAACGCGCCTGCGATTTTGCGGTCTGATTTGCTTCGGGATGTCGTCCCGTTGGGTCATCACAATTGGCACCTTGCCTGCCTCTCCGACCGACTGGCCAGAAAGCTCTAAAACCTAAGCTTGGGCGATCATCTTCGCTCCTCTATAGTTATCGCCGTGAACGAGAAGAGCCCAGATGATGCGCGCGATCTTGTTTGCGAGAGCGACCGCGACAACCTTGAACGGGCGGCGCAATATCATCGCCGCTATCCATGGTGATGCCTGGAGGCCACGACGGGCGAGCTTGAGGACCGACGTTGCTCCAGCGACAAGCAGCGTGCGCAATTGCTGGTTTCCGCGCTTTGAGATCGAACCGATCCGTTCTTTTCCTCCGCTGGAATGTGCGCGTGGTGTCAACCCAATCCAGGCAGCAAAGTCCCGACCGGTTTTAAAGCCGGCAGGATCAGGGACTACTGCCCGGACGGTCGCCGCAATGATCGGACCCACGCCGGGGATCGCCGTCAAGCGTCGGGCGTTGTCATCTTTTCTTATAGCCTCAAGGATTTTTCGATCGAGCCTTTCAATGCGTGCCGTCACGGTCTCGATTTGCTCAACGAGCTCTTCCAAAGCCATTCGCGCTGCACCCGGCAATCTCAGGTCACTGTCGTCGCGTACTATGGCGGCAAGGCGGACGATTCCGACCAGACCGGTCGCCCTGACAATGCCCAGTTCGGCAAGATGAGCTCTCAGGGCATTGATTGTTTGAGTGCGCTGGCGGATAAGCAAATCTCGCGCTTTGAGCACCATTCCGGCAGCCTGCTCGTCCTGTGTTTTTACCGGAACATAGCGCATGGTCGGCCGCGTGACTGCCTCGCAGATAGCTTCAGCGTCTGCAGCATCGGTTTTGTTGCGTTTGAGGTAGGCCTTCACGTGCGCGGGTGGCATCATCCGAACCGTATGACCCAGGGCCTGAATTTCCCGAGCCCAATAATGCGCGCTGCCACAAGCTTCCATACCCACGAGGCAAGGCTGCAACTTGCGAAAGAAGTCCAGAACCTGCGACCGACGCAGTGTACGGCGTACAATCACGGGTCCTTCTTCGGCTATGCCATGAACTTGAAAAACGGATTTGGCCAGATCAAGCCCGACTGTGGTAATCTTCTCCATGGAGCGGTCCTTCCTTTTTGTGGCGTTTCAACACGACCACGTTAGGCATTCGATGCCGTTTGAGAAGGGCCGTTCCACCTCATCAGCTTCGGGCCGAGTAGGCCTTGTCTGGGAGGAGGACGCGTGGCTGGCCCAGCCCGGCCCGCGGAAGCCTATATCGTTCCCGAAACACAGCTTCGCGAACATCGCGAGCAGTCCGAAAGACTGATCGCGATCGCCCGTAGCGGCCTGGAAACGCTTTTCAAGCAGGTGGCGGGCCAGAACTATGTATTGTATTGCTCCTGGCAAACGCAAAGGGCGTAACCGTCGACTTCCTCGGCGATCCGCTCTTCATGGACAATTGCGCTCGGCGGGGCTCTATCTCGGCTCCGAGTGGTCGGAAAGCCGCACCGGAACATGCGGCGTCGGCTCCTGCATCAGCACCGGCGAGGCGATGACCATCCATCAGACTGGCCATTTCGATACGACCCATACGCCGCTCTCCTGCACTGCCGCGCCGATCTTCGACACCAATGGCGGATTGGCTGCCGTGCTGGACATTTCCCTGCTTCGCTCCCCGCAACCGAAGGTCAGCCAGAACCTGGCGCTGCATCTGGTGACGGCCTCCGCGCGAAGCATCGAGCTTGCCAATCTGATGGCGCAGACGCACTCCGATTGGGTGCTGCGCTTTTCCCGTCCCGTGCGCCGCAACACCCGGATCGAGGCGTTGGCGGCGATGCATTTGGCCGCGTATGTCGAGACACAACGATGCACCCCTGCTCTCGGCGACCAGGTCCTCGGCTGTCTTCAGCTGGCGAACACCGTCCCATACGATGCCTACATGAACCAGCCGGCTTTCTCCTCGGACACAAACTCTTCCCCTTGGCGCCGTTGCCCGCACCGGCCAGCACAAAAGCCCCGCTGATAGTCGGATGACCCGCAAACGGCACCTCCAGCGTCGGCGTGAAGATACGCACCTGAGCCGTGTGGTGCGCATCGGCCGGCTGCAAGACAAAGCTCGTCTCGGAGGAGTTGAACTCCGGTGCAACCGCCTGCATCTGATCAGTTGTCAAGTTGTCCGAACCGAGCACCACTGCTAGCGGATTGCCGCCGAACCGCGTTCGCGTGAAAACATCAACGATTTGATAGGTCAGCAACAAGGGCCTCTCCCACAGCCTTTGTGTGGTACGAGCGGCATTGGCTTAAGCCAGTCAAATCAGACATTTCGCCGACAAAGCAGGCCCAGCCGTCGAACGCGCACCATTTCAACACGAACTCAAATACTGGGAAGCTCGCGGTTATGGCCCTGCCTCGCTTCAGCGAGGTCGGCCCAACAGGGCAGGTTCGAGATGAGCCCGCCAGCAACGCTCGAGATCAAACGTTAGTGCGTGTCACGCTCACTGGCGCGCGTTCAGGCCAAAGCCCAGGGGTGATCGCGTCTGTTCATCGGCTAACAGCTCATCACGACGTCACCTCGGAGGACGAGAAAAGACTGTTGAGCGGGTACGAGCTGCCTCGGTCGTTCGTTCGATCGAAAGCACTGTGTGCGGAGGAAGTTCGCCATCATGCAGCGCGAGAAGATGTTCGTCTGCTTCCTTATCCGCGGCCGTGAGCCGATGGTTCAGACGCAGAAAGTCCATCCAGGTGGGCGTGCGGAATGTCTCTGTCCAAACCGAAGGCGTTTGAAGGTTTCGTTGGAGCGTCCAGTTTCGTGCGCCGGCACGGCTAAGAGCGTGCCGCTTTGTGCGCATGCAGCCGAGAAAGGCGTCGATATTCTTCTCGGATATGAAATAGTCGACCTTGGCAACGATCGGGCCACTCCTTGGCTTCAGATCGAGTGCCAGCTCGGGTGCGGGAAAATCCGAACTTTCCTGATCCGTTTCTTCCCATGGACGTATCGGCAACAGTATCCCCGCTGCTGCAACCAGCAACAGAGCCCCCGCGGCACCCTCCAAAGCCCAGGTCAAGGAGTAGTTCTGCGCGACGGACCCCCAGATCCAGCTGCCGGCGGCCATACCGCCAGCGCTCAAGGCGTAGTAGATCGAGAGCGTGCGGCCGACTACCCACCTTGGGCTTGCCAACTGCACCGACACGTCAATGCCCGTCCAGGTGATCAGCCAACCCGCGCCCCCGAGCGCCATAAAAATTGCTGCCACAGCGACCGACGAGGTCAGTGCCAGTGAAAGGCAACATGCTGCGCAAGCGACAGAGGCGAACGCCACCAGCCTGTTTTGAGACGTGATCCGCCTCAGGAAGCCGTTGCTCATGCCCGCGATGAAAGCGCCTATGCCGAAGCCGGCCAACAGAATACCGTAGACGATCGGCCCGCTTGCCAGCTTGTCCCGGACGACGAGAGGCAGCAGCGCGAGGATGGAGATGCTTGCCAAGCCGAAAAGGGCTGCACGGGCGATCGCCGACCTGATCTCCAGGGAGATCACCGTGAAGCGCACTCCGTCATGAATCGCCATCGTCATTCTCTCACGAGGGAGAGGCGAAGAGCGAACTTGCCATTTGGTGCGCCATATTGCGCTTAGAGGCGCCACATCACTCAGCGCGGCCAAAGCGAAAGCGGCCAGCGGTCCAAAGAAGGCCAGGATCACGCCCCCCAAAGCCGGACCAACGCTGCGCACAATGTTGTATCCGACAGACATAAGTGTCACAGCAGCCGGAATGTCGCGCTTGTGGAGGATATCGCCCACGGACGCATGCCAGGCCGGATCAGTTAACGCGAAGCCGCAGCCAGCCAGGAAACCCAATCCGAGTATCAGCCAAGGATGGACAAATCCCAGACCCACTGAAACCATCAGCGTCGTTGATGCCAATGCTATCAAGCAGTGCCCCGCAAACATCACCCATCGGCGGCTGAAGTTGTCGGCGATGGCTCCCGCGAGGATTGAGAGGAAGAATACCGGTAATGTGGATGCGGCCTGCACGAGCGCGACCAACAGATCCGAAGCCGAAATGGTGACCATGAGCCAACTGATGGCGACTGTTTGCACGAGCCATCCCAGGCTGGATATCTGTGTAGATATCCAGATCGAACGAAATACCTGGTTCCGAAGCGGGGCGAGCGTCGTTGGAACGGACGGATGAGGATTTTCGTGCTGCACGTTTTTTTACCTTCGAGGAGCCGATTGTTTAACACGGCTGCCACTATTGCCTTTTAGTCTTTACGATGTTGAGCAATGCGTCAGTACTTTCAGGCATGACCGAGCACTCGCTTCCGCATGCTCTAAGTTCACCCTTGGGCCCGACATATCGGTTTAAGATGACGCGCTCAATCCCGAGTTCTTAGCAGAGATCGGGGTCGGAAGTGTCGCATTGAGCCACATAGCAGACTGCGCGGGGCGAATATCCGTCTTGGCGAGCGCGAATTTCCTGCCTCCTTTGCGGCCGCGCGCCCCGGCTGCGGCGTGTCCGGCCAACCTCGCCAGTTGAAGTAGGTCGTCTGGCTGATTCCCGCCCGCCGACAGATCTCCGCGACAGGAATCCCGTCTGCTCCCTACTTCAAAATAAACGCCTTCTGCGCGTCCGAAAACTTCGATGCCTTCTCCGCTCCTCCCCGCCAAGGGACGCTACCGCGGAAAGCTCCACTTTCGAACAGTCCAGTTTTCAGGGGTCAGAGCAGCATGATCTGCTTCCTGATGCGCGCCGACCCGGAGGATATCCGCGCGGCGCTCTTCGCCGAAAAGTCACTGGGCGAACTGCCGTTCAGGCCCTTCCCCTCCGGCCACACCAGGCAGGCGCCGCTGGCGGAGATGTCTTGAGCCGGAGGGGACGAGCTACTGGCAGCAAAGATGCAGAAAGAGCTTTCTCCTGACATAAAGAGGCCTGCTGCTTCCGCGCCGATTCCAAATCTTTTGCTCCTCGGCCGTCCCTATTCCGTCTTGACTAGTACGAACCTACTACCTATCTCACGGTCGCGTTAGCACTCGCCACAGGCGAGTGCTAACCACGCTCCGGCAACGGAGAACCGTTCAACAGCACCAGGGACATCCAAAAATGGCAAAGTCGAATTTCCGGCCGCTGCATGACCGCGTGGTCGTTCGCCGCGTCGAGTCCGAAGCGAAGACCGCCGGCGGGATCATCATCCCAGATACCGCCAAGGAAAAGCCGCAGCAAGGCGAGATCATCGCCATCGGTTCCGGCGCCCGTGACGAGGTCGGCAAGCTCGTCCCGCTGGACGTCAAGGCCGGCGACCGCATCCTGTTCGGCAAGTGGTCGGGCACCGAAGTCAAGCTCAATGGCGAAGACCTTCTGATCATGAAGGAAGCGGACATCATGGGCGTCATCGGCTGACACGCCGCCGCCTTTCATCCGCACCATCCAATCTGAATTTCGGGCGAAATGCCCAGGAGTAAAAAATGGCTGCCAAAGACGTAAAATTCTCCCGCGACGCTCGTGAGCGCATGCTGCGCGGCGTCAACATCCTCGCCGACGCGGTGAAGGTCACGCTCGGCCCCAAGGGCCGCAACGTCGTCATCGACAAGTCGTTCGGCGCACCGCGCATCACCAAGGACGGCGTCACCGTCGCCAAGGAAATCGAGCTTGAAGACAAGTTCGAGAACATGGGCGCGCAGATGGTTCGCGAAGTTGCTTCGAAGACCAACGACATCGCCGGCGACGGCACCACCACCGCGACCGTTCTGGCACAGTCGATCGTCCAGGAAGGCCACAAGTCGGTTGCCGCCGGCATGAACCCGATGGACCTCAAGCGCGGCATCGACCTCGCCGTCGCCGACGTCGTCGCGACGCTGATCAAGAACGCCAAGAAGATCAAGACCTCGGAAGAGGTTGCCCAGGTCGGCACCATCGCCGGCAATGGCGACGTTTCGGTCGGCTCGATGATCGCGGAAGCGATGCAGAAGGTCGGCAATGAGGGCGTCATCACGGTCGAGGAAGCCAAGACCGCCGAGACCGAGCTCGAAGTCGTTGAAGGCATGCAGTTCGACCGCGGCTATCTCTCGCCCTACTTCGTCACCAACGCCGAAAAGATGGTTGCGGATCTGGAAGACGCCTACATCCTGCTCCACGAGAAGAAGCTCTCCAACCTGCAGGCCATGCTGCCGATCCTCGAGGCTGTCGTGCAGACCTCGAAGCCGCTGGTCATCATCTCGGAAGACGTCGAAGGCGAGGCCCTGGCCACGCTGGTCGTCAACAAGCTGCGTGGCGGCCTGAAGATCGCTGCCGTCAAGGCGCCGGGCTTCGGTGATCGCCGCAAGGCCATGCTGGAAGACATCGCCATCCTCACCGGTGGCCAGGTCATTTCCGAAGACCTTGGCATCAAGCTCGAGAATGTCGGCCTCGACATGCTCGGCCGCGCCAAGAAGGTGTCGATCTCCAAGGAGAACACCACCATCGTCGACGGCGCCGGCAAGAAGGAAGAAATCCAGGCCCGCGTCGCCCAGATCAAGCAGCAGATCGAGGAGACCACCTCGGACTACGACAAGGAGAAGCTGCAGGAACGTCTCGCCAAGCTGGCGGGCGGCGTTGCCGTCATCCGCGTCGGCGGTGCGACCGAAGTGGAAGTCAAGGAAAAGAAGGACCGCGTCGATGACGCCCTCAACGCGACCCGCGCGGCCGTCGAAGAAGGCATCGTTCCCGGCGGCGGCGTCGCCCTGCTGCGCGCTTCGCTGGCCATCACCGTCACCGGCGCCAACTCCGACCAGACCGCCGGCATCGCGATCGTGCGTCGCGCGCTGCAGGCTCCGGCCCGTCAGATCGCGGCCAACGCCGGTGCGGAAGCATCGATCGTTGCCGGCAAGATCCTCGAGAACAAGGGCGCGACCTTCGGCTACAACGCCCAGACCGGCGAATATGGCGACATGATCGCCATGGGTATCGTCGATCCGGTCAAGGTCGTGCGCACGGCTCTGCAGGACGCGGCCTCGGTCGCCGGCCTGCTCGTCACCACCGAAGCCATGATCGCCGAGGCTCCGAAGAAGGAGTCGGCTGGTGGCGGCATGCCGGGTGGTATGCCCGGCGGCGGCATGGGCGGCATGGGCGGTATGGGCGGTATGGGCTTTTAAAGGTCCTCGCATCTCGACAATTTCGAAAGGGCGGCAAGGAATGCCGCCCTTTCTTCGTGCCCATTGCGCCGGTTGTCGGCGACCCGCAAGCCGGGGTATAGGGTTGTGCTTATGTTTGGACGGATACTGCCTTTTTTCCTGGGGCTGGCTTTACTGTTGGGCAGCGGCTGCGCGCGCAGCGATGATGGTGCGGTGGTTATTCCGAGATCGCTTGATGCCAGGCGATTCTTTGACAAAGAGCCGCCATCCCTGCAGCAGCCACAGATCGAAACCAGCGTGTTTCCGGTTGCGCCACAGGAGCCGGAAAGGCTCGAGCCGCGCCGTGCGGCAAGTCACAAGACATCAAACAGACGTGCATCGCGGGTCGCAAGTCCTCCGCTCTCCTCTTCCGAGCCGCACAAGCTGCTTGTCTGCAAGAACGTCAGCGAGCCCGGCAAGCGGTACCGTGTGGTTTGCGAATAGGGCACTTGGTTTGGCCAGCGTTCTACGCTCAGAGGGTCGCGGCGCCTTTCCGGATGAGGTTGTCCAGAGCGCCGACCCCTTCGGCGACAGGTGGGAAAATTCACGTATCGCCGAAGGAGATTCGTCGGCGAATTTTTGTTAATCTATAATGCGAGTAGATTTTGATTTGTACCCGCGTAGATCAAATGATTATTGCCCAGAGACGGCCTGTAAGTAGGCCGTGTCGACACCCGGGATTTGCCAGCGCATCGCGCTGAAGGTCGTGTGCATGGCTTACAACGGGCTGTGCCCGATCCGCCACTGATATGGTGGTGGCGTGCCGTTGACTGCGTAGTCGCCAACGATGCGATCCTTATAGATGCGTGGGTTGTGTGACGACAGGGTACGAGCATTGCGCCAATGACGATCGAGGCCAATCGGTTTCCTGGTCGAGGACGCACCCAGCGCATCGAAGATGATCGTCGACGCTTCAAGAACCAGATTCGTAACGACCGTCACCGCTTGCGACGTCTCGAGTTCGGCGATGGCGTTGGCCTTTTCCTCGGCATCGGCATCGCCGGCAAAGTGTGCCTGATAGGCGCGTTCGATGGCTTGCGCGACCTGCAGAACGATGGCGCCAGACGCATAGGCGTTGCTGCGAATACGGCCGACGACCTGAAGCACCTGCGGATCCTGGCTCGAGCGCGAACCGGCGGCATTGGAGTATGAGCGCTTGCGCGCGGCAACGGCGGCAGCGGTCTCGTTGGCCATCGCCCGACCGATACCGGCCAGCGTAGCAAGATGCACCAGTTGGTAGAAGGCAGCGCCATAGCGGAACTTGTCATCGTCGACGACGACATCGTCCGGGTCGACTGTGGCGTCGGTAAAGATGGTGGTGCCGCTGGCCGTGAGCGTTTGGCCAAACCCGTTCCAGTCGTCGATGACATCGACGCCCGGATCGTCGCGACGCACTTGCAAGACGATGCCTTCGCCGTCAAGCCCCGTCGCGCCGACATCGATCCAGTCGGCAAACAGCGAGCCGGTGGTGTAGTATTTGGTGCCGTTGAGCACCAGCCGGTCGCCCTTCTTCGAGATGCGGGTCGAGAAGACGTCCTGTTTGGCATCGCCGATCTCGGTCCAGGCATTGCCGGCGATCTCGCCGTGGGCAATGCGCTCGGTCCAGCGTTTGCGGCTCTCGCCGGCCGTCTTGTTGACGACATCCTCGACAAACCCAAAATGACCGCGCAGCGCCTGGGTGATATTGGAATCGGCCTCCGACAGTTCGATCAGGATGTTGGCCAGCTCAGGCAGCGTCGCGCCAAGACCACCTTCGGCTTCGGGTATACGCAGCGCGCCCAGACCCGCCTGCTTCAACTTCGCAATCCCCGCCACCGGCAGTTCACGGTTGAGCTCCCGCTCGACCGCGCCGGTGGCGATCTGCGCAAATATCGGCCGGAACCGTTCGGCCAGTGTCTCATAGCGAGCGCCGGGGCCTGCACCCCATGCAGCATCGATCTGTGTCATTCGCATTTTCCTGGAGTTGGCCTCACCCGGTGCGGGCGAGGCTGTCAGTGTGGTTTGGCGGCATTGGCACCGCCCAGGTAAAAGTCCTGGACATCCTCACGGGCTCGCAGTTCCTCTGCCGTTCCCGACAGAACGACGCGCCCGTTTTCAAGGATGTAGCCGTAGTCAGCGTAGCGAAGCGCGAGATTGGCGTTCTGCTCGGCAAGCAGGAAGCTGACGCCCTGCTCGCTGTTCAGGGTGCGGATTATCTCGAAGATTTCCTGCACGATGATCGGCGCGAGCCCCATTGACGGTTCATCGAGCAGCACAAGGCTCGGCTTGGTCATCAACGCGCGGCCGATGGCCAACATCTGCTGTTCGCCACCGGAGGTCAGGCCGGCCTTGACCTTGCGCTTATCCTTGAGGCGCGGAAACCATGTGTAGATCCGTTCGACGTCGCGCTGCAGGTCTGCCCTGCTTGGCTTGCGGACGAAGCCGCCCGAGAGGATGTTTTCTTCGACCGTCAGTTGGGCGAAGCAATGGCGGCCTTCCAGCACCTGCACCACGCCTTTGGCGACGAGCCGAGACGCCGAGAGGCCGCTGACCGGCTCGCCCTGCCAGACGATGCTGCCTCGGCTGACTTTGCCGCGCTCAGGTCCGAGCAGATTGGAAACCGCCTTCAGCGTCGTTGTCTTGCCCGCGCCATTGGCGCCGAGCAGGGCAACGATCTTGCCCTGCTCGACCTTGAGCGACACGTCGCGCACAGCAAGGACCGCCTGACCATAGAGCGCTTCCATATTCTGGATATCGAGGAAGCTTTTTGCTGCAATGGTCATGGATCAATCCTGTCAGTGCGGTCTGGTGTCAGTTCGTCGCCACGCGGGGCTGGATGCCCTTTTCCTTGGCGTAGGCGGCAGCCTTTGCCTTGATGACGTCGGCAAACAGCGAAGCATCGGCCTTGATCCAATCGGTCCTTGTGTCCCAGGACTGACCGTTCCATTGGATGATCTTGGCGGCGATGGTTTCGCCCTTGTGGTTGTCTATGGAGGTTTTCAGCGGACTGATGAGGCCTTCCGCGCCAAGCTCGGCGATCCGCTTCTGATCGATGTCGAGGTTTTCGAGCGCCCACTGGCCTTCGGCGGCGGTCAATGGCCTGTTACCGAATTTCTTATGGCCGGTGCGCAGCGCCTCGACGAAGGTGATGGCTTCGATCACGCCGTAATTGTAGTAGACCGTGCCGAACTTCGAATTGTCCTTCAGGTCGGACTTCCCCTTGTCGAGAATATTGGCCTTGAGCGTCTTCAGGATGGTGTAGTTGGTGCCCGGCGGGAAGACGGAGACGGCGAGATAACCCTTGGCGGCAGCGCCCGCCGGACGGGCGTCGTCTTCCGAACCGCTCCAGATGTCGCCGATGATCCGATCGGCGGGGAAGCCGACACGGGCCGCTGTCTTGATCGCCACCGGCGTCATCACGCCCCAGCCGCGCAGAAAGACCCAGTCGGCGTTTGCACGGCGGATCTGTTGCCACTGCGTCTGCTGCTGTTCGCCGGGATGCGGGACCGGGATCTGGATATCTTCGAAGCCATATTTCTTGGCGAGGATGCCGAGCGGCTCGATCGTATCGCGGCCATAGCCGCTATCGTGATAGAGCGTGGCGATCTTCAGCCCCTTGAGCTTGTCATAGCCGCCGGCCTGCTGGGCGATGTAATCGACGATGATCTGGGCTTCGCTCCAGTAGTCGAACACCAGCGGATACTGGTAGGGAAAGACGCGACCGTCGGTGGCGATGTTCTGGGCCACCGCCAGGGCTGACGATCGGGATCTTGTCGATGCGAGCCTTGTCTGTGAGGGCCACATCGAGGCCGCTCGAATGCGGATAGCCGTTATAGCCGTTCTTGTAGCGCTCGTAGCATTCGATGCCGCGCTCGATCGTGTAGGCCGTCTCGCATTCCTGGACCAGGATCTTGACGCCATCGACGCCGCCTTCGACCTCATTGATGTAGGGGAGATAATCGATGTTGCCGGCACCGAAAGGAATGAACGATGGGGCATAAGGGCCGGTGCGATAGGTAAACAGCGGATAGAGCTGTTGGCCGGTGCCGTCTTCGGCGAAGGACGCGCTGCTCATCAGCGTTACAGCCATCGCGGCAGCGGCCGCCAGCGACATGGTCTTGGTTAGCAATGACATGGTGCAACCTTTGGTTTGAGTGGTTTGGAGAAAGTGACGACCGATGCTTGGGAGGAGGCGAAAGACCCGGCGCCGAGGTGTTTCGTCTGTCTGAGTTCAGTTGGATGATCGTGCTCGCGAGCGAAGGGCTTCCACGCCGCGCCTTCCCAGGCTCGACAATCCATCCGGTTCCTTGACCAGCAGCACGATGATGATCGTGCCGAAGATGATGTGCTGCAGGTTTGCCAGCGCGCCCTGATCGCCGAGGAATGACAAATCGATAACCAGCGACAGCCGATCGAGCAGGATCGGCGTCAGCACGATGAAGGCGGCGCCGAGAAAGTTGCCGAAGATGGTTGCCACACCGCCGATGATGACGATGAACAGGATCTGGAACGATTCGAGATTGAACGCATGCGCGTCCGAGGTGCCGAGATATCCGAAGGCCCAGAGCGCGCCGGCGATGCCAAGGAAAAACGAGCTTATGCCGAAGGACAGCAGTTTGCGGCGCGCGACGCGAATGCCGATGACCGAGGCAGCGACATCCATGTCGCGGATCGCCATCCATTCGCGGCCGACCCGGCTTTTGACGATGGCGAATGCCAACGCGATGAGCAGCGCCGTGGTTGCAATCACCAGATAGTAGCGGCCGGTGGCCGACTGGAGATCGTAGTCAAGGATCTGCAGTCGAGGCGCCGAGATGGTCAGCGACTGGCTGTCATTCGAAAACCAGCTGAAATTGGTGAACAGCCATTCGAACAGAAACTGGGCGCCCAGCGTCGAAGCGCCGAGATAGAAGCCCTTGATGCGCAGCGACGGCAGCCCGAAGATGACACCGGCAGCAGCCGCGATCAGGCCGGCAAGGATCAGGACGACCGGCAACGGCAAGAACGGTGCGCGCAGCAGCAGATTGTAGGTCGAGAAGGCGCCGATTGACATGAAGGCAGCCGAACCAATCGACACAAGCCCCGTATAACCCATCAGCAGGTTCAGGCCGATCCCGGCAAGCCCCATGATCACCGTCGGGATGATGATCGAGCTCAGCCAGTAATCGTCCGCAAGGGCCGGCACGGCGAAGGCGGCGATCAGGCCAGCGACGATGGCGATGGTGCCGACGCCAAAGGCGGGCCGGCGGAGCGGCTCGGACGGAGCGGATTCCTGCAGCGTGGTCACGATCAGACCCTTTCGATTTCGTGATCGCCGAACAGGCCGGCCGGACGCACTAGCAGGAAGCCGATCGCGAGGATGTAGGCAAACCAGGTGGAGACGCTGCCATTGACCAGCGGGCCGATATAGATGTCGGCCAACGCCTCGGTGGCGCCGACAAGCAGGCCGCCGGCGATCGCACCCGGGATGGAGGAGAAGCCGCCGATGATCAGCACCGGCAGCGCCTTGAGCGTGACCAGCGACAGCGAATATTGCACGCCCTGGCGCGATCCCCAGACAAGGCCGGCAACCAGCGCCACGATGCCTGCGACGCTCCAGACGATGCGCCAGATGACGGGCAGGCGGATGCCGATCGACTGTGCCGCAAGCGTGTCGGAAGCCACCGCCCGAAGCGAGATGCCCATGCGCGTCTTGTTGAAGGCGATAGCCAGCGTGGCGACCAGCGTCACCGCGATCAGCGAGGCGATGATGTCGAACTGGCTGACATAGATGCCGGCAACCTGTACGGCGACATCGGGGATGCCGAGATCGAGCATGTGAACATCCATGCCCATCAGCAGTTGGGCAAAGCCCTCGATGACATAGCTCAGTCCCAAAGTGGCCATGAACAGGGTCAACGGATCGCGATTTCGCAGCGGCCGCAGCACCAGCCACTCGATCAGCATCGCCATCACCACCATGACAAGTGATGTGACGATGAAGGCCAGGACGAAGGGCATGCCTTTCTCGGTCAAGGTGACGAAGGTCAGCGCCGAGAAAAGCAGCATCGAGCCTTGCGCGAAATTGAAGACTCCGGATGCCTTGTAGATGAGCACGAAGCCGATCGCGACGAGTGAGTACATCACTCCGGCAAAAAGACCGCTGACCAGTGTTTCAAGGAAATAGGACATGAGTTCCTCAGTGAACCGTGCCGAGATAGGCGGCTATCACGTCGGGGTTCTTGCGCACCTCGTCGGGTGCCCCGTCCGCGAGCTTGCGGCCATAGTCGAGCACCACCACATGGCTGGCGAGGTTGAGCACGATGCCGACATCGTGTTCGATCAGCACCACGGTCGAGCCGAAGACGCGATTGACCTCGCGGATCACGCGGCTCATCTCCTTCTTCTCCTCCTGGTTCATGCCGGCCATCGGTTCGTCGAGCAGCAGCAGCTTGGGGCCGGAGACCAGTGCCCGTGCGAGATCAACACGTTTCTGCAGCCCATAAGGCAGGGTAGAAACGATGCTTTCCGCATGGCGGTCGAGCCCGAGGAAAGCCATGGTGCGCTCGGCGCGGGCAAGAAAACCGCGGCGCTCGGCGCTGTCCCTGCCCAGCCGGAAGATGTTTTCCAAAAAGCTGGCGGTGCCATGACGAGAAAGGCCGGCCAGCACGTTTTCGCGCACCGACAGGCGCCGAAACAACGCATTGTGCTGGAAGGTCCGGCCGATGCCGAGATGGGCTGCCTTCTGCGGATGGATCGCCTCGAAGCGCAAACCGTCGAAGACAATGTCGCCGGCGTCGGCGCGATAGACGCCGTTGATGACGTTGAGAAGCGAACTCTTGCCGGCGCCATTCGGGCCGATCAAGGCGCAGATCTCACCCTTGGCAACGCGGAAGCTCAGCGCATTCAGGGCTCGCACACCCTTGAAGGACAGCGAGACATCGTGGAGGTCCAGCAGATTGGCCATCACGCATTCACGGATTTCAAGCGGGCCACCGAGGCGCGTTCGGCTTCGCGGCGCTTGACGGCTTCGATGTCGCGGTACCCGTCAGCGGGATGCGTCGTGGGAAGATAGGGGCCGTCGCCGAACAGCTTCTCGCGCAGCGTGCCGGGCTTGTAGGCCGTGGGATAGACGCCGCGCTTCTGCAATTCCGGTACGAGCAAGTCGACGGCGGCCTCGAAGCTTTCTGGCGTCACCGCATAAGCAAGGTTGAAGCCGTCGACATCGGTTTCATCGACCCATTCCTGCAGGATGTCGGCGATGGTGCCGGGCGAGCCGACGAAGACCGGCCCGACGCCGCCAATGCCGCCCCACTTCGCCAGCTCCTCGACGGTCCAGGCCTTGTCCTTGCCGGCGAAATGCTCGACCATCGAAACGATCGCATTGGTCTCGACCTTCTTGAGCGCGTCGGTCGGCGCATACTGGCCGAAGTCGATGCCGCTCCAGCCGGACATGAACACCAGCGAGCCGTCATAGGACGTATAGCTCTGATACTCCTCGAAACGCTTCTGGGCCTTTTCGTCCGTTTCGTCGATGATCAGTGTGGTGAGGTTGTAGATCAGAACTTTCTTCGGATCGCGGCCGGCAGCAGCGGCCTTTTGACGGATTTCGGCAACATAGGCCTTGAGCAGCGATTTGGTCGGCGCGCCGACGAAGACGCACTCGGCATGCGCAGCGGCGAAGGCCTTGCCGGGACCGGAGGCGCCCGCCTGATAGAGCACCGGAGTGCGCTGCGCGACGGCTCGGACAGATGGTAGCCAGGCACTTCGAAGAATTTGCCCTTGTGGCCGATCTCGTGAACCTTGCTGGGGTCGGTGAAGATGCCGCGGACCGGATCACGCCGCACCGCGCCCTCTTCCCAACTGCCTTCGAACAGCTTGTAGAGCACCTCGACATATTCGGTGGCGACCTCGTAGCGGTTGTCATGGCTTTTCAGGCCGGCCTGGCCAACATTCTTAGCGCCGCTTTCCAGATACGAGGTAACGATGTTCCAGCCGACGCGGCCCTTGGTGTGATGGTCGGCGGTCGAAAGACGGCGGGCGAATGTGTAAGGGTGTTCGAACGAGGTCGAGGCGGTAATGCCGATGCCGAGATGTTCGGTGGCAAGCGCGATCGGCGCAGCGAGCTGCAGGGGATCATTGACTGGAATCTGCGCCGCTTGCTCGATCGCGTGGTAGTTCGAACCCTTGTATACGTCGTAATAGCCGATGACGTCGGCGATAAATATCCCGTCGAAAATACCGCGCTCGAGCGTTCGAGCCAGATCCTGCCAGTAATCCAGATCCTTGTATTTCCAGGACTTATCGCGCGGATGCCTCCACAGGCCTGGGGATTGGTGGCCAACGCAATTCATGTCGAAAGCGTTGAAGCGAATATGCCGACCCATCCGTCACTCCTTTGATAGCCCTGTCAGGCGACTGCGGGAGGAAACTACCGGCAAGGCGAGCGCGGATTAAGATATAAGATATTTTCCTAGATTTGATGGAGAATTATTGTTCTGTCCTTAGGTCGGATCGTGGTACCCATAAGCGGCGCGGACTCACGACGATCCATATGTGCCGTGATGATAGATCAGCGCTGGCCGGGGTTCGCCGCTCACCACATGCCGGACGCTGCCGAGGATCAGCGCGTGGCTGTGACGAACAATCGTCTCCTCGACTATGCAGTCTACGGCGGCAAGCGCGCCGTCGAGTGCCAGTGCGCCAGTTGCAAGACTGGACCAGCAAGCGCCATCATAGCGCGCAGACCCCTTCAGGCCGCCGCGCCCGGCGAAGCGGTCGGCAATCCCAATTTGGTCGGCACGCAGCACATTCACGCAGAAATGCCGGTACCGGCTAATTGCTGCCCATGTCGACGAACTCAGGTTGATGCTGACGACCATCACCTCCGGTTCGACCGATAAGGAATGGGCGGTGGTAACCGTTGCGCCGGTGCGCGCCTCGCCAATACCTGCGGTGACCACGGAGACGGCTCCGGCCAGGTGTCGCATCGCAAATTTCAGCGGAATCCGGGTTTCCACCAGGGGAACGCGTTCGGTCAGTGTCATCTGGACAGCCTCAAGTGTTTGCAGCGTCACGACGCCTTGCGACGCAACGCCGTTTGGTATCCCAACCATTGGTGAATTTCGGCGGCGATGCGCTCGGCATGTGCGGTGACT
>NZ_JAMYOE010000073.1:0-19297 GCF_040319695.1 Mesorhizobium sp. M0898 | reverse complement strand
CCCCCCCCCCCCCCCCCCCCCCCCCCCCCCCCCCCCCCCCCCCCCCCCCCCCCCCCCCCCCCCCCCCCCCCCCCCCCCCCCCCCAAAAGACGGGCGCGGCGACCGACGGTCGCCCGCTCGTCTTCGGAATTCGCCCTGAAGACGTCTATCTCGAGACCGGCGCGCCGGTCGAGGCGCGGGTCCACGATGTCGAGAACCATGGCGTCGAAAAGATCCTGACGCTGCGGGTCGGCGACACCATGCTGCGCGCCACCGTGCCGGCCAGGACCGACGTGCAGATAGAGCAGCCGGTGCGCTTTGCCTGGAACCCGGACAAGGTGGTGCTGTTCGACAAGGGCAGCGGAATAAGCCTGCGTCACGCCGGCTAAGTACAAGCCTCTTTGCTGCAGCTAGAACGGATGCGTTCAAATCGAGCCGTGCATACCGCTCTAAACCATGTGTTTTAGCCGCATTTGTGCGACGTCGAGTGATTCCCTTGGCTGCTAAATGCTCGAGTCTTCCCGTCATCCCCCATACGGGGGATGCGGATGCTCCGATTTGTCGAATAGGCTGATCCTTTGGTCCCAAACGGGCTTTGCAAGCCCAATTTGGAGGCCCAAAACGGAGGGTTGGCTATGGGAACTCTATTTCGCGGTTTTGCGACGATCCTACTCGTCGCCGGTATGGGATTGTCGGCGGCGCATCTGGGCGAGGCGCAGGCAGCCAAGAAAGTTGTCGCAGGCGCGAAGGTCGACGCCAAGAAGATCAAGGATCTCAACGGCACGGTCAATCTGTCCACCAGCGACTGCAAGCTGTTGTTGAGCGGCACCGTCGTGGAAGTCTCGGATGGCAGGTGCGGGGCTTCCGGCAAATATTGCAAGAGCAGCGCCGGCTCGGCCTGCATCACCGAGCAATAATCCGGCCAACGTTTAGCCGGCCTGGCGGATATCAGCCTGTTCCTCAGCCCGGAAATGGCTAGGCGGCGATCCGATGACCCGTTTGAAGGCGCGGCTGAAGGAGGCGTCGGATTCGTAGCCGAGACGAGCCGCGACGACGGAAATCTTGAGCCGGTCGCGGACCAGCCATTGCCTCGCCTGGTGCATCCGCACCTGCGTGACGTACTTTGCCGGTGTTTCGCCGACAATGGTTGCGAAGCGCTCGGCGAAACCTGATCGCGAGGCACCCATCATCTTCGCCAGGGCTTCCACCGTCCAGTCGCGGTTCGGTTCCAGATGGATCGCGGCCAGCACCCGGCCGATCTCGCGGTCCCTGACCGCCGCAATCCAACCGGAAGAGTCGCCGCAGCCGCGCTCGACCCATGAGCGGATGACGGTCGCGGCGAGCACATCGGCCAGCCGCGCCAGGATGCCGCCGGAGCCGACGCGCTCCATCGTCACCTCGCGGGCCATCGCTTCCAGCAAATGCGGGATACCTGGCTCATAGGCCTCCAACTCATGTGCGCGCATCACGTCCGGCATCATGCCGAGCAAGGGGTGCAAGCCATCGAGATTGAAATACATGCTGCCGAAAAACAGCAAGGTCCCCGGACGGCAGCCGGGCATGCCGTCATTCGACATGCAATAGACACCCTTGCAGATTTCCTCGACCTCATAGCCGTGGATCGGCGCCGCCTCGGTACCCGGCTCGCTCGCCAGCGTGTGGGCTGAGCCGCGCGGCAACAATACCGCGTCGCCAGCCTTCAGTTCCACCCATTCGCCGGACGGCTGCAGCAACCAGCAGCCTTTGCGGCCGATGAAATGAAACCGTGCCGCCGCCTGAGCCGGAAAATGGATGCCCCAGGGTTCCTTCATCTCGCAACGGCCGTAATCGACGCCTTCGAGGCGCAATCCGCGCAATATGTCTGTCAGCGGATCACCGGTGACGGGGATTTTGGACGAACGGTCAAGCATAATGGTGTTTCTAGCATGGAAACTCCAGACAGTCACTCCCTATGTTGCACTGCAGCCAGATGCTGCGCTGCAACCAGATCGGAGATCCCTCATGACCGAACCCGCGACAGGCGTCATGGACGCCGTTCTCGACCCATCGGAAACCGGCGAACGATCCGAGCCCGCATGGGGGGCAGTGGTCTCCCTGGCGCTCGGAGTCTTCGGCCTGGTGACCGCGGAATTTCTGCCTGCCAGCCTGCTGACGCCGCTTGCGCAGGATCTCGGCATCACCGAAGGCGCCGCCGGGCAGGCGGTAACGGCAACCGCCGTCATCGGCGCGATTGCGGCGCCGACCATGGCCATTGTCACCAAGCGGCTGGACCGCAGGTTGGTCATGTGGGCGCTGACGGTGCTGCTTGTGCTGTCAAACCTGGTGGCCGCGTTTGCGTCCTCGCTTCCCGTTCTTCTGATTGCCCGCATCATGCTCGGGATCAGTCTTGGCGGCTTCTGGTCGATGTCGGCAGCCATGGCGATGCGGCTCGTTCCGATGCGGCTGATGCCGCGCGCCATGTCGATCATTCTCACCGGCGTTTCGGTGGCAACGGTCTGCGCGGCTCCGGTCGGCGCCTATGTCGGCGACATCTGGGGCTGGCGGACGGCGTTCATGATCGCCGCCGTGGTCGGAGCGCTGGCGCTGCTGGTGCAGGTGGCTACCATTCCGAAGCTGCCGCCTGCAGGTACGGCAGGTTTTCGCACGCTGCTGGAGGTGATGAAGCGGCCGATGATCAGGGTGGCACTGCTGGTGGTACTACTGGTCGCCTCGGGACATTTTGCCGGCTTCACCTATGTCCGCCCGTTTCTCGAGAAGGTGCCCGCGCTGGACATCGAGACGATCTCGCTTGTGCTGCTCGCCTACGGCATTGGTGGCTTCTTCGGCAATTTTGCCGGCGGCTTCATTGCCGAACGCAGCCTCAAGGCAGCCGTCAGCCTGGCGCCCCTGCTGATCGCGTTTTCGGCGCTCCTGCTGCTGGTGGTCGGAGGTTCACCCGTCGTGGCTGCAATAGCAGTGGCCAGCTGGGGCTTTGCCTTCGGCGCCGTCCCAGTCGGGCTGCAGACCTGGCTGGTGCGGGCCGCCCCCGATCAGGCGGAAAGCGCCGGTGGGCTCATGGTTATGACGTTCCAGGTCGCCATTGCGTTGGGCGCCGTCTTCGGCGGCCTGCTTGTCGACAATACCGGCGTTGCCACCGCCTTCGCCTATTGCGCGGCGGCGACGTTGCTTGCGGCACTGGCGGCGTTCTTCCTTGGCCCCAAGCCGATCGACGACCCCAAGGCCTAAACGGAACGGCCGTCGAATTCGAAGACCGGCACGGCGGCGACGTCCAACGCCTCGATGCAATTAATATTGATATAGGCACTTCGCCCGCTCCCTTCGCCGACATCCTCGGCGAAGGGGTGAATGCCGCAGCTGCGGCAGAAGCGGTGGGCGATGACATGGTTGCCGAAGCTGTAGCGGCCGAGATCATCGCCCCAGGCAAGCACCCGCATGCTCTCATGCGGAACTGCCCATAGCAGTGCACCCTTGCGCGAGCAGATCGAGCAATTGCACCGAACGGCTCCGGTCAGCTCGCCCTCGACCTCGAACGCGACCTTGCCGCAGTGGCAGCTGCCTTGGTAGAGCATCGCGCCTTCCTCCTTCGGTTCGACAGGTGCAAATCCGACCGCGCCGGGCTATGTCTCCTGCGGCCAGTTTCTGGCTGCTACCTTAAGACGTTGCAAGCGCGCGGAGTCCGACACCGAAAAATGCAATCAGCCCGCGATCACCTCGAAGCAATTCTTTCGTCTCTTGCCGCTCGCGTCGACGATGAGAGGGTTTTCGTAAAGCTCTACCCGGAAGCCGCCCGGGCGGCGGCGGACGCCACCGATGCGCGGCGAAAAGCCGGCGTCACGCTCGGGCCGCTCGATGGGGCGATCGTCTCGATCAAGGATCTGTTCGATGTCGCCGGCGAGCCGACCACGGCGGGCTCTCTGCTGCTCGCCAACGCAGCGCCGGCGCTGCGGGATGCCATTGTCGTGCAAAAGTTGCGCCAGGCCGGTGCAATCATCCTCGGCAAGACCAACATGACCGAGTTCGCCTTTACTGCGATCGGCGTCAATCCACATTATGGCACGCCCGGCAATGCTAGCGATGCCAGCCGTATTCCGGGCGGCTCCTCCTCAGGCGCCGGCGTTTCGGTGGGCGAAGGCACCAGCGAAATCTCCATCGGTTCCGATACCGGTGGTTCGGTGCGCATTCCGGCATCGCTGAATGGCGTCGTCGGTTTCAAGCCGACTGCGCGGCGCGTGCCGCTTGCGGGTGCGTTTCCGCTGTCAGCCACGCTGGACTCGATCGGTCCGCTGGCCCGCACCGTCGCCGAATGTGCGGCGGCCGATGCAGTGATGTCGGGCGAAAACCTGGCGGCACTGTTGCCGCTGCCGCTGGACGGCCTGCGCATCGGTATTGCGCGCGGCGTGCTGTTCGATGATACGCACGAAGAGGTCGCGACGACGTTCGACCGGTGTCTGCGCAAGATGGAGCTTAGCGGCGCACGGCTTGTGGAGCTGTCGATCGACGACCTGCTTGCCGATCTGCGCGTGGCAACCCAACGCGCGTCTATCGCGGCGATGGAAGGGGCGGAGATCCATGCCGACTGGCTGGCGGCGGGAGCGACGAGGCCGGTCGATCCGCGGGTAAGCGGGCCATTGTCGCGCGCCGCCGCCATTCCGGCCACGGTCTATATCAGGGCAATGCGCCGCCGCACGGCGCTGGCCGCCGCGATGGATGACCGGCTGGCGTCGGTCGACGTGCTGGCCCTGCCGACCACACCGGTGACGGCGCCGACGATCGTGTCGATGACCAGCGACGAGGCGCTGTGCAACAGGATGGAAGGCCTTCTGCTGCGCAACACGCAGGTCGCCAACCAGTTCGATCTATCAGCCATCTCGCTGCCGATGCCGGGAATGACGCGTCCGGCCGGGCTGATGCTGGTGGCGCGCAATGGCCATGACCACCACCTGCTGCGCATCGCAGCCGGCGTGGAGGGGCTGCTTGCAAATTGATCGCACAGCGCGTGTCAGCGCGACGAGCAGTGGCCGCGTTCGCTGTCCTTGGCGGCGCGTTCGATGCTGGTGGCGACCAGCCAAGGCAGGGTGTACCGCTTGCCGTTGAAGGTCCGGGTACGGTTCTCGATCGAGCCGACAACAACGACCTTGCCGGCATAGAGCTTGTCTGAAAGATCGAGCGCCTTGTCTTGTTGCGGCAGGCGATCGATGTCGATTGAAACGCCTTTGATGAGCTTCCCAGCAGCAAGGTCGAGTGCGCTGTTCGATGGACAGGGCGCCGCCAGGCAGCGTATGCCGTTGTCGCAGAACACGTAGCTACCCTGTTCGTTGGCGAAGGCTTGCGCCGTCGCCACGCAGAAGCCGGCGGTCAGCAGGAATTTTGTGACGCTTGCCATGCCGGCACCATCGCCGGCGAATTCGGGAAAATTGGGGCGCTTTCAGAAATCGGCAGGGAACCGCCGCCGGTAGTGCTCGACCACTTCGGGGTTGCGCAGATTGACCGGCAATCTGTTGGCCAGCACCAGCAAGGCTTCGCCAGCCGCGCCGACGCCCATGCGCATCATCGACTGCTCGGTAATCCCAGCCATGTGCGGGGTGACGATGACGTTGTCGAAGCCAAAATAAGGATGGTTGGGCGGTAGCGGTTGTGTAGCAAAAACATCGAGCGCAGCGCCGCCGATGCGCCCCTTCTGCAAGGCCTCGATCAGCGCGTCGTCATCGATCACCGGCCCGCGCGAAACATTGATCAGCAGCGCATCCGGCTTCATCCGCTCAATGCGCTCGCGGCTGATCAGCCCCCGTGTTTCGGGCGTCAGCGGGCAGCACAGAACGATGATGTCGCTCTGCTCGATGAGTGCATCGATCGACAGGAAGCCGACCCTGTCCGGCGCCGGCCGCATGCTGCGCGTCGTCGCCACCACATTCAGATCGAACCCATGGGCGGCGATGTGGCCAACCGCCTGACCGATCGCGCCGAGGCCGACAATGCCGATCATCTTGCCCGCGAGCTCGCTGGCTACCACCGTGTGTTCGCGGCCCGCCAGCCAGCCCTTCGCACGCAAGTCGCGGTCCAACACACGGAAGCGCCTAAGCAGCGCCAGCGCCGCGAACATCACATATTCGGCGACAGATCGCGCGTTCACCCCCGGCACATTCGCCACCAGCACGCCGGCCGCATTGGCCGCTTCCATCGGTACCATGTCCAGCCCGGCGCCGTGGCGGATCGCGGCCCTGAGCTTCTTCGCGCCTTCGAAAAGCGCCGCAGGCAAGGGAGCGCGAACGATGATGACATCGGCGTTCCTTGCCTCGGCGGCCAGCGTGGCCGCATCGAGGGCGGAAGCAACGACGAGTTCGCCGGCCCCGGTCAGCATGGAAGCGGCACGAGGGTGCAGTCTGTGTGTTGACAGGATCTTGGGCATTTCAGGCCTTTTCGAGCGCAGGGCTTTCCGGTTCCGCCCCACGCCCCTCGATCAGCCCCTTCCAGTAGCTTTCCGCGCCTTGCAGGTGGGCGCTCATCAGCGCCTGGGCGAGATTGCCGTCGCGGCGCAGCAGCGCCTCGTAGATCTGGATATGCTCGGCATGGGAGCGCACGCTGCGTTCGGGATCGTTGAAATAGATCGGCAGGCGCAGTTCACCCATCATGTAGTAGACGCTGCAGATATTGTGGAAGACGCTGTTCTTGGTCGCCCGCACGATCTCGAGGTGGAACTCGCGGTCTTCCCGGGCAAGCCCTTCACCGGCGGCGATGCGATCCTCGGAGGCCTTCAGGATCTCGCGCAGCCGCTCGAAATTCTCCTCGGTGGCGCGTGAACAGGCAAGTTCGGCGGCCTTGATCTCGTGGATCTTGCGCAACTCGACCGTCTCGTAGATCTGGACGGGATCGAGCGGCAGGCCGGCGCGGGCGAACAGCGCCATCGCCTCGACGCTCGCCTGCTTCGTATCGATGTAGATGCCGGATTTCGCCCGTCGCTCGACGATGCGCATGGCCTCGAGAATGGCCAGCGCCTCGCGGATCTGGCCGCGGCTGACGCTGAAATGCTCTGCCAGTTCGCGCTCCGACGGCGTGCGGCCCGTCTCCTTGTCCGAATGGGAGAACAGATAGGCGGCGAGTTCCGCGAGAAGGTTCTTTTCTTTCATGTCAGCCGTGTTGCGCGTGCGCCTCCAGGAACCGCTCCGAAATGGTGAATCCCAGCCCGGGTCTATCAGGGATCGCTACCATACCGTCCTTTGCTTCGACAGTCTCTTCGATCAGATCGTGGATCATCGGGTTGGCGCCGAGCGAATATTCGACGGTGAAGCTCGCCGGCGAAGCGGCGCAGACATGCAGCCCGGCAAAGAAGCAGGGCGCGCCGGCCCAAAGATGCGGCGCAAAGCGCAGATTGAAGGCGCTGGCGATGGTGCCGATCTTCATCGCCTCGCTGATGCCACCGCAAAAGGCCGGATCCGGCTGGAAGATATCGGCGGATTTGAGCACGGCGAGGTCGCGGAAGGCATAGCGCGTCGCCTCGCTTTCGCCGGTGGCGATCGGGATCGAACCGCAGGCGCGCACCTCGGCCATGCCGGGCTTGTCGTCGGCGATCACCGGCTCCTCGAACCAGGCGAGATCGAGGTCGCCGGCGAGATGGATAAAGCGCTTGGCTTCGGCCACCGTGTAGGTGCCGTGCGCGTCGACCATCAGGTCGATATCGGGACCGAGCGCCCGTCTGGCGGCACGGACGCGAGCGGCCGAGATATGTGGGGCGCCGTCCATGGCGCCGACGCGCATCTTCAGCGCCTTGAAACCGCCCTTGGCGATGTAGGACTGCAGCTGGTCGCCGATGGCTTCCGCAGTGGCCCAGCCGCCGGAAGCATAGGCCGGCATGCGGTCCAGCTTGCGGCCGCCGAGCAGCCGCCAGACCGGAACGCCGAGCGATTTGCCAAGAATGTCCCACAATGCGATGTCGACGGCGCTGATAGCCGCGATGCTCATGCCGCGTCGCGCCAATTGCGGCATGGCGTGGCCGGCGCGAGCGGCGCTGTCGTGGCGCGTGCCATTATAGAGCATCTCCCAGATGACGCCGATGTCAGCCGGGTCGCGGCCGACCAGCTGCGGGCCGACCTCGTAGTTCAGCAAATGGACAAGGGCGCCGTAGCTGCCGGCGCTGCCGGCGGCATTCTTGCCCTCGCCCCAGCCGACCAGCCCGTCGTCGGTCTCGATGCGCAGGATGGCGGCGTCGAACGTCGCCACCTGACCGAAGTCGCTGCGGTGCTGCTTCGCGGCTTCGATCGGTATGCGGACCCACCAGGCTTGGACCGTCTTGATGCGCATGTTCATCCTCGGCCCGGCCGCGGTGAGGCGGAAGGGCTCTTTCCAAACGGCTCGGCTACTTGATCAGCGGCAGCAGCGTTTCCGCGTTGATGCGCATCTGGTCGGTGTAGAATTTCTCCGTGAGCACGCTGGAGCCGTGGTCCTGAATGAATTTCAGCTGCTCCGGCGAGATGTCGACGGGGTTGCGTTCGACCATGTCGGGATAGGGGGCAGCCGGCGTGCGGTCGACGGGGGCGACGAATTCATTGGTCAGCGCGCCGTCATAGCCGATCTCCTTCAGCGTGCCGACGATCTTCGGCCAGTCGATCTGCCCGAGGCCGGCGGCGAAGCGGTTGTTGTCGGCGACATGGAAGTCGTACAGGCGCTTGCCTACCTGCCGGATGGCGTCGTAGACGTTAAATTCTTCCATGTGGATGTGGTAGGCGTCGAGGCAGACGCCGCATTCGGGGCTGACCGCATCGGCCAGCGCCAGTGCCTGGGCGCCGCGGTTGAACAGATAGGTCTCGAAGCGGTTGAGTGGCTCGACCGCGATCTTGACGCCGACCTTCTTGGCGTGGGTGAAGCATTCCCGGGTGGCGTCGACCACCCATTTCCACTCCTCTTCCTCGGTGCCGTCCGGCACCACCTTGCCGACGGTGGCCGGAACCAGCGTGATGATCTCGCCATCAAGTTCGCTGACCATGGTCAGCACGTCCTTGACATACTGCACCGAGCGCTCGCGTTGGCCCTGGTCCTTGGCGGCGAGATTTCGCTCGCCCAGCATCAGCGTCACCGCTCCCCAGCAGCGAATGCCGTACTCGTTCAACAGTGCGCGCGTCTCCTTGGGCTTGTACTGATCGGGTTCGCCGGAGATCTCGATCGACTCGTAGCCGAATTTCTTGATGCGCTTGAGCGTCGTTTCCAGCGGCTCCGCCCGCATCCAATTGTGCGTCGAAAGATGCATGGTCTATCCTTCCCAGAATCGCCTGTACCAGTTCGCCTGCGGCGCACTCTGCCGAAGCGTGCCGCATGATTCTTCCCCAAGGCGTCCCAGCATTTTTTGCAAACTGGTTCGACCAATTGGGCCTGATGGGAGGTCTACAGTAATTTCATCTGGACGGCAAGAAGTGCTGCCATCAAGCGTTGGCTCCTGTCTATGCTATTGATTATACTTAAACATGTGGCCTAACTCGGCATGGTTGCAGGACCGCGGCAGCGCGTCAAATGGCTTGACCGGATTTCGGCATTTGGTAATACCAGAATAGCGGCGCTGAGCGCGCTGTGCAAAGAGACCAAAGACGCTGGCCCTGTTTTCAATCGGCGCTATGCTTGGTCGTGAAACATAGGGAGATGCCGATGCCGACGACGATGAAGGGGCCTGGTCTGTTCCTGGCGCAGTTTGCGGGCGACGCCGCGCCGTTCAATTCGCTGGCCTCGATCACCAAATGGGCGGCTGGTCTGGGCTACAAGGGCGTGCAGATCCCGACATGGGACGCCCGATTGTTCGATCTCGAGAAGGCAGCCTCCTCCAAGGCCTATTGCGACGAGGTGAAGGGCATCTGCGCCGATGCCGGCGTCGAGATCACCGAACTGTCGACGCATCTGCAGGGGCAACTGGTGGCGGTGCATCCCGCCTATGACGCGCAGTTCGACGGCTTCGCGCCGGCTGCGGTGCACAACAATCCAAAAGCAAGGCAGCAATGGGCGGTCGAACAGATGAAGTTCGCCGCCAAGGCGTCGAAGAATCTCGGGCTCAAGGCGTCGGTGTCGTTTTGCGGCGCGTTGGCCTTCCCATACCTCTACCCCTGGCCGCAGCGGCCGGCGGGATTGATCGAGGAAGCGTTTGCCGAACTCGGCAAGCGCTGGAAGCCGATTCTCGACGTTTATGACGAGAACGGCGTCGATGTCGGCTACGAAATTCATCCGGGCGAGGACGTGTTCGACGGCGCGACATTCGAGATGTTCCTCGATGCGGTCGGCGGCCATAAGCGCTGCAACATCAACTACGACCCGTCGCACTTCCTGCTGCAGCAGCTCGATTATCTCGAATTCATCGACATCTACCACGAGCGGATCAAGGCGTTCCACGTCAAGGATGCCGAGTTCAATCCGACCGGGCGGCAAGGTGTCTATTCCGGTTACCAGAGCTGGACCAACCGTGCCGGGCGTTTCCGCTCGCTCGGCGACGGGCAGGTGGATTTCGGCGGCATCTTCTCCAAGCTCACTCAATACAATTACGATTCATGGGCGGTGCTGGAATGGGAATGCTGCCTCAAGCACCCGGAGGATGGTGCGGCCGAAGGCGCTCCCTTCATCCAGCACCACATCATCAGGGTGACGGAAAAAGCATTCGACGACTTCGCCGGCGGCACGACCGATAAAAAGATGCTGCGCGGCATGATGGGGATCTAGCACAGATATCCCTCCCCCTCGAAGGGAGGGTCGATCCACGCAGCGGATCGGGGTGGGGTCGCCGGGCGTAGAGCTCGGCATGAACCAACCCCACCCGGCCGTGCGGGCCACCTTCCCCTCAGCGGAGGGGTATTTCAGTGACGAGGGAGAAAATCATGGTTGGCGCATCGAAGACGGAAACGGGAGGCGGTCCGATCCGCTACGGCATGGTTGGCGGCGGACAAGGCGCCTTTATCGGCGCGGTGCACCGCATCGCGGCGCGCATTGATAACGAGTTCGTGCTGGTTGCCGGGGCCCTCTCGTCGAATCCGGAGCGCGCCAAGGCCTCGGCGGCCGAGCTTGGGCTCGATCCGGCACGCAGCTACGGCTCCTATGCCGAGATGGCCAAGGCGGAGGCCAAGCGGCCGGATGGCATCGAGGCGGTGGCCATCGTCACGCCGAACAATGTGCACGTGCCGGCAGCCAAGGCTTTTCTCGAGGCCGGCATCCATGTCATCTGCGACAAGCCGCTGGCGACGTCGCTGGCCGAGGCGAAGAGGTTGGCCGCGCTGGTCGAGAAGACCGGCAAGGTGTTCGTGCTGACGCATAACTACACCGCCTATCCGATGGTGCGGCAGGCACGCGAGATGGTGGCCAAGGGACAGCTCGGCGATATCCGTATCGTGCAGTCGGAATATCCGCAGGACTGGCTGACCGAAGACCTGGCCGCCACCGGCCAGAAGCAGGCTGCGTGGCGCTCTGACCCGAAGCAGGCGGGTGCCGGCGGTGCGCTGGGCGATATCGGCACGCATGCCTACAACCTTGCCCGTTTCGTCTCCGGGCTGGAGCTCGATTCGTTGTCGGCCGATCTCGATGCCTTCGTGCCGGGGAGGCTGCTCGACGACAACATCAATGTGCTGCTGCGCTTCAAGCCGGTCGGCGGGTCGCACCCGGCGAAGGGAATGATCTGGGCAAGCCAGGTGGCGCCCGGCCACGAGAACGGGTTGAAATTGCGCATCTACGGCTCGAAGGGCGGCCTCGAATGGGTGCAGGCCGACCCGAACTATCTCTGGTACACGCCGTTCGGCCAGCCGAAGCAGTTGATTACCCGTAATGGCGCCGGCGCGCTCCCCGTCGCCGGGCGCGTCAGCCGCGTTCCGCCAGGGCATCCGGAAGGCTATCTCGAAGGTTTCGCCAACATCTATCAGGAAGCCGCGCGGGCTATTCGTGCAGCGCGCCGGAAGGGCGGGAAGCCGGCCAAGGATGTCGTCTTCCCGACCGTGCAGGACGGCGTCGAGGGCATGGCCTTCATCGAGGCCTGCGTGAAGTCGTCGAAGAAGAACGGAGCGTGGACGAAGCTTTAATCGCTGCGCCCGGTTAATGGGAAGTCCCCGTCACCCGGATTGCCAGCCGAATTGCAAGGCAATTCGGGGCAATCCGACCTTTCCTCGTGGGGAGAGGAGATCGTTGGCGCTGGCGTTCACCTCTTTTCCCCGGCGGGGAGAAGGTGGCCACGAAGCGGCCGGATGAGGGGGCTTGTGGCGAAGTCGCCGGAGGAGCAAGCCCGGCCGTAAAAAGGGGAGGGGCGTCGATGAAAATCGGCATGTGCATGTTGTTGTGGACGACCAGTGTCTCAAAAAAACACGAGCCGTTGTTGAGGGACATCAAGGCGACCGGCTTCGACGGCGTCGAGATACCGGTCTTCTCCGGCACGCCGGACAACTACAGGAAACTCGGCGAGCTGCTCGACCGTATCGGGCTGCAACGCACCGCCGTCTCGGCGATGGGCGATCCGGCGATGAATTTGATCTCGCCGGATGCCTCGACGCGCAAGGCCGGTATCGACTACATGAAATCGACGATCGACTGCGCTCAGGCGCTTGGCGCGAACACGTTGAGCGGCCCGCTCCATTCGACACTCGGGGTCTTCTCCGGCAGCGGGCCGACGGCGGCCGAGAAAAAACGTTCGGTCGCTTCGCAGCGCGTCATCGGTGACCATGCCGGCAACAAGGGTGTCACCATCGGGCTGGAGGCGCTCAACCGCTTCGAATGCTATCTGCTCAACACGATGGACGATTTGTCGGCGCATATCGACGCGATCGACCGGCCGCACATCAAGGCGATGTACGACACGTTCCATGCCAACATCGAAGAGGCTGACCCGATCGGGGCCTATACGCGCAACCGCAAGAACATCGTCCATATCCACATTTCGGAGAACGATCGCGGCGTGCCGGGCCGCGGCCACGTCCCTTGGAAAGAGACGTTCTCTGCCATCCGCAAGAGCGGTTATGACGATTGGCTGACGATCGAGGCGTTCGGCCGCTCGCTGAAGGATCTGGCCGCGGCCACCAAGGTGTGGCGCGACTTTTCCGAAGGCCCGGAAGCCGTCTACCGCGACGGCTACAGGCATATCAGGAATGGATGGAGGAAGGCGCCCTAACCGCACGCCTGCGCAACGCCTCTGTCAGCCCTGGCCGGCCTGGATCCGGTTGTAGTCGTGGATCGTCCTGCTCAAGCGGCGGCGCAGGAAATTGGAAATGTTGTCGAAGATGAAAACGACGAGCAGGACCAAGAGCACCATGTAGAAGACATTGGCCCAGTTGGAATTGGTGCGCATCGCCTCCCAGAGCTTCAGGCCGATGCCACCGGCACCGACGGCGCCGATGATCGTCGCGCCCCTGGTGTTGGATTCCCACTGATAGAGTGTCTGGCTGATGAAGACCGGGATCACTTCCGGCAGCACGCCATAGCGCTGCACCAGCAAGCCGTTGGCGCCGGTCGACTGGATGCCCTCGCGTGGCTTGTCGTCGATGTTCTCGAGGCCCTCCGAATAGACTTTGCCGAGCGTGCCGATCTCGGTGAAGAAAATCGCGGCGCTGCCGGCAAGCGGGCCCGGGCCGAAGGCGCGGGTGAAGAACAGCGCCCAGATCAGCATGTCGACCGAACGCATGAAATCGAAGAACCGCTTTAGCACCTGGCTAAGCAGGCCGCTCGGGGTGATGTTGCGGGCGGCGAAGAAGGCGAGCGGGAAGGCAACGATGCCGCCGAGCAAGGTGCCGAGAAACGCCATGACGATGGTCTGGAACAGCTTCGTCCAGACGTCGCCATGCTGCCATTGGGCGTTGTTCCAGATATTGTCGGCGGCCAGCGCAATGTTTGATGTGCCCGGCTTGAGCTGGGGTCCGGACATCAGCAACGAGACCACCTCGCCGGGCGACTTGCCGAAGAAGGGCGAGCGTGTGTCGAAGACGAAATTCGCCCAGCCGAGGAAGCGTTTGCGGACCTTGACGCGATCGACGGTTATGCGGACCTCGCCGGCAAAGCCCATCCTGGCGACGATCTCATCGTCATGCGCGGTGATCCACTCCGGCACCGGGCCGGATATTACCGGTTTGCCGCTGGTCAACGACATCGGCACCGCCTGGCCATTGGCGACCAGCGTCGCCTCGGTCTTGTCGAAGATGACCGATTTGGCCCGGCCGTCGATCAGGATGGTGTAGGAACCGTTGGCGTTGGTGATGACCCAATCGGGATGCGGGTCTTCGCCGAGCGCCGAAAAACGCGGGTATCTGGGTGTGATCTGAGGCTGGTCGAGACGGAATTCCGGCTGCAGATCGTAGCTGATCCATTGCGTCAGGAAGAGCGGCAGGCGCTCCCAGTGCGATTCCCTCAGCACTTGCGGCAGGCTGAAGAACCACAAGGCGTAGAGGAGATAGAGCAGGATGCCTGTGAACAGGACCAGCGGGCCGAAGCGTTTGTACAAGGGCCGCCGGAACACTTGGGGAAAGCGCTCCTCGATCGACCGCATCTCATCGGCGGTCATTGCGGCCATGGGCCGTCTTCTTGTTGATTTGCCATGATCTTTTCCAAAAACCGGAATCCACTTTTTGGGATCATGGTCAGGCACCCATCATGAATGCCTGCTCGCCGACGAGCTTGCGGCGTAGCCAGGCGGAAAACTGGTCGACGAGGAAGATCGTCGTGAACAGCAGCAGCACCAATGCCAGCGTCTTGGCGCCGAAGCCGCGCGAGATGGAGAGCTTCAGTTCCTCGCCGATGCCGCCACCGCCGACCGCGCCGATAATGGTCGAGATACGCACATTGATCTCGATCCTGAGCAGCGTGTAGGACATGAAATTGGGCAGCACTTGCGGCAGGCCGGCAAAGCGCACGCGCTCGAACCAGTTGGCGCCGACCGCGCGCAGGCCTTCTTCGGCGCGCATGTCGATGTTTTCGTTGATCTCGTAGAAGAGCTTGCCGAGGGCGCCGATGGAATGCAGGCCGATGGCGATGATGGCTGCGACCGGGCCGGTCGAGAGGATGGCTGCGAACAGGCCGGCAATGACGATCTCGGGGAAGGCGCGAAGCAGTTCCATGAAGCGCTTTACGACGAGCCTGAGCATCGGACTGGGCGTCAAGTTGCGCGCGGCGATGAAGGAAAAGGGCACCGCAAAGACAAAGCCGATGAAAGTGGAAACCAGCGCCACGTTAAGCGTGGTGAGCATCAGCTCGAAATATTCGGGTAGATAAAAGCCGCCCCAGAGATAGACGCGGCCAAGCGGGAAGTTGAACTCTTGGCTGCCCTTGTCATGCGGCGATGCGATGTCGAACAGCGCCCGCCAGACGTCGTTCCAGTCCTTGGGAACAAGCCAACTAAGGAAATCCAGTATGTGCGGCAGCCGATCGAAGAAATGTCCGGCATTGGCCTCGTCGGCGAACCACATGGCTGTGCACATGGCGACAAGCAGTGAGCCGATGCCGAGCGCCGTGTAGAACCGTCGCAAGGACGTCTGGCGTCGCCAGGCGTCTGCTGCCTGCCGGACCGCGTCTGAACGAATTGTAGCGGCGAAGGTCATACGGGGTCACGAGCGGACACACAAAAAGGGCGGCGACCGCATCGGCCCGAAAGTCGACTTTCGGAAAGCACGATGCGGCATCTAAGTGTTAGAGCGTACTTTGTGCGTCCAAGTGGACGCACGTCGCTCTAATGGACGCCGTCCTTTTCGAAATTGTCGTCAGCCGCCGATCGCGGCTTTGCGGGCTTCGACGATGACGCTGTAGAAGTCCGGCTTCACCGGAACATAGCCGGTGAAATCGCCGCCTTCGATGGCCTCGAAGCAAGGCTTGTCCTTGGCCGGCAGGCCGGTGAAGAAGTTGGCGAGCTTGGCGCTCATGTCGCCGCCGAGTGCGGTGCGCACGACCAGCGGGCCGTTCGGGATCAAGCCGGAGCGCCAGACTTCAACGAAATCGTTGGGGTCCACGGCGCCCTTGGCGACTTCCTTGTGGAAGGTGCCGGAGGTGTAGCCGTTCTTGAAGTCGCCGATGCCCGAGGAGTCGTCAACCGCAACATCGACCTTGCCGTCGCGAACCGCGAGAAGGTTGTTCTCGTGGCCGCCATTGAACTGGGTCGAGGCGAAGAAGGTTTCGTTCGAAGCGCCGGTGTCCTTCGGGATCTGGGTCAGCGGGATCAGGTAGCCGGAGGTCGAATCCGGGTCGGCATAGCCGAGCTTCTTGCCCTTGGCCGACTTGATGTCGGTGATGCCGGACGACTTCAGCGCAAGGCCGATCGAATAATAGCCGGTCGCGCCGTCGGTCTGCTGGGTGGTGAGGATCGGGGTCACGGCGTTCGGATCCTTGAGGTAGACGCTGGCATAGCCCGACGCGCCAAGCTCTGCGAAATCGAGCGTGCCGCCGAGCAGGCCCTGGATAACGCCGTCATAGTCGGCGGCCGGGAACAACGAGACCTTCTCGAAGCCGAATTCGGACTTCAGGTGATCGGCGAGGCACTGAAAGTTGCGCAGCCGGTCCGCTTCGTTTTCACCGCCAAGGATGCCGATGCGGAATTCCTTGATATCCTGGGCGTGAGCGGCGCTTGCCGCGATGGCGAGCAATGAAACGGCGCCAAAAACCATCTTCCTGAACATTATCTCTCTCCTGTTGGTCCCGGCCTCGCGCCGGTAGCGTTAGAATTTTTTGACAGGTGCCTTTGACGCGGGCGGGCGATCAGGCCGTTCTCAATATCCCGGGAATGCGGGCTCGAGCGGTCCGGCGGATGCAGCGATTTTCTGTTTGATGGCGACACTGGTGGAGGTGATGGCCTCGGAGATTTCGCCGCCATTGCTGTCGGTGCCGTAGACCATGCGCACGGCCTCGCGGTTGAGGGCTTCGGGCGAGCCGTCGAAGACGACCTTGCCGGCGGCCATGCCGATGATGCGGTTGCAGTAGGTGCGGGCCGTATCCAGCGTATGCAGATTTGTGATGACGGTGATGCCCTCGCGCAAATTGATGTCCTGCAGCGAATCCATCACCACCTTGGCGTTGAGCGGATCGAGCGAGGCAATCGGCTCATCCGCCAGCAACACCTTCGGCTGCTGCATCATGGCGCGCGCAATCGCAACGCGCTGCTGCTGGCCGCCGGAAAGCGTGCCGGCCGGCTGCAGGGCGGTGCGGGCGATGTCGAGGCGCTCGAGGGCTGCAACCGCCTCGGCGCATTCACCGCGGGAGAACATGCCAAATAGGTTGGACAGCGTCGAGCGGTGGTTGAGCCGGCCGAGCAGCACATTGGTCAGCACATCGAGGCGCGGCACGAGATTGAACTGCTGGAAGATCATGGCGCAGTCGCGCTGCCATCGCCGGAGCGGCGAGCCGCGCAACCCGGAGACCTCGACGCCGTTGAACAGGATGGATCCCTGGCTGGGATCGATGAGGCGGTTGATCATGCGCAGAAGCGTTGATTTGCCGGCGCCTGAACGGCCGATGATGCCGACCATCTGGCCCTGCGGAATCGAGATGTGAACATTGCTGACGGCGGTGTTCTTGCCGAACCGGCGGGTGACGCCGCGGATTTCGAGCGTAGCTGACATGGTGCAGGCTCCAGTCCAATCGCAATTGAAGGTCTGTTAACCCTGGCTAGCGCAGCCGCATGAACCTGCGGTGTCGGAACGATGTCAGTTTTGTTACTGCCCACAGCCTGGAGCGGGGCGGGATCAACTCGGCGCGAGAAGCTCGAATGGTGAATGGTGATAAGAACGGCTTCCCTGAGTCTCGAAACCTGTCCGCTGCCCCCATTCACATTCACCGTTCACCATTCACGATCCCTTAGCCGCCATATTTCTCCAGAAACGCCTCCGCCGACAGCTCCCGAAAATCGTCGAGCGCGGCGCGCAGCCTTGCATGATCCCAGTCCCACCAGGCGAGCGCCTGGTAGCGTTCCGCGGTGCGGCGGTCGAAGCGTTCGCGGATCGGCTTGGCCGGTACGCCGGCGACGATGGTGTAGGGCGCGACGTCCTTCGACACCACCGCACCGGCACCGACCGCCGCGCCATCGCCGACGATGACGCCGGGCAGGATGGTCGAGCCGTGGCCGAGCCAGGTGTCGTGGCCGATGGTGACGCGTTTGGCGCGGCGCTTGGCGAAGAATTCGCTCTCGTGCTCGGCGTCGTCCCAATAATCCGAGGCGCGATAGGTGAAATGGTGCAGCGTCGGCCGCCAGGTCGGATGGTTGGTAGCGTTGATGCGCACGCTTGCGGCGATGTTGGCGAATTTGCCGATCGTTGCGCACCAGACGCCGCAGTCCTGCATCATGTAGGAATAGTCGCCGAGCGTGCTTTCGGAAACCCGGCAGCGCTCGGTGATCTCGGTCCAGCGGCCAAGCGTCGAGTTCTCGACTTGCGCCGTCTCGTGGATCACCGGCGCCTCCGACAGTTTCCTTGTCATGCGGCAATTTTTCCGGCGGCGAAGGCGGTCACGTCGATGATACGGTCGGCCACCGCCTCACGCACGTCGTGGTCGTGGAAGATGCCGAGCAAAGCGACGCCCGCCGCCTTCTTGGCGGCGATCAGGGAAATCACCACGTCGCGGTTCCTGGCGTCGAGCGAAGCGGTCGGCTCGTCGAGCAGCAGGATCGGGTGCTCGGTGATGAAGCCGCGCGCGATGTTGACGCGCTGCTGTTCACCGCCGGAGAACGTCGCCGGCGGCAGCGCCCAGAGCTTTTCCGGCAGGTTGAGCTGCGCCAGCAAGGCACGTGCCTTGCCGTGCGCGACCTCGCGCTCCTCGCCGCGCTCGACCAGCGGTTCGGCCACGACATCGAGCGCAGAGACACGCGGCACGGTGCGCAGGAACTGGCTGACATAGCCGATGGTAAGCCGGCGCACGGCAAGCACGGTGCGCGGGCTGGCCGAGGCGAGATCGATGAGCCCGCCCTCGTGCTGGACGATGATCTGGCCTTCGTCGGCGGCATAATTGCCGTAGAGCATCTTCAGGATCGAGCTCTTGCCGGCGCCGGACGGGCCGCCGAGCACGGCGCATTCGCCGGCCCTGATCGCGAACGAGACACCAGCGACCACCGGCAGTTTGATGCCGTCGCGCAGATGCATGGTGAAGCTCTTCGCGACATCGGAGACAACGAGCGGGGTTGCCATCAGAGGGTTCTCCAATCGTCATTCGTCTGCGGGCCAACACCCCCCTCTGGCCTGCCGGCCATCTCCCCCTCAAGGGGGGAGATTGGCTGTCGCATTCGGTTTCGCCATTCTCCTGTGTCGCAGAACGGGCGGGACATAAAAGCTACCGATCTCCCCCCTGTTTGGACCGGAGACATCGCGAACAGGTGTGCGAGGACATCGCGAACAGTGCTCCATGCTATCTCTCGACG
>NZ_JAMYOE010000072.1:0-19496 GCF_040319695.1 Mesorhizobium sp. M0898 | reverse complement strand
AGCTCGAAAGCGCTTGACCTCAACATGCCGAATAGAGAAGTGCTTCAGGACTGCTGCAACCCGGACTTTTTCAACACTATCGGTCATGAGCCGTCACCGGCGTCGTCTGCACACGGCCCGGGGCACCGGTAGGAGCAAGCCGAGACGCAGCAAAACCAGCGGGAGCGAGGAAGATCCCGCCCGCGCTTTCGACCAGCTCAAAAGATCGAGTTTGTGATCGATTTTATCGGGCCGAGCAGGATCGATCCTTCCGGCACGCCGGCGTCGATCGGGATGGCTTTCCGGTTTGCTGTCGCCACAGTCGGCTGGCCGATGTCGGCCGTCACCACGACCGGGGTCTTGTTCGGCACACGGTCGTAGAGATCGATAATGTCCTGGTTCATCAGGCGAACACAGCCCGACGACACCGATTTGCCGATCGACCGCCATTCCGGCGAACCGTGCAAGCGGTAGAGCGTGTCCTGGTTGCCCTGGAAGAGATAAAGCGCCCGCGCGCCAAGCGGGTTCTTGAGCCCGCCGGGCATGCCGCCATTGTCGGCGCTGTACGGTCTTAGTTCGGGCTGGCGGGTGATCATTTCGTCCGGCGGCGTCCATTTCGGCCATTTCTGCTTCCATTGGACCACGGCATCGCCCGACCATTCGAAGCCGGCGCGGCCGAGGCCGACGCCGTAGCGGATCGCCTGGCCCCCCGGGCGCACCAGATAGAGGAAGTGATTGGTGGTGTCGACGACGATGGTGCCCGGCTGCTGCCCGGTCGGATCGTCCACGATCTGCCGCAGGAACTGCGGGTCGATCTTGTCGACCGGTATGGCCGGCAGCTCGAAGCCGCCATCCGACATCGGCCCATACATCGTCACATAGTCGCCGAGCGCCGGCTCGACATAGGTCGGCGGCGGTGGCTCGACCGGTTGTTGCGACAGCGTGGTGCAACTGGAGACCGCGACCGAGGCGGCGCCAAGCGCTGCTGCGTTGAGAAAACCGCGACGGCTCAGGCGCAGAGAGGACGATGGGGGTGTGAACATGATTGCCTTTTTTAAGTCTCAAATCGCAACAAAGCATGAATACGCCCGGTTGCGCGCGGTTGCCCGAGCAATGCCCGGCGCGATAGGCGGTTCCAATTCTGGCCGCAGGGTGGACAAACAAAGGCAAAGCTGTGACTGGATCGTCACTGTTGCGCCGAGGCAACATGTCCGGCCGTCAAACCCCGGCGACCAGACCTTCAAGGGACGGCAGGATCAGGGCCGGTGGAAAATCCCGGTATTCCTCTGGCTGATTGGCGCGGTTGATCCACACCGTCCTGAAGCCGAATTTGGTGGCGCCGGCGACGTCCCAGCGGTTGGATGACTGGAAAGAGACAGCGCCCGGATAGAGGCGCCAGCCCGTGGTGACCATGTCGTAGACCGACGGATCGGTCTTGAAGCGCCTGACGCTGTCGACGGAAAAGACGTCGTCCAGGACCTGGTCGAGCGCGGCGGATTTGACGGCCGCTTCCAGCATCTCAGGCGAACCGTTGGACAGGATCGCCAGCCTTGCCCCCGATGCCTTGAGCGCCTTGAGCACGGCCGGCACCTCCGGATAGCAGTCCAGCCGCCAATAAGCCTCGAGCAGCTTCGCTTTCAGTCCGGCATCGGCGGACGGAACCTTGCGCAGGGCGAAGTCGAGGGCCTGCTCGGTGAGCTGCCAGAAATCGGCATAGGCCCCCATCAGCGTCCTGACCCAGGAATATTCCAGCTGCTTGGCGCGCCAGATCTCGGACAGCAACTGGCCGTCCGGCCCGATCTGGTCGGCGTGACGGCGCACGGCCGCATGCACGTCGAACAGCGTGCCATAGGCGTCGAAAACGTAAGCCGCGAACTGCATTCGACAATTTTGAGGCCGCGTAAGGCAAGGCGCAAGCGCTGATTGCAGTCCGCCAGCCCGCTGGCCTCAACAAATCTCAGCCAAGCCGGTTGACGGCGGCCGCCAAAGCATCTTCCAATGCGCCGCAACAAGCATCGAACGGAACCTGGCAATGACACTGGCGACTGCGGCGCAATCCGCGACATGGACCTTCGTTGACGGAGACTGGTACGAGGGCAACGTTGCCATTCTAGGGCCGCGCAGCCACGCCATGTGGCTCGGCACCAGCGTGTTCGACGGCGCCCGCTGGTTCGAGGGCGTCGCCCCCGATCTCGATCGCCATGCAGCGCGGGTAAACGCCTCGGCGATCGCGCTCGGCCTGAAGCCGACGATGAGCACCGACAAGATCGTCGGGCTGACCTGGGACGGGCTGAAGAAGTTCGACGGCAAGACGGCAGTCTACATCAGGCCGATGTATTGGGCCGAGCATGGCGGCTATATGGGCGTGCCGGCCGACCCGGCCTCGACGCGTTTTTGCCTTTGCCTCTATGAATCGCCGATGATCTCGCCGGCGGGTTTTTCGGTGACGGTGTCGCCGTTCCGGCGCCCGACCATCGAAACCATGCCGACCAACGCCAAGGCCGGCTGCCTTTATCCCAACAACGGCCGGGCCATCCTAGAAGCCAAGATGCGCGGCTTCGACAATGCGCTCGTGCTCGACATGCTGGGCAATGTCGCCGAGACCGGGACCTCGAATATTTTCCTGGTCAAGGACGGCCATGTCCTGACGCCGGCGCCGAACGGCACCTTCCTGTCCGGCATTACCCGCGCGCGCACCATGGCCCTGCTAGGCGAATACGGCTTCACGACGACGGAAAAGACGCTGTCGATCCGCGACTTCCTGGAGGCGGACGAAATCTTCTCGACCGGAAACCACTCGAAAGTCGTGCCGGTCACCCGTATCGAGGATCGCAATCTGCAGCCCGGACCGGTGGCCAAGAAGGCGCGCGAACTCTATTGGGAATGGGCGCATTCGACTTCGCCCGGCTGACCCGCTAAAAAGCGGCCGGCGCTTCGTTTCCGGAGTTGTTCCAGACCAATCCAGTCCTATGTTAGTCCGGTATCGACACCGGATTTTTCCACGAGGGAGTACGACCGATGGCTTTTGAATTGCCCGCCTTGCCCTATGATTACGAGGCTTTGCAGCCTTATATGTCCAAGGAAACGCTGGAATATCATCACGACAAGCACCACAAGGCCTATGTCGACAACGGCAACAAGCTGGCCGCCGAGGCGGGCATGGGCGATTTGTCGGTCGAAGAGGCCGTCAAACAGTCCTTCGGCAAGAATGCGGGCCTCTTCAACAATGCCGCCCAGCACTACAATCACATCCATTTCTGGAAATGGATGAAGAAGGGCGGCGGCGGCAACAAGCTGCCCGGCGCATTGCAAAAGGCGGTCGACAGCGACCTTGGTGGCTACGACAAGTTCAAAGCCGACTTCACCGCCGCCGGCACCACCCAGTTCGGATCGGGCTGGGCCTGGGTCTCGGTCAAGGACGGCAAGCTGGCGATCTCGAAGACGCCGAATGGCGAGAACCCGCTCGTCCATGGCGCGACGCCGATCCTCGGCGTCGATGTCTGGGAACATTCCTATTACATCGATTATCGCAACGCCCGGCCGAAATATCTCGAAGCCTTCGTCGACAGTCTCATCAACTGGGACTATGTGCTCGAACTCTACGAAAAGGCCTGATCCGTTCCAGAAAGCCCCGGCAGAACCGGGGCTTTTCTTTTTCAGCATCAGAACGACAGCTGCAAAAATTTCACGCAAGCGTGAGGCGAAGCGTCGGAATTTTTAAGCCATCCTTGCCGTTTGTCATCGGGGTGGGACCGCATCCTGAACTGCCTTCAACATGGAGCCAAGTGAATGAGAAAGCTTATCCTCGCCATCTCGATGCTCGCCTTCGCTGGTTCGGCGGCATTTGCCGACCCGGTAGCCGACCGGCAGGCCCTGATGAAGGAACGTGGCAAGATCGCCGCCGGCTTGTCGAAAGTGGTCAAGGGCGAGACGCCCTACGACGCAGCTTCGGTGCTGACGGCGTTGCAGGCACTGCAGGTCAATGCCGAGAAATTCCATGCCGGCGTCGACACGCTTTTCCCGGCCGGCAGCGACACCGGCGACACCACGGCGTCCCCAAAAATCTGGCAGGACATGGCCGGCTTCAAGACGGCTGAAGGCAAGTACCTCGTCGACGTCAAGGCGGCGGTCGCCGCAGCACCTGCGGATGCCGACGCGTTGAAGGCGCAGTTCAACACCATTGGCGGCGGCTGCGGCAACTGCCATCAAAACTACCGGGTAAAAAAAGGCTGATAGCGGGCAATGCGCTTGCTGAAGAAATTTGTCGGCGCCGCCCTCGTTCTGGGCGGCGCGGCCGCGATTGCCGGCTGGTTCCTGTCGGCTCCGGTCAGGCTCGATGCCGCAACGCTGGCTGAGCTTGGTCCTGGCGACGCCGCCAGGGGCAAGCGCATCTTCTACGCCGGCGGCTGCACATCCTGTCATGCCAAGCCTGGCTCGCAAGGCGACGCCCGTCTTCAGTTGGCGGGCGGCCTTGAACTCAAGACGCCATTCGGCACCTTCGTGCCGCCGAACATATCGCAGGATACCAGGGACGGCATCGGCGCCTGGTCGGTCGAGGATCTTGCCAACGCCATGCTGAAGGGCGTGTCGCCGTCGGGCGAGCATCTCTATCCGGCATTTCCCTATACTTCCTACGCGCGCATGAAGCCGGCCGACATTGCCGATCTCTATGCATTCCTGAAGACGTTACCCGCGGTCGCCGGCAAGCCGCCCGCCAATTCGCTGGCATTTCCCTTCAATGTCCGACGCGGTCTTGGCTTGTGGAAGCTGCTCTATTTGAGTGACCAGCCGGTCGTTTCCTTTCCCGACGGCACACCGGATCCGGTGGTGACAGGCCGCTATCTGGTCGAAGGCCCCGGCCATTGCGGCGAATGCCACACGCCGCGGGATCTTGCCGGCGGCACCAGGAAGAGCCAATGGCTGGCAGGTGCGGCCGCGGCCGAAGGCGGCGGCATCGTGCCGAACATCACGTCGGGCGAGGGCGGCATCGCGGACTGGTCCGAGGCCGACATCGCCAACTATCTCGAAACCGGCTTCACGCCGGATTTCGATGCGGTCGGCGGCGCAATGGTCGACGTGCAGCGGAACATGGCCGTGCTGACCCCGGACGACCGCGCGGCGATCGCCGCCTACCTGAAAGCCGTGCCGCCGCACCCCAACGGCTATCCGGCGCGCAAGAAGCCGTCGAGCTGACGGCCGTTGCGTCAGCGGTCGCCGAGAAAGTCGAAGCCGGTTTCGAAGAAGTGATTGTAGTCGCAGGTCATTTCCTCGCCGGGCGCAATGTCGCGCAAGGCATAGGTCTCCTCCGGCTGCGAGACGTCGCAATTCGGGCTGTCGGCATGGTTCATGTAGCGCGCATCGTCGGCTTCGAAGACGATGTAGTTCGGGTCGCGCCGGTCCGGATAGGCGTAGCGGTCGAGATAGGTTCTGACCGGCCCGGTTTCCCGCTCGTAGGCCGCTACCTCGATGCGCCGGTCGTATTTCGGGTCGAGCTTCCAGACCAGCGTGCCGCGGGCAATGTGGTTCTTGGCAAAGACGCCGATGCCCTGGATGGGCGATTTGTCGAGATAGACATCGACGAGCAACATGGCAGATCCTTGGGTGATTGTGTGTTGGCGCGGCTGTGAAAAGGCCGCGCACTGGGTAGCGCGCGGCCTTTGCAATTGCGAGCGGAAAATCAGCTGTGCCTGCCCATTATCCGAAGCCTCGTACGGCTCGTCGCCTGTCGAGACCCTAGCGCTGTTGCAGCGCCAGCCGGATGCCTAAGGCGCAATAGATACCGCCGACAGCCTTGCCTTGCCATCTCAGCACCGTCGGGTTTCGGCGCAGGAATGCACCGAGGCCGCCCGCACCCACGGCGAAAACCACCGTGCTGACGAGGCCCAACAGAACAAAGATCACGCCCAATATCGCCAGTCGAAGCATCACCGATCCGTTTTCAGGCCGCACGAACTGCGGAAGAAATGCGAGGAAGAAAAGTGCGGTCTTGGGATTGAGAACCTCGGTCAAAACAGCCTGCCGAAATGCTTTGGCAGCGGGGATCGCGAGTGCGCCGGCGGCCGGATAGGCCGGCGTTTTCTCGATGATCGCGCGAATGCCGAGATAAATGAGGTAGGCTGCGCCGATGTACTTCACGATGCTGAAAAGCGCCGCCGACGTGGCAATGATCGCCGAAATGCCGACGATCGCCATGAAGGTGTGAACCACGTCGCCGGCCGCGATCCCCGCGCCGGTCGCGATGCCAACCCTGGTTCCGGAACTAGTAGCCCGCGCCACGGTCAGAAGGGTGGCCGGACCCGGGATGAAGACAAAGCCAAGCACAACCGCGACATAAGCTATCAACGTGGCGAGATCGATCATTGGTGGGCTCCGCAACTCTCACCGCCAATGAAGCCACGTCGCGGAACGGAAGGCAATGACCGCTCATCCGCCGATGTTCACGCCGCAAGCTCGGCCTTGCCTGTCACCTTGAGCGCGAAGGCGTAGGTGAAGGCGATTTCCTCCAGTCTTGAAAACCGGCCGGAGGCGCCGGCATGGCCTGAATCCAGGTTGATCTTGAACAGCACCGGATTTTCACCCGTCTTGCGGTCGCGCAGCCGCGCCACCCATTTGGCCGGCTCCCAATAGGTGACGCGCGGGTCGGTCAGGCCGGCCAGTGCCAGGATCGGCGGATAGTCGAGTGCGGCGACATTGTCGTAGGGCGAGTAGGCGGTGATGGTCCGGTAATCCTCCGCCGACGCGATCGGATTGCCCCATTCCGGCCATTCCGGCGGCGTCAGCGGCAAGCTGGCGTCGAGCATGGTGGAGAGCACGTCGACGAAGGGAACCTCGGCGACGATTCCGCCGAAGCATTGCGGCGCCATGTTGGCGACCGCGCCCATCAGCATGCCGCCGGCCGAACCGCCTTGCGCAACGATGCGGTCATGCTGCGTATAGCGTTCGGCGACGAGGTGGTGGGCGGCAGCGACAAAATCGGTGAACGTGTTCATCTTGTTCACCCGCTTGCCGTCGTCGTACCAGCCATAGCCCTTGTCCTTGCCGCCGCGAACATGGGCTATCGCGTAGACAAAGCCGCGGTCGACCAGCGAAAACAGATTGGTGTTGAACGCGGCCGGCACGGTGATGCCATACGAGCCGTAGCCGTAAAGCAGGCAAGGGGCGGACCCGTCGAGCGGTGTGTCGCGGTGATGGAGGAGCGAGATCGGCACCAGTTCGCCGTCGGCGGCAGGTGCCATCAGCCGGCGCGTGACGTAGTGCTCCGGGTCGTGGCCGGACGGCACTTCCTGGGTCTTGAGCAGCACCCGCTCGCGGGTGCGCATGTTGTAATCGAAGACCTGCGCCGGGGTCGTCATCGACGAATAGGAAAAGCGCATGATCTCGGTATCGTATTCGTAGGAGCCGGACAGGCCGAGCGAGAAGGCTTCCTCGTCGAAGGAGATCAGGTGCTCCTCGCCGCTCTTGCGGTCGCGCACGACGATGCGCGGTAGGCCTTCCTTGCGCTCGAGCCGGACCATGTGGTCCTTGAAGCCGATCACCGAAAGGATCAGCCGGCCCGCTTCGTGCGGCACCAGTTCCTGCCAATTGGCGCGCACCGGATCATGGGCCGGCGCCGTCATGATCTTGAAGTCCTTGGCGCCGTCGGCATTGGTGAGGATGAAGAAGATGTCGCCGCCTTCCTCGAGTTCGTACTGCAGGCCGGTCTGGCGCGCCGCAACCAGCTTCGGCTCTGCGAACGGATCGTTGGCGCTCATGATACGGTATTCCGAGGTCTCATGGTCGTTGATGCCGATCATGATCCACTCGTTGGAGCGCGTGCCGCCGACATCCATAAAAAAGCCGGGATCGGTCTCCTCGTAGATCAGCCGGTCGTTATCAGGACCGTCGCCAAGCGCATGGAACAGCACTTTGGAAGGACGGTGGTTGGGGTCGAGGCGGGTGTAGAAAAAACCGTCATTGCCGGCATCCCACACACCGCCGCCGCCGGTGTCCGGGACCCTGTCCGCCAGATCGTTGCCGCCGGCCAGATCGCGGACGCGCAGCGTGTAGAATTCGGAACCCTTGTCGTCGAAGGCCCAGAGCAGCTTGCTGTGGTCGTGCGAATGATCGACGCCGCCCAGGCGGAAATAGGGCTTGCCCTCGGCCTCGGCATCGCCGTCGAGCAATATCTGCTTGTCGCCGCCGTCACGCGCCGTGCGGAAATAACGCGGCTGCTGGCCGCCAAGCTTGAAGGAGGAGCCGTAGGCGTAAGGTCCGTCCTTCATCGGCACGGAAGAATCGTCTTCCTTGATGCGTCCCTTCATTTCCGCGAAAAGCTGCTTCTGCAGTTGGACGGTATCGGCCATCAGCGCCGCCTGGTAAGCATTCTCGGCTTCGAGGTGGGCGCGGATTTGGCCGTCGAGCAGGGACGGATCCCTGAACATCTCTTGCCAATTGGCGGCCCTCAGCCAGGCATAATCGTCCGTCCGCGTTATGCCGTGATGCGTGTCGAAGATCGGCCGCTTCTCCGGCTGCGGCGGCGTGGCGGTCGGAAACACTGGGGTTCTGGTCATTGCGTCTCGCTGTGGAAGCTACTTGAATGGCGAATGAACACGCCGAGCAGCGCGGGTTCAAGGGCTATGATCTATCGTCGTGGTGGCTCGAGAGGACGGGCTGGAGGAGCGGATAACGAATATTTCTTCTCGGACTGCCGCGGTTCTCGCCGTCGCTGCGATGACCCTGCCAGTGCCGGTCAATCTCATGCAACTGCCTTCGCGGCTTTGCAAGTGGCCGATATGGCTGGGTCTACGGAAATACATTACCCCCTTTCAATGACACAGCGCACCGCTCCGGCGACGGCTCGCGAGCAACAGTAACGCTTCGCAACCTATGATTTTACTGAATCCGCCGATCACCCTGGCTGTAATGCCGCCGGCAGGGTCAAGCATCGAACTCTATTTACCTGCTGCCGTTTGTGTAATTGCTGCTTGCCGCCGCGTCAGTCGATGCTGGTCTGACCAGAAAAAACGGCAAAGTTACACTTTGCACGAAAGAGTGAAGCTGAATGAGGAATATTTGACTTGTATCGCTGAATAGACCGCAAGACGCGAATTGACTTACTTGGCGCTCAGGCTCATTAAGATGGCGCGACGCGAATCGCGGAGGCTTTTTCCTGCACAAGTTCGCGCGATGCCCTGCTTGCCAAAAATAGGGCGTAGACAGAAACAATTCTCGTTGGGACCTGAACGCCATGGATATTACCGAAACACCTTCCAGAAACAGTGACGCGCTGATCGAGCTCACCGCCGACGTGGTGGCCGCCTATGTCAGCAACAATCCCGTACCGGTCGGCGAACTGCCGAACCTTATCGCCGATGTCCACGCCGCTCTCGGGCGCGTCGGCGGGGCCGCCGAGCAGCCGCCTGCCGACAAGCAGAAGCCGGCGGTAAATCCGAAGCGGTCGGTGCATGACGACTACATCATCTGTCTCGAAGACGGCAAGAAGTTCAAGTCGCTCAAGCGTCACTTGATGACCCACTATGATCTGACGCCCGACCAGTATCGCGAAAAGTGGAACCTGGACCCGAGCTATCCGATGGTTGCGCCCAATTACGCGGCCGCCCGTTCGCAGCTCGCCAAGAAGATGGGTCTCGGCCGCAAGCGCAAGGGACGCTGACAAGGGGCTCTTCCGGTTTGATACTCAAACGGCGCCTGCGGGCGCCGTTTTCGCATTGGGGGGAGACCAAGCTTGGGCCGCCAGTTCTTCATGCCGCCGGCACCTGCCGTGCGTCAGGCGGTCTGCTTCAGCGCTGCCTCGGCGTCACGCTTGATGCGCTTGACCATCGAGCGAAGGCCATTGGCGCGCTGCGGCGACAGGTGCTCGTCAAGCCCGAGTGCCTTTAGCGTTGCCTCGGCGTCGGTCCTCTGGATTTCGCTGGCCGGCCGTCCCGAAAACAGCGCCAGCATGATGGCGACCAGGCCGCGCACGATATGGGCGTCGGAATCGCCCTTGAAGGTGATAACGGGGTCGGCACCCCCGCCCTGTTCGGTGGTCAACCAGACCTGGCTGACGCAGCCGGGCACCTTGTTTGCCGGTATGCGTTGCTCATCCGGAAACGGCGGCAGCGCTTCACCCAGTTCAATCACATAGCGATAGCGGTCTTCCCACTCGTCGAGCAGGGAAAAGTCGTCGCGGATGGTCTGGATCGTCGTCGTCATGCCCCCGGATATAGTCATCCGGCGCTGCCACGTCACGGAAAAAGAGGAGAAACGCCGCAGGCGCCGGGCATGGGGAGCCTTGCGGTCTGGCGATGAATTCGGCCGAAACAGTCTCAGTTCTTCGCCGGCAAGTGCAGTTTCGCCGGCAGATCGACTTTCGCCGGCAAGACGATTTCCCCCGGCACGCTGCCGGTAGTCGTCACTGTATCGGGTTCAGCGGCCTTGTCGTCCAGCATGGCAGCCGCGATCTTGACGGTCTCCCGGGCCCGGGCGGTGATGGTGTGCATTGCCGATTTGCCGGTCTCGCACACGTCCGGCTTGCGCTCGCAGATGCCGGCGATATCGCCGACGGCTTCGCGCGCCGCAAACAGCGCCTGGAGCGGTCCGACGCTTTCGCGGCCCGCATCATCGGCGCCGACACCCAGCGGTAGCGCCAGAAGCACCAGCGAAAACCAGAAAGCAGCTCTTATCAGAAAGCCCATCTGTCTGTCCTTTATGACGGTCATGCCTCCGAACCGCACGACCTGTACCGCGATACTGACACAGACGCGCAAAGGACGGCTTGTCCCGAAAGCAACAGTTTTCCTCAAATTTTAGGCAGATTCGAAACGAAGCGGTTTGAAGTTCATTTGCCTCGAATGGTTCAGATTTCATTCAGCAAATGATAACCATCCAACCGTTTGTTTTTCATGATCATTTTCTTAATCGGCGACAGTTTGATGCCATCGGCCGCAACGTCAGGCGCGGGCGTGCGGATAACGCTCCGTTTACTATGGCGGCAATTGCCCCGGTTTTTCCCCGCCGGTATCCCGATATTTGCAGCCTGCCGGGGGACGATCAGCCCAGCCTTATCCATTCCTTAAACGCTGGATGCGAGTTTCGGATCGACAAAAGCCGCCTGCAAAGCAGGGCCGTTCACGACCGGGTGCGTTGAGTTGAGTGCGATCAAGGCCAGATACGCCGAGTTGCCGGGCGCGATAGCCGCCGGTTGCGAACGGATGGTTCATCCGTCCGTGCTCGGCCAGAGCGATCGTCGCCGCCACAGCCGGTTCATTGGCGTCATGCTGGCGGCGCCTTTCTTCAGCGCGGGTGCAGCGGTGACGCTGGTGACGTCGGGAATGGGCGCGGCCGTGACTGTGGCTGCGATCTTTGCGGCGTTCGGCCTTTGCTGGTTCGCCGCCCTGCTGGTGGCGGCATCGGGCAAGATGGCCCTGGCCGGCCAACTCGCCTTGGTCGTCGGCAGCGTTGCCCTCGGTGCCCTTATCGCTGCCGCCGGCGGTGTGGCCTCGCCGGTTGCCTTGCTCGCGGTGGCGCTGCCGTTTGAAGCGTGGTGGATCGGCCAGTCGCGCCGTGCCGTGATCTGGGGCGCCATATCGGCCTTTGTCGCAGTCTTGCTGCAGCCTTTAGCCGGTTCCGTCTTGCCGCTCGACCACCAGACCGAAATCGCCGCATGGCACTGGCTGGTACCACTGGCCTGGGCACTCACGCTCATTCCGCGTATCGCTCCGCTTCGCGGCGCCGCCAACGCACAGCTCGATCCGGCCGGCAGCCACCGGCTCGAAGACCTCATCGACGCCGTCGTGCTGCGAATCGCGGCGCATGGCGAGGTTCTGGACGTCTCGGCTAAGGCACGCACTATGCTGCGGCTGCCGCCGGAGCTGCTTTTCGGCACCGGACTTTTCGATCGCATCCATCTGTCCGACCGCGTCCCGTATCTCAGTGCGCTGGCCGATATGCGCGATGGCGACCTGTCGACCCGGCTCGACCTTCGCGTAAGGTTGCCGCAGAGCAGCGGCGTGACGGCCGACAATTACCGGCCGTTCTCGCTCGAGATGATGCGCGCGCCGGGGCAGGAGACTGTCTTCACGCTTCTTCTGCGCGAGAACGACGAACTGGCCGGACTGCGCCAGGAGCTTGCCGCTGCCAATGAGGCGGCTGCCTCCGCCGAGGTGGCGAAAGGACGCTTCCTTGCCGTCGTCAGCCATGAGTTGCGCACCCCGCTCAATGCCATCATCGGCTTTTCCGACATGCTGCTGCACGAGATGTTCGGCAGCTTCAAGGATCCGCGCCAGAAGGAATATGTCGGGCTGGTCAGGGATTCTGGCCAGCACCTGCTTGCCGTCGTCACCTCGATACTCGACGTATCGCGGATCGAATCGGGCGCTTACGCGACCGAGCCGGAACCGTTCCGCTTCCGCGAAGCGGTCGAGATGTGCCAATCGATGATGCGCCTGCAAGCCGAGGCAAAGGCCATCGATCTGCAGGCCCAGATCGCGCCGGACGCAGGCGAAATAAATGCCGACCGTCGTGCCGTGCAGCAGATCCTGATCAATCTCGTCTCTAACGCGATCAAGTTCACGCCCGAAGGCGGCAATGTTGTCATCGGCGCCAAGCGCATCGGCTCGCGGCTGCATTTCTGGGTCCGGGACACCGGCATCGGCATCGCCGAGGAAGATTTCGCCAATCTCGGCAAGCCGTTCATGCAGATCCAGAACGACTATACCCGCCGTTTCGAAGGCACCGGGCTCGGGCTTTCGCTGGTGAAGGGGCTGGTGGCGCTGCACGAGGGCACCATGTCGATCGAAAGCATGCCGGGCGAGGGCACCACGGTGACGATCAGCCTTCCCGTGAACGGCCCGACGGGCCGCTCGGCGGAGAAGGCCGGCGTGGTGCCGATGTCCGCAGTCAAAGCCAAGGCGGACGGTGGCAAAGGGGAGAGCAATGGGTCGCTCCGCAAAACAGCCTAAGGCGGTCAAACGCCGCGGCAATGCCTTCGAGCACGGAGCGATGGCGCTGGGCAGCCTGATCTCGCGCAATCCTGTTGTGGTCGGCGGCTCCACCGCGTTCCTGGTGACGCTGTTCTACGTCTCGGCGAACGCGCTTTGGTACCAGCCTTTTCCGCATGCCGGCGCGTTTTTCGCCACGAGGAGTATCGAGCGCTTTCCCCGGGCGGACAGCGACGAGCCCGAAACCACCATCAATATCGTGCGACCGGCCGCTGCGCCGATCAAGAGCGACCCGGTCGTCGAGCAGGTCCAGGGCATATTGAAGGATCTCGATTTCTATTCCGGCACTGTCGACGGCATTCCCGGACCGAATACGCGCAAGGCCATCCAGGCCTATCAGCAGAAGGTCGGATTGAATGCCTCCGGCGAGATCGACAGCGTCCTGCTGGATCAACTGGGCGCCACGCCAAAGACCGCGGCCGTGGTACCGCATCCGGTGCCGCGGCCGGTCGAAACGGCCGCTGCTCCGGCCGCCATTCCGGTGTCCGCACCGGCAAATGCGACGGCGCCGGATCCCCGCATCGTCAAGATCCAGGCCGGACTGAAAGCGTTCGGCAATGACGACATGCAATTGGATGGCGTCGTCGGCGCGCGCACCAAGGCCGCGATCAAGGAATTCCAAGCGCTGTTCGGCTTGCCGGAGACCGGCGAGCCCGACGAGATCGTCTACGTCAAGATGCGCGAGATCGGCCTGACCAACTGAGGGTCGTGACGGCCGCTCGCCGGTCGCTCGGCAAAGACCGGTTACGGTTTTCCGGCCAATGCTGTAAGGACCGCCGCATGTCCAGGAATACTCCATGCGGGTAACCACCGATCTGTGGGTGTCGGCGCTGTTGCGCCGGGTTTTCAGCGCCGGCGGCTTTGCCGCCGTGGTCAAGCGCGGCGCGACGGAAGCCGGCGCGGTTTTCGTGCTGGCGCGGGGCAGGCAAGGGGAGATGGCGCTGTTCGGGCCGGCGCCGCAGACGAGTTACGATTCAGCCAGGCCGGACGACCGTTTTTTCAACCTGCTTGGCGAAGGCGACGATGCCGCCATCTTCGACGCGCGGCTGGAGCGCGAGAAGAGATTCGATCCGGATATCTGGGTGGTCGAGATCGAGGCGGGCGCCATTCCCGTCGAGGAGCTTATCTCGGTCAAGGCGTCTTAACGGCAAGCGCTTCAGACGCGACGCGCCTTTGGGGTGGCGGTCATATCGGCGCTGTTCGGCTTGCGCAGGTCGGCATTTGCGGCGACGCGCCCAGGCTTGCGAACGATTTTCGACACGGTCTCGGCCTTCCAGCCGCGGAGCCTGTCCAACGCCGCGTCGCGGTGCAGCAGGCGGTAGCGGTCGAGGAAGATGCGGATCGCCTGCGGGTGCGGAAACTCGGTCGGATAGATGGCGGCCGTGATCAGGAACGCCTTGTCTTCGCTGAGGTCGAGCGCCCGCAAGGCGGCCAGCAGCGGTGTGTAATTGTGGCTCGCGGTGAGCGTCCGCGCCGTTGAAAAATCGACTTCGAGCGCATCGGCGAGCGCTGTCTGGAAGAATGCCGCATTGCCGGTCAGCGCGGTCTCGCGCAGATTGACATAGGTTTGTGGCTCGACGAACGGACTGATGGAAGCGCCGCTCTCGGCGCGCATCATGGATCGCAACCGGCGGCGTACAGTTTCAGCGGCATCGGAAGCCTCTTGCCTGTTGACCTCGCCCGCAACCACTTCGGCGTTTTCGGACGCGGCTTTGGCGGTTGTTTCCGGCTGCTGCTGCGACCGCACCAGCGTCGGCCTTTCGAGCACTTTGATGAGATCCGCGATCGTCTGATTGAGATCCTTGCGGCGGGCAATGGCACGGGCATGCGGCAGGCCGTGACGTCCGATCAGCGCGATCAGGTCGACGTCGCTGAGGGCGCGCGAGCGGATGAGCAGCGGAGCGGCGATGTCGACCCGCTCCTGGCAAAGCCGCCGCACCAGCGCGGCGGGTGCATATTCGCATTCGGAAAGGGCTGCCGCGACGTAGCGGCGCGATTCGACCGAGACATTCTCGAACAGCGGCAGCGTCAGGTCTTCGAGCTGCGCGATTTCCCGGCGCGAAGGCCGGGTGAGCGAGCAGAACGCCGATACCGCGGCGCGAAACAGCCTTTCGGCCTTTCCCGATTCAGCTCCTGCTGCGATTTGCCTGAAATCCGAAGCTGACACGAAGGATACGCCCGACACTCGACACGATCTGGACAGCGCTCTGCCGGGCTGTACCGGTTTCGCGTTTCCCAAGAACAAAGATCAATTTAGCGGCGATCCGTTAGCGCTCCGTTAACCTACTGCCTTCTTAATCGACTATGGAGGCGTTGCGTTGTGCTCCGGGGCAACCGAGAGGAATACGCGAACCATGGGCATGGTACTGTCTTTCGTGCCGCGAACGGCGGCAACCAATCGAGCACAACAAACCGCGCCGGCGGCAGTGATCATCTTTCCCGGGGTCCGCTACGAACAGCGGCCGCAGACCGGCGAAACGCGGCCGGCCGGCCCTGACAAGCCGGGACCTTCGGGAACATTGCCGGTACCGCATCACTGAGCATCGGAACCGGCTTAAAAATCCTGCAGTTCGCAGGAACTCTGTTCGAGAAACCGCGAGACGATCGGCTTCCAGCTGTCGTCGGGCACGAACGAACGGATGACGAATACGCCTTCCTCTATCGGCGCCTCGACGAAGATGGCCCCTTGCAGTTCCTCGGGAAGATCCTTGCGGACCTCGATCATCTGGGCCGGCGTCAGCACAACGGTGTCGAGCATGCCTGCGGTCGCGCTGTGGTCGTTGAACGAGTAGATGTTGTGGCCGCCGCGGTCATAGACCGATATCGACCAGAACGGCACCTTGCCCGGCGCCTTGACCCGCACCATCCCCTCGGCAAGGTCGAAGCGGCATGCCGCCGCATAAAATAGCGGATCGACCGATTTCACCACCGGCGCGCCGCCGGCTTCCGCGTCGAGCCTGGTCGTCTTGTAGAGATCCGAAGCCATGGCCAATCGCGACCAGGCGTCGCGTTCGGAGAACTCGGGGACGAGCAGCAGCACGATGATGTGCACGATGCCGGCGCCGAGCAGGCCGAGCAGCACTGCATGCAGCAGGCTACGCATTGCAGCCGACCTTCTGGATCTGCGGCAGCGTGACGTCCGAGAGACCGGTGCTGCTGGCGATCGGCGTGTCGTAGAACGTAAGCACCAAGTACATCTTGCCGGCGCCGCTGGTCAGCAGCCAGTTGCCGGGCGCAGGGCGGCTGCCGACGGAAATGACCACCGCATTGTCGGCCTGGCGCAGCACTTGATAGGACTGCAGCGCAGCCGGCCTCGGCTTGCCGGTCTCGACCACGGCAAGCGACTGGTCGGCGGCATAAAGCGTCCAGAACCGGGCGGTGGGAAAGCCGCCCGCAATCTTGTAGGCACATTGCCGCCGGAGCTGTTCGCCGCCGGAATCGCGCTCGGCTATGAAGGACAGTCCTTCCGCCTGTCCGAGCGCCAGCACGCCTTCGCGAGCCACGCGGGCCTTCGAATAGGGATCTGCCGTCGGCGTGCCGATGTCGGGAAAGGCGGTCCATTGGCCGATCCTGATGGCGCCGACGCCATCCTGCAGCTTCAGTGCATACCAGACGCTGCCGCCACCGCCGACGACGGCGATGGCAAGCGAAAGCAGTGTCAGGAAGGCGTTCTTGAGCATGAGGAGGCAGGGAACCGAAGGCCGGGACTGAAAGATTGCCGCTCGGGGATATCGCGGCGCAGGGCCTTGTGGCAAGCGGCCCCGCGCAATTGGGCGTCACAGCGCCGAGAGGGTTTCCGGTGCAGCGGGCGCGTCGAGCACGGGTGCCGCCTGGAACAGCTTGGTCAGTTCCTTCAGGGTCTGGGTGGTCCGGCTGGACAGCACCGGCGGACGCTCGGCGGCGGCATCGGCAGCTGCCTGTTCGGCGTTCTTCTTTTCCGCTTCCTCGGCCTTGGCGGCAATTTCGGCATCGACGAAGGGGTGATCGAGGCCGGGGATCGGTCTGAGGTCGATATTCTGGTGCGCATAGACCATCAGGCGCTGCCACACCATGGCCGGCAGCGTGCCGCCGGTCATCTTGTTGGTCGCGGTGAAGTCGTCATTGCCGAGCCAGACGGCGGCCGTGTAGTTGCCGGTAAAGCCGACAAACCAGGCATCGCGGTAGGACTGGGTCGTGCCGGTCTTGCCGGCGACGACGATGTTTGGAAGGGCCGCGCGCCGGGCAGTGCCGATCACCGGCACCGCCGCCAGCATGGTGTTCATGTATTTGAGCGCCTTCTCCGACAGCACCCGATGCGGCGGCGGCGCATCCTTGGCGAAGTCGTAGACCACCTCGCCGGTACGGGTGAAGAGTTGGCTGACGCCGTGCCGGGTTCCGGCAAGGCCGTTCTGGGCAAATACGCTGTAACCCGTCGCCTGGTCCATCACGGTCATGCCCGACGTGCCGAGCACCATGGTCTTGTGTGATTCCAGCGGCGACTCGACGCCCATCGCCTCGGCCATGGCCTTGATCGGCTTGATGCCGAGATAATCCTTGGCCAGCCGCACCGGCACCGTGTTGATCGATTTGGCCATCGCCGTGATCAGCGTGACGTTGCCGGCCGACCCGCCATTGTAATTGTGGGGCGACCAGCTGCCCCAGGAGATGGGCCCGCCGGAAACCACCGAATCCGGCGTGAAGCCATGCTCCATCGCCGTCGCGTAGACATAGGGCTTGAACGAGGAGCCGGTCTGGCGAAGCGCTTTGGTGGCGCGGTTGAACTGGCTGGCGCCGTAGTCGCGGCCGCCGACGATCGCCCTGACCGCGCCATTGGTCTCGATGACGACGATGGCGCCCTCGGTGACGTTGTATTCCTTGCCGAACTGGCGGAGGTGGAACTCCATCGATTCTTCGGCCGCCTTCTGGATGTTGGCGTCGAAGGTGGTGTGGGCGACAAGCGAGTGCGGGCCGCCCTTGGCGGCGATCTTCTTGACCTCGTCGAAGGCCCAGTCGAGGTAGTAGTCGGGGCTCTTCTGCTCGCCGCGGTCGACGATTTCGGCCGGGTGCAATCTTGCCTGCAGCACCTGGCCTTCGGTCATGAAGCCGGAATCGACCAGATTGGACAGCACCACGTTGGCCCGCGCCCGGGCGGCGGGCAGGTTTATGTGCGGCGCATATTTGGTCGGCGCCTTGAACAGGCCGGCCAGCATCGCCGCCTCGGCAAGGTTCAGGTCCTTGACGCTCTTGCCGAAATAGAAATCGGCTGCCGCCTCGATGCCGAAGGTGCCGCCGCCCATATAGGCGCGGTCGAGGTAAAGTTGCAGGATTTCCTTCTTCGACAGATTGGCTTCGAGCCACAGCGACAGGAAGGCTTCCTTGATCTTGCGCTCGAATGTCCGCTCATTGGTCAGGAACAGGTTCTTGGCCAGCTGCTGGGTGATGCTCGAGCCGCCCTGGACGACGGAATTTGCCCGCACATTCTCGAATATGGCGCGCGACAGGCCGAGCACATCGATGCCGTAATGGTCGAAGAAACGGCGGTCTTCGGTCGCCAGCACCGCCTTGATGACATGGTCGGGCATCTCGTCGACCGGCACCGAATCGCGCTGGATGATGCCGCGCTGGCCGATCTCGTTGCCGTAGCGGTCGAGGAAGGTGACGGCGAAGTCGCCTTGCGTGCGCCAGTCGCCGGCGGTTATCTGGAAGGCCGGCAAGGCCAGCGCCAAAAGGACGACGATGCCGCCGGCACCGAGCGTAAAGCCTTCACTCAACAGTTCGATCAGGCCGCGGCGCCAGCCGTCGACACGGAAACGCCGCGAGAAGATGGTCGCCGCTTCCCAGAACTGGCGCGCCCTGAAGCCGATTTCGTAGACCGAGGAATCAATCCACGCATCCACCGCCAGCAGCCTTGCGGCGATCGGACCTCTTCTCTTGCGTGGTTCCAAAGGACTGGCCATTCCAGGATCCGGCTGCGGCGATGCCGCCAACTGAGAAACCGCATGCCGGCAATTTCACGGCGGCGCGCCGCTATGACTATTCGTCCATTTTGGCGCTGCCTACAAGGGCGATGAAGGTTCCGCGCTTGCGCGAGGTGCCGAGCATTGGCAGTCGTCACATGGGACGCTTGTCCGCGATCTTTTTCGGGTCGCGGCCTATCATGCCGGCGTTGGCTTTCCTGTGCTTGTCGGCAAGCCTGCGAATGCGATCGAAGCGGCTTTCCTCGGCCACTTCGATTTTCGCCGCTGCCTTTGGCTTCGGGACGAATGCGATCATTGATCGATCTCCTTGCCGATGGTGCGCGCCGGGGAAGATACCCCGGCGGCTGTCTTTCAGGCTTGTTTCCGGCAGTGGCTGGTCAATAGCCGATGCCGCCGGGCGAAGCAGCGGCTTCCTTCGCCGGAACGTCGGTGATCATGGCTTCCGCCGTGATCAGAAGCGCCGCAATGGAGCCCGCGTCCTGCAGCGCCGTCCGTACCACCTTCGCCGGGTCGACGATGCCGGCCTTGATCATGTCGACATAGACCTCGTTCTGGGCATCGAAGCCCTGATTGTGATCCT
>NZ_JAMYOE010000071.1:0-19578 GCF_040319695.1 Mesorhizobium sp. M0898 | reverse complement strand
ATCGCATCAAGAAATGCGCCTGGAACGACGACTATCTCATCAATGCCATCACTCATATGCGATAGCCCTGCCCTTGAGGGGGAGATGTCCGGTAGGGCAGAGGGGGGCGCTGTCCCGCCAACATCCGAAATACCTAATGCCTCCGCATCACCTTCGGCGCATGGCCATGCTCCTCCCGAAACGCCCGCGCAAAACTCGACATCGAGGCGAAGCCGCAGGCCAGCGCCACGTCGCGCACCATCAGCGTCGAATGCGCCAGGAGGTCGGCAGCGCGTTTCAGCCTGAGGCGGCGGTAATAGCCGTTGGGCGAGATGCTGAGCTCGGAGCGAAAATTGCGCTCGAGCTTGTCGGAGGAGACGCCGAGCCTGGCGGCAAGGTCCGTCATGCCGAGCCGCTCCTCCACCGCATCCTCCATGATGGCGATGGCCGACAGCACCAGTTCGTTCTGCACGCCGGTGCGCAAGCGCAGCGGCATCAGCTTGCGGTCGACGCTGGAGCGCAGCGGGCTGTGCACGAACCACTCGGCGACGCCGGCCGCCAGCTCGGCGCCGTAATCGCTGGTGATGATCTCCAGCATCATGTCGAGGCTGCCGACGCCACCGGCCGAAGTGAAGCGCTTGCGGTCGATGACATAGAGATCGCGCCTCAGCTCGATATCCGGAAACGCTTCGGTGAAGGCAGCCTGGCTGGTCCAGTGCAAGGTGCAGGCATGACCGTCGAGCAGGCCGGCCCGAGCCAGGAAGAAGGCGGCATCCGCCACCGCACCGATATGGGCGCCGTCGCGCAGGCTCCTGCGGATCCAGCTCACCGCATCGTGTGCGACGAGATGATCGGCATCGCCGCCCGAGCAGACGACGACGCGATCGACCTTCGGCGCGTCATGGGCGGCAAAGCCGGGCTGGATGATGACGCCGTTCGAGGCCTCCACCGGGCCTTCGGCGGCGCCGACGATGATCCAGCGGTAGCAGTCCCGCTTGGCCAGCACGTTCGCCGCGCGCAGCGGCTCGATCACCGAGCTGAACGCCATCATCGGAAAGCCTGGGAAGACCAGGATGGCGAAGGTGAGGGGGGTATCGCTTGCCGTCGGTTGGTTGCGTTGTCGGTTGTTCATAGCTTCCGGAGCCAGGCAGCAAGGTGGATCAGGAAGCTACAATTCTGCCAGATGGCGCCAAGGTCAACGGAATAGAATGTAAGACACATGGATATGGGTGCAGAATAAGCGCCGCTCGTTCGCGATCCTTCACGCCCCCTCTGTCCTGCCGGACATCTCCCCCACAAGCGGGGAGATCGGCAGCTTCGCCGTCCCGTCCGTGTTTCAGCGTTGGAGGTTGGCGAAAGCGCAAGATGACGGCCAAATTCCCCCCTCGTGGCCGAGATGCCCGGTAGGGCAGAGGGGGCACTGTCCTGCCGACGTCTCGTAGGTTCTTGTTGGCGGGCTCAGCTCGCCAGCGCCTGATCCAGATCCGCGATCAGATCGTCGCCATCCTCGATCCCGGCCGACAGCCTTACCAGCGAATCCGAAATCCCGATCTCGGCGCGTTTTTTCGCCGGGATCGAGCCGTGCGTCATCAGCGCCGGGTGCTCGATCAGGCTTTCGACGCCGCCGAGGCTTTCGGCCAGCGTGAACAGTTGCGTATGTTCGAGGAAGCGTTTGGTGCCGGCGAGGTCGCGGTCGAGCTCGACCGTGATCATGCCGCCGAAGGCGTGCATCTGCCGCCTGGCGATGGCGTGCTGCGGGTGGCTGGGCAGGCCGGGATAGATGACACGGCGGATGTCGGGACGGCTTTCCAGCCAGTGCGCGATCTTCTGGCCGTTCGACGAATGACGCTCCATCCTCAGCGCCAGCGTCTTCAGTCCGCGCAGCGCCAGGAAACTGTCGAACGGCCCGGAAATGGCGCCGATGGCGTTCTGCAGAAATTTCAGCCGGTCAGCGAGATCCTTGTTGTCGCCGACCACGGCGACGCCGCCGACCATGTCGGAATGGCCGTTGAGGTATTTTGTCGTCGAATGGACCACGATGTCGATGCCGAGCTCCAGCGGCCGCTGCAGATAGGGGCTGCAGAAAGTGTTGTCGGCGACTGAGAGCACGCCTTTGCGCCTGGCAAGTGCTGCGACGCCTTCGAGGTCGACGACACGCAGCAGCGGGTTGGTCGGCGTCTCGACCCAGAGCATTTTGGTTTCCGGGCGGATCGCCGCCTCGACCGCGGCAAGATCGGTGAAGTCAACGAAGTCGACCTGGAGGTTGGCGGAGCGCTTGCGCACCCGCTCGAGCAGCCGAAACGTGCCGCCATAGATGTCGTCGGTGGCGACGATGTGGGCGCCGGAATCGAGCAGTTCGAAAATAGTGGCGATCGCTGCCAGCCCCGAAGCGAAGGCGAAGGCGGCTGTGCCGCTTTCGAGATCGGCCACAGCGCGTTCGAAGGCGAAGCGGGTCGGGTTCTGGCTGCGGGCATATTCAAAGCCCTTGTGCACGCCCGGGCTCTGCTGACCGTAGGTCGAAGTGGCATAGATCGGTACCATCACCGCGCCCGTCGTCGGGTCGTGGCTCTGGCCGCCATGGATGGTGCGCGTCGAAAAGGCGAGGCGGTTTTTGCCCGATACGGTGGCTTTGACGGTCATCGGGCGCGCCTCAGATGGTTGATCAGGTCGATGCGTGTTATCAGCCCGATGAATTCGTCGCCGTCGAAGACGATGGCGACCTCGTTGCGATCAAACACCGGCAGCAACGCGTCCAGCGTCTGGCTGGCTTGCAGCGTGTGCAGGGTAGAGGTCATGGCCGTACTGACCGGAGCCTTGAAGCGGTCCCAGCGGCTGTCATAGGGGCCTTCGACCTTGGCGAGGATATCGCTTTCGTCGATGATGCCGACGAGCTTGCCCTCGTCCAGCACCGGCAGCTGCGAAACATCCGAGCGGCGCATGCGGCCATAGGCGTTGAGCAGGCTTTCGTCCGGACCGACATACACGGTGTCACCGGTGCGGTGCGAACGCATCACCAGATCGCGCAAATCGCCATGCTGCTCCTGCTCGGCAAGGCCCTGCTCGGCCAGCCAGAAGTCGTCGAACACTTTCGACAGATACTTGTTGCCGCTGTCGCAGACGAAGGTGACGACGCGCTTCGGCACGGTCTGCTCGCGGCAATAGCGGAGCGCTGCCGAAAGCAGCGTGCCGGACGACGAGCCGGCGAGGATGCCTTCCTTCGAAAGCAGGTCGCGCACCGCCAGCATGCTCTGCTTGTCGGGGATGGAATAGGCCTTCCTGACCAGCGACAGATCGGCATTGGGCGGGACGAAATCCTCGCCGATGCCTTCGACGGTCCAGCTCCCGGCCTCTATCATCTTGCCGGTCTTGATCAACGGCGCCAGCACCGAGCCGACCGGATCGGCCAAAATCATCTCGGTCTTCGGCGAGACCTTTGCGAAATAGCGGCCAAGCCCGGTCAGCGTGCCGCCGGAGCCGACACCGACGACAACCGCATCTACGTCGCCTTCGAGCTGTTGGAAGATTTCCGGTCCGGTCGTGGTTTCATGAGCCAGCGGATTGGCCGGATTGGCAAACTGGTTGGCATAGAAGGCGCCGGGCAGCTCGGCGGCGATCTTTTCGGCCATGTCCTGATAATATTCGGCATGACCCTTGCCGACATCGGAACGCGTCATCCGCACCTCCGCGCCGAGCGCCCGCAAATGCTGGATCTTTTCGCGCGACATCTTGTCGGGGACGACCAGGATGATGCGGTAGCCCTTGGGGATGCCGACCTGGGCGAGACCAAGACCGGTGTTGCCGGCGGTCGCCTCCACAATCGTCCCGCCGCGCTTCAGTTTGCCCTGTTTTTCGGCGGCGGCAATCATCGACAGCGCGATGCGGTCCTTGATCGAGCCGCCGGGATTCTGGCTTTCGAGCTTGATGAACAGCCGGCACTTGCCGATGTCGAATTTGGTCAGCTCGACGACCGGCGTCTGCCCGATCAGGTCGAGAACCGAGGCATAAGGCGGGCGCAGGCGGGACGATGCATCGTCCGGTGCCACGATCTTGTGCTTGCTCATGTCAGATGCTCCGTTGCCAGAATGAGCAACCGCCCTGGAAGACGGCAACCTACCGTCTTTTCCAGCCGTTTGCAGTTGGAAAGAAGATAGATCGTGCCAATCCGGCCGCCAGCAGGGGAATGGAATTTCGCGAAAGCTTCGTCGGCCTGCAGGCAGGGGCAAAAGATTTGCAGAACCCGCTTAGGGTTCAGGCGATCGCGGCCTGAGCTTCGATCTCGATCAGAAAATCCGGATTGCCGAGGCCGGCGACGCGCAGCACCTTGATGATCGGCGGCGCGCCACGGTTTGCCCAGAAGGCCATCCAGGCGCCGAAGGCCGGCCCTATGTCCAGGTCGCCGGCGATATAGACCGAGAGGCTGACGAGGTCTTCAGGCTTTGCCCCACCGGCTTCGAGCACCTTTGCCAGGTTGGAGAGCGCCTGAGCGGTCTGTGCAGCGAGATCGTCCCTGGCGACGGTCCGGCCTTGCGCGTCGACGCCATTCTGGCCGCCGACCAGCACGATGCGCGCGGATGCCGGCAGCGACACGCCGTGCGAATAGGCCGGATTGCTGTGCATGCCCTCGGGGTTCAGCCTTTCGATGGTCACCGCGCTTTTCTCCTCTTCAGCAAAAATTATCCCGCGGCCGCCCATAGGATCAACGGCAATCGTGCGGGCGTTTCAACGCACCATCTCGTTCGTTGCGGCCGCCGATTCCGCCATGCTACCCGGCGCTGGGCGAACAGCAATGCAAGGAACGGCCGATGAAGATTCTTGCCTATGACAATTTCAAGCCCGGCGTCACGCTCGACGATTTGCGGCCTTATCTGCGCGACGAAGTGTCGAATGTCTGGCGGCTCTGGAAGGCGGGGATCGTGCGTGAGAATTATGCGCGCGCCGATATTGGCGGCGTCATCATCGTCTTCGAGCTCGACAGCGTCGCGGAAGCGCGGCGCTACACCGAGGACTTCCCGCTGTCCAAGGCCGGGCTGCTAGAATGGCACTTCATCGCCTTCGACGCGCCATTGCCGCTGGAATTCCTGTTCGATCCGACGGTCGATATCGCCAAGCCATGGGACCGGACTGCGGCATGATCCGGTCGAGCGACGGGATCGAAATCCCGGCCAGCCTGGCTGAGTGGTGCGATCCGCGCCGCACGGCGCTGGTGGTCTACGACATGCAGGTCGGCATCTGTCGGCAGGTGGCCGGCGCCGCCACCCTCGTCGAGCGCACCGGCACGGTGCTGGAAGCGGCGCGCGGGGCCGGAATGCGGGTGGCGTTCACGCGCCACCTGTCGCTGCCGCGCAAATGGATGGGCGCGACGCAGCTGCGCACCGCCATGGCCTGGCAGCGGCGCGACAGCCCCGACACGGTCGAGCCGTGGTTCCTGCGCGACGCCGAAGCGACGCGGATCGTGCCCGAGCTGGACCCCCGCGCGGACGAGGCGGTATTCGACAAGCTCACGATGTCGGCGTTCGATTCCACCGCGCTCGGCTTTGCCTTGCGCGACTGCGGCGTGCGCACGATAGCGCTCGCTGGCATCGCCATGGAGATCGGCATCGAGCCGACCGTTCGCCAGGCGACCGACAATGGCTTTGTCGCCGTGGTAATCGAGGATGCCTGTGGCTTCGGCAACCGCGAAGCGCGCGACCGCTCGATGGCAACGCTACGCTTCCTCGGCGAAGCCGTCGTCACCGACGTCGCAAGCTTCTGCAGCGCGCTTGCCGGCGCGGGTTGAGGGCAATCGGCTTGCCGCGCGACCCACCGTTTCACGGCAACGCCGAACCGCTCCATCGCTTTGTCTTCACACATTACGGACGGAAAACCGCTCCGCGCTTTTCCCGGAATTGATCTAGGTGGTGGCTGCGCTGTCGGTGCGAAAGCGCACGCCTTCGGCGCGACCGTGCACGCTGCCCCAGTCGTAGAGCGCCTGGAGCGCGGCGGCGAGATCTTCACCGCGCCCGGTCAAGGCGTAGCGCCCCTTGCCGTCGGGCGACGTCTGGAGCGTGACGAAGCCGATCTCGACAAGCTCGGCCAGGCGCTGCGTCAGCATCTTGTCCGAGAGTGAGGGAATCAGCCGGCGCAGGTCGGAATAGCGCATCGGCTGTTCCTTGATGCGCGCCAGGATCACCGTCTTCCATTTGCCCCCGAGCGCGTCGAGCGCGAACTCGACCGGACAGCCGTAGAGTCTTCCGCGTTGGGTCATGCGCCATGGTAGGCAAGGCACGGTGACGACGAAAGCAGAATTTGCCCGGCCATCTGGCCAGGGTCGCGGCTCACGGCCTCGCCGACTACAAAATCCATGGAGGAGAACGAAGACGAGCGTGCGCGACATCAATCCGGTCGATGCGAGACGGCCGAAACGTGTGGCGTCATTGCCTGGCTGTCTCGACCACCACAGGCTGCTGGTCGGCTCTGGTGGAGCGAGCTCCCGCACCCTGGTTCGCCTTCACCGAACGCGGCTATGCGGTCGAGATCTTTTCACCCGGCGACAGCGGTCTTGCATCCGAGATCGCGTCAAGACAGAGGCGGCCTCATCCGAGCAAGCGCTTGCTCAGCCGCGCGCACTGCACGCGAATATCGGGAATGGCGTCGATTTCGAAGAAGGTGCCGCGCGTCAGTGGACCGACGGCGAGGATATTGGCGAATACCGTGCCGTCGCCGGCGATGACCTCGCAGTTCGCGGTCACGTCGAGGCCGAGGCGCAGCGGATCCGGCCGTGCCAGCCCACGCTCGACCAGCGACCGCACCACGCTGTTCGAGGTGGTCGAGATGTCCTTGGCGATGCCTGTGCAATCATAGATGCGGGTGACGTCGAACCTTTCGAGCTGCTGCGTGTGGCGCGACTGGACCTGTAGGCTGAAGCCGTCGCCGGCGGCGATCTCGACGACGCGGCCGGCGACAAGGCGGATGCGGCCCGCTTGCACCGCCTCGGCAACGCGGGCGTAGACTTCCGGCGCCATGCGATGGCGGTGGATGTCCCACCAGGCCTTGGTGTGCTCGACGAAGCGGCGCTTGGCCGAGGACGGCCAGTTCTGCCAGATCTTCTGGTTGAAGGGTCTCAGACCGTCGACGACGTCGCGCCAGTCGATGCCGGCCTTCTGGTTTTCCCGGATCAGGTCGCGGAACCAGCCGACGAAATAGGAAAGCTGGGTGCCGAGCGGAATGTCGGCAACGTCGAGCTTGATCGGATTGCCCTTGCGATGCGGCGAAGGCAGCAGGCCGCGCCGCGACACCGCGACGATCGCGCCGCGGTGGCCGCGCTGCTCGAGCGACAGGAAGGCATCGACCATGCTCAAGCCGGTGCCCAGCACCAGGACTCGGGCTTCGGGGTCGAGCGCAGTGTCCGCCTCGGATCCCATCCTGATCGCATGCCCCTGCCCCGCCCCCGGCTCTTCGTCGTGGCCGGTGGCGAGCACGGCAAGATGCGCAACCACGCTGGTGCCGTTGGCCAGCGCCACTTCGACGCCTGACGCGGTCGGCGAGATCGACAGGCTCTCCTCGCGGATCAAGCGCAGCCGGCCCGTCTGCTGCTCACGCGCCTCGAGCTCGTCGAGCAACTCCTTGAGATAGCGGGCGTAGACGCTGCGCGGCGCATAGACCGGCGCCTGTTCCGGCGTTGCCAGGCCGCGTTCAAGCAGCCAGCGCGAGAAATTGCCGGGATCGTCGGCATAGGCGCTCATGCCCGACGCGCTGACATTCAGCACATGCGCCGACAGCAGCGTTGAATAGGCCATGCCTTGCCCAAAATGCGGGCGTTTTTCGATCAGGCTGACACGTAGATCGGGATTGGGCGACTTCAGCAGATGAGCGGCAAGCACGACACCGCTGGCGCCGCCGCCGACAATGATGATCGAACTTGGCGTAGCGCGCCCGGTCATGCGCACACCAGCTGTCCTGGCGATCGTCGCCGGCTCAGGAGAGATTGGTTCAGGCCTGGATTTTCAACGCCGCCGAAAAATCCTCGTCGCCGGCGATGTCGCGCATTTCCGCGAGGCTGCGCTGATCCAGCACCTCGGCGATGGCCTGCCGGACCTCCAGCATCAGGTGTCGGACTTGGCATGTCGCCTCGTTGCAGTCTTCGCAGCGCTGATACTGGGTGCGGCTGGCGCAAGGAATGGGGGCAAGCGGCCCGTCGAGCACGCGCACGACGTGGCCGACCTTGATCTCGTCCGCTGGGCGTGCCAGCCGGTAGCCGCCTTCCTTGCCCTTGCGGCTCTGAACGAAACCGGCATTGCGCAATTCGCCAAGGATGGCATCGAGGAACTTCTTCGGAATATTGTTTCCTGTGGCGATGTCGTTGACGAAGGCGAGCTGTCCAACCGGCAGGCGCGCCAGATGGACGAGCGCCTTGAGGCCGTATTTACCTTTTTTCGTGAGCATAACCCGCACGTTTCTCTGTCATGCGATGGCGCAAGGCCACCGGTTGCGAAACGCCTGGCGTGCCTCCCCGCCGCGTCCAAGCTGTCACTACAGATAAATTCTAGTGACATGATATACAAGCCGAGAAACGTTGATTTTGCTTCGTTTTCACGCCGCAATGGCCATTTTGGCCGGGGCTTGTGCTCTTGCGAGCACAGGAGCCACCGCGAATGACACACCGGCAAACTGGCCGGCGGCAGGAATGTCCCGATCGGCGAGAATACCAACAGCAGCTTCTGCCCCTGAATTTGAAGGCCAAAGCATGCCGCGCGCGGCAACAAGGAGGGTGGCGTCGCTCATCGTCCTCTCCAATCCTTCAATGTCGATAAGGATACTAGACTTAACCGCGAACACAGGGAACTTGTTTCCAATTTCTTGGCTATCCACAGTATGGATTTGCCGATGCAGGGGCGAAAACGGGAAAATCCTTGTTGCGCGCAAGGACGACGTGGAAGAGGTTCCCGGGCAAGGACGATGGTTCTCACCCGAGCCGTCACCCAGAAGCGCGCGAACTGCCATAGCCAGATGACTTTTTCTAACAAGACCGCACCGATTGGAAGGATTTAACTCTACAAGAACGATAGAGTTAGATGACTATGAAACGCAATCCGGGTTTTCCTCGTTTCCAAGGAGCGTTTCATGTCCACCATTTCGCGACGTATCGTTCTCTTGTCCTCGGCGGCCTTGGCTGGCGCCGCCTTTCTCGACCCAGCCGATGCGCAGGACCTCAAGATCACTATCGGCTACCAGACGGTCGTCGAGCCCTCGAAGGTGCCGCAGGCCGACGGCGCCTATGAGAGCGCGACCAAGGCGGCAATCGACTGGCGGAAATTCGATTCCGGCGCCGACGTGATCGCCGCCATCGCTTCCGGTTCGGTCGACATCGGCTATGTCGGCTCGAGCCCGCTGGCGGCGGCGGCGAGCCGCGAGCTACCAATCCAGACAGTCTTCATTGTCGGGCTGATCGGCGAATCCGAGGCCCTTGTCGCCCGCAACGGCGCCGGCATCGAGAAGGCCGCCGACCTTGCCGGCAGGAAGGTGGCGGTGCCCTTCGTTTCGACGACGCATTACAGCCTGCTTGCCGCGCTGAAGCATGAGGGTGTCGACCCGAAGTCGGTCGATATTCTCAATTTGCGGCCACCGGAGATCGCGGCGGCATGGGCGCGCGGCGACATCGACGCCGCCTATGTCTGGGATCCGGCACTCGGCCAGATCAAGACTTCGGGCAAGGTCGTGCTGGATTCCTCGCAGGTCGCCGCCTGGGGCGCGCCGACCTTCGACGCCTGGATCGTGCGCACCGACTTCGCCGAAAGGAACCCGGAAGCGGTGCGCGACTTCGTCAAGGTGACGGGCGCGGCCTATGCCGAGTTCCTGGCCAAGCCGGACGCCTGGTCGGTGACATCGCCGCAAGCGGCGAAGATCGCCACGATCACCGGGGCCAAGCTGGAGGACGTGCCGCAACTATTGAGGGGCTATGTCTTCCCGACGCTCGAGGAGCAAGCCTCGGACAAGTTCCTCGGTGGCGGCACGGTCAAAGCGGTCGAGGCGACATCTGCCTTCCTCAAGGAGCAGGGCAAGATCGACGCCGTGTTGCCGGATTATTCGAAATACGTGTCGTCGAAATATGTCAGCGAAGCGCTTGCCTCGAACTGACGCCAACGCGCGCGGTTCTCCTTCCCTGACGCCGCGTGCTCCCTGCCCCGAACCGCTTGCGAGGAGCGGCTTCGGGGCAGACAGATTCGGAATATCGGCGAGGTTCCCATGACGCATCTCGTGCTCGACAAGGTCTCGGTCCACTATGACGGTCAGCCGGCGCCGGCGGTCGAAAATGTGTCGATTGAGATCGCCAAGGATGACTTCGTTGTCCTGGTCGGCCGCTCCGGCTGCGGCAAGACCTCGTTGCTCAACGTCGCTGCGGGCCTGGTCGAGCCTGTGCGCGGACGCGCCACGATTGGCGGCAGGCCGATCACGGCGCCAGGCTCTGACCGCGCCGTCGTATTCCAGAACGACGCGCTGTTTCCGTGGCTGACCGCGCGGGAAAATGTCGCCTTTGCGCTCAGGCTGCGCGGTGTCAGGGCCGCGGAACGGGCGCGGACTGCCGACGACCTTCTGGCGCTGGTGAAACTCGACGGCGCCGGCGACAAGCGCATCTGGGAGCTTTCCGGCGGCATGCGCCAGCGGGTCGGCCTGGCCCGGGCGCTGACGGCCGAGCCGCAATTCCTGCTGCTCGACGAGCCGCTGGGCGCGCTCGATGCGCTGACACGCGAACGCATGCAGACAACGCTGCTCGATCTGTGGACGGCGAGCCAGGTCGGCGTGCTGATGGTCACGCACGGCATCGAGGAAGCCCTGGTGCTGGCAACCCGTATCATTGTGCTCGCTCCCGGCCCTGGCCGGGTGGTGTGGAGCTTCGAGACCGGCTTCAGCCGGCGCTATGCAGCCGGCGAGGCCATTCGCAGCATCAAGGCCGATCCCGCCTTCGCCGCAGCGCGCGGCGAGCTGACCGACGCGATCTTCGAAGGGGAGGCAGCATGACCGTTACCTCCTATACCGAGCGGCCGCAGCGCAAGGTCGACGACGGAGCCGACGCGCTGTCGGTGCCATGGTCGCGGCCGCGGCCGAGACGCAGCCGCGTTTCGGCCCGCGTGGTTAGCGCGATCACCATTCTGATGATGCTGGCGGCGTGGACGGCATCGGCCCGCCTGCAATTGGTGTCGCCGGTTTTCCTGCCGTCGCCTGTGGCAGTCTGGAACAAATTTGTCGTCGTCGCCCGTGACGGCTTTGTCGACGCAACGCTGCTCCAGCATATCGCCGCCAGCCTGTGGCGGGTGTTTGCGGCGCTGGTCGCGGCCGTTTTCGTCGGCGTTCCCATCGGGCTGGCTATCGGCATCAGCACGATCGGGCGCGGCATCTTCGATCCGCTGCTCGAATTCCTGCGGCCGATCCCGCCGCTCGCCTATCTGCCGCTGATCATTATCTGGTTCGGCATTGGCGAGCCGTCCAAGATCCTGGTGATTGCCATTGCCATGCTGGCGCCGGTTGCGCTGTCGACGGCATCGGGTGTTCGCGGCGTCTCGCAGGAGCGCATCAATGCAGCGCGCTCGCTTGGCGCCACGCAGCGCCAGGTGATCAGGCACGTCATCCTGCCCAGCGCGCTGCCCTCGATCCTGACCGGGCTGCGCATCGCGCTCGGCGCCGGCTGGTCGACGCTGGTCGCCGCCGAGCTGGTGGCCGCGACGCGCGGGCTTGGATTCATGATCCAGTCCGCTGCCCAGTTCCTCGTCACCGACGTGGTGGTGATGGGCATACTGGTGATCGCTGCCATTGCCTTCGTGCTCGAATTCATCATCCGCAGGATCGAGCGGGTTCTCGTCCCGTGGGCGGGGCGGGAGTAACCGGACCGGAGACGTGACGATGCCCCATTCCACCGCTGTACTGTTTGCGCATTTCGGCCATTGGCTCCGCCTGATCAAGGCCGGAGACAAACAGCCGCCTGACGGCGAACGCAAAACGCCGACGCCGGTGCAGCTGGATGCCGAGCGCAACCGCCTGCCGCCGCGCGACGAAAGTTTCTACTGGGGCTGGCAGTACTGGTCGCGGTGAGCGGCCGCCACGGGTCCGCTGTGTGCTGCTCCGGCGGGCGCCTGAGCATGGACGCCTGCTCAACCGCGCGAACGGTTTGCCCAGGCCAGACCGACCAGGCCGACCAGCGCGGTCACGATGCCGGCATAGAGCCATTGCGACTGGCCGGTCATGAAGCTGCCCTGGACCCAACCGATGCCTTGCAATAACCACAGCACGCCGATGGCGAGCACAATCAAGGCCAGCAGATTTTTGATCAATCTCATCGCTAGAACTCCCTTCCAAGTCGATCATCAGCCGCATTCCGGCCGAAATGGAACAGCTAAAAGAAGCAGCCCAATCACGCCAACTTCTACTTAGATGCTAACCTCTGATCCTGCGCAAGACATGCGGAGATCGGTGGAAAGATCATCAAGGAAGCTGTGCCGCGCTGCGGGAAATCTCTGACAAATTGTTTCGCGTCGACTCCAAACGTGTAACATTGCCATGGAACCGACAGATCATTGCCGCATTTGCTGCCTCATTCGTCCCTAACCGCTGCGGGTCTGTCAACGGAGCCAGTCCCCAACACATGAACAAAAGCAACCAGACCGCGCTTGTCGCGGCCACGATCGCGGCTGGCCTGATGGTCGGCGCATCCACTGCCAGCGCCGCCGCGCAGTGCGGACGTGCCTCCTGGTACTCACTGCATTCCAGAACCGCTTCCGGCGAACGCATGAACCCGTCGGCGCTGACTGCCGCGCATCGCAGCCTGCCGTTCGGCACCAAGCTGAAGGTGACCAATCGCAACAATGGCCGCAGTGTCGTCGTGCGCATCAACGACCGCGGCCCGTTCATCAAGGGGCGGATGCTCGATCTGTCGAAGGGCGCCGCCAGTCAGCTTGGCTTCATCAGCTCGGGTCACACCGCTGTCTGCATGGCACGGGTCTAACGGCCGCCACGGCCGGACACCGCCTCCGACGCTCGTCCCCAATAGCCGTGCTGCCTGCCTGGCCTTCGCAGGTGCACATTGAGCCGGCTGTTGCCGTTCCAGGCGGATTCTCAACGCCTTGGACGAAAGAACGAGCCTAAATCACGCAAGTTGACGTATTGCATCGCAGCAGATTGTTGCTAACTTCCCCGCAAGGCATTCAAGGCTCGGCGCTGCTCGTCGGCCCTTCGATCGCAGTCGGCAGCGGGGTTCTCGATGTTCTACCAGCTCTACGAACTGAACCACGCCGCCTTGCAGCCGGCGCGCCTCTATGCCGATGCGGTGCGCCTGTTCTACTCCAATCCGCTCAACCCGGTCTCACACACGTCCTGGGGTCGCTCGGTTGCGGCAACGGCCGAACTGTTCGAGCGCACGACGCGCCGCTACGGCAAGCCGCAATTCGGCCTGACCAAGACCGTGGTCGACTGGAAAACCGTCGAGGTCAGCGAACATACCGTCTGGTCGCGGCCGTTCTGCAACCTGGTCCGTTTCGAGCGGGCGGTTCCTGCTGGGCGCCGGCCGGATCCGAAGCTGTTGATCGTCGCGCCGATGTCGGGCCACTACGCGACGCTGCTGCGCGGTACGGTTGAGGCGATGCTGCCCTATGCCGACGTGCATATCACCGACTGGGTCGACGCCCGCATGGTGCCGCTGGCCGACGGCAGCTTCGATCTTGACGACTATATCGACTACATCGTCGACATGCTGCATGCGCTGGGCCCCGACACCCATGTGATGGCGGTGTGCCAGCCTTCGGTGCCGGTGCTGGCGGCGGCGGCACTGATGGAAGCCAAGGGTGATCCGTTCGTGCCCTCGACGATGACGCTGATGGGCGGGCCGATCGACACGCGCCGCAATCCGACGGCGGTCAATCTGCTGGCGCAGGAAAAGGGCATCGACTGGTTCCGCGACAACGTCATCATGCGCGCGCCCTGGCCGGTGCCGGGCTTCGGCCGCGAGGTCTATCCTGGCTTCCTGCAGCTTTCGGGGTTCATGAGCATGAACCTCGACCGCCACATCATCGCCCACAAGGACTTTTTCATGCATCTGGTGAAGCATGACGGCGACAATGCCGAGAAGCACCGCGAGTTCTACGATGAATATCTGGCGGTGATGGATCTGACGGCGGAATTCTACCTGCAGACCGTCGACACCGTGTTTGTCCGCCAGGCCTTGCCCAAGGGCACGATGACGCATCGCGGCGTGGCGGTCGACCCTTCGGCGATCCGCAATGTCGCCCTGTTCACGGTCGAGGGCGAGAACGACGACATCTCCGGCCTCGGCCAGACCAAGGCTGCGCACGACCTGTGCATCAACATCCCGGCCGACAGGCACGCCCATTACATGCAGCCGGCGGTCGGCCATTATGGTGTGTTCAACGGCTCGCGCTTCCGCTCCGAAATCGTGCCGCGCATCGTCGACTTCATTACCAGCTACGGCCGTCAGAACCGTGTTGCGGTCAAGCCCAAGCTGGTCAGGACCGGCAAGAAATAGGCGACCAGTGATGATGCCTGTCAATCCGCATCAGGTCGGTCAATCCAAAATCATCGGTTGGCGGGGCCGTGCGGCCGGTCGACCTGTTGCACAATAGTCGCGTTGGCGCCACGCGGGTAACCATGCCGCAAAAATCAATCCATCCTCATAATTGACACGGACTGTAAATACCCCTTAACGTTTCGTTAACAACAAGGGACAAGCGGGGACAATGATTTCCTCACCAATGGCGAGAACGCTGCGCCTGTGTGCGCTGGCCGGACTTACTGTGGCGGCAGGTTGGGCCGGTTCGGCCTCGGCAGCCAGCCCGATGATAACAGGTGGCCCGACCTCGCAGCCGATCGGCCATTATGATTTCTGCAAGAGCTACGCGTCCGAATGTTCGATCCGCCCGAAGGATCTGTCGCCCGCCAGCCTGACCGGCTCGCTGTGGCGCAAGCTGCTCAGCGTCACGACAAGGGTCAACGCCGCCGTCAAGCCGGAGAGCGACTTCGACATCTACGGCAAGGACGAGGTCTGGGCCTATCCCGACAAGGGCGTCGGCGATTGCGAGGACTATGTCCTGGAAAAGCGCCGTGAGCTGAATCGGCTGGGCGTCTCGTTTTCCGATCTGCTGATGACCGTCGTGCGCAAGCCGGATGGCGAAGGCCACGCCGTGCTGACGGTGCGCACCGACAAGGGCGACTATATCCTCGACAATCTGACCGACCAGGTCCGTTCCTGGGACCAGACCGGCTATCGTTTCCTCAAGCGGCAGGCGATCGACAATACCGGCCGCTGGGTCTCGATCCGCGGCGGCCAGCAGGTGCTGGTCGGCTCGGTCCAGTAACAAGGCAACTCATTTCGGTCGTGCCAGCGCGGCGCGGATCGACGCAATGATGCGGCGAAGCTCGGCTTCGTCGAGCTTTTCGATGTTGTCGGCCAGGAGATTGGCAAGCTCGGTCGCCGCCGGGCTAAGGCCCGACGTGTCGAGCTTGACACGCGGATGCGAGGTTTCGGCCAGCCGCGCCAGTTCCTCGGCGTCGTCCCAGATGATGTTGAAATAGCCGATGATCTTCTGGATCAGCGTCCAGCTCGGCGCACCGCGGCGGCCGTGTTCCAGCGCCGAGAGATAGGCTGCGCTGACGCCGATCGCCTTGGCCATGTCCTTCTGGCTGACGCCGCGCTCGTTTCGCAGCACGCGAAGCTTTTCGCCGAATGGGGTCACAAGCGCACCTTCATGGGTGCATCCTCATAGGTGCGTCCCTCATCGGCGTGTCCTCATGAGCGCGCCCGCCGCAAGCGGACATAGAGCGCGCCCGAGCCGCCATGTTTGCGGGCGGCATGGTCGTGGCTGGAGACGAGGGGCCGGAAGGCGGGTGTCGACAGCCATGACGGCACGGCGCGCCGCAAGACGCCATCGCCGCCCGACGAAGAGCCCTTGCCGGTGATCACCAGGACGTAGCGGATGCCGCCGGCATGCGCCCGGTGCAGAAAGGAAAACAGCAGCGAATAGGCTTCGTCCTGCGTCAGGCCATGCAGGTCGACGCGGCCCTCGATCGGCAGCCGGCCCTTCGACAGCTTGTCCAGCGTCGGTTCGTCGAGTGCGTGGGAGACATGCTGCGCCTTCGGCTTTGCAGCCGTGGCAGCATTGCCCGCGACCTGTGCCGGCGGCGGCGCCTGCCTGGTCTCGTCGATCTCCGGCCCGACGTGCGGAATTTCGACGGCGGTTCTGCCCTTCAGCGGTTTTGCCGTGTGCGCCACCAGGTTCCACAGCACCCGGTCGTCCTCGCTCAGCCTGTCGATGCGCCGGGTCATCGGCCTGCTCCTGAAACCAGCGGCCGGGGGATCAGCGCATAAAAATCTGCGGCGTTGCGGATAACGCCGGCGATCTCGCCGGCAGCATCGCCCGACCCGGCAAACAGATCGCCGCGGGCCGGCCCGGTGATCGCCGAGCCGGTGTCCTGCGCGATCATCAGCCGCCGGAACGGTTTTCCGTCGAAAGCGGTCAGCGACGGCGCATCGATATGGAAGGGCGTGCCGAACGTGTGCAGCAGTCGGTCGACGGCGATCGAGCGGCCGGGGGTCAGCGCCACCTTGGCGGCAGCGATCGGGCCGAGCTCTGGGTCGTCGACGCCCATCTCGCGGAAGAAGATGTAGGAGCGGTTGCGCCAAAGGATCTCGTCGACGCGTTCCGGATGCGCCTTGAACCAGGCACGGATCGACTGCATCGTCACTTTCTCCAGCGGGATCTCGCCTTCCTCGCTCAAGATCTTGCCCGGTCCGGTAAAGCGCTGGCCGGATTTGGCGGCATAGGTGATGCGGCGAAGCCTGCCGTCGGTCATCTTGAGGCGTGCCGCGCCCTGCACGTGAATGAAGAAGGCGTCGACCTTGTCGGCGAGCCAGGCGATTTCCAGCCTTTTTCCGGCAAGCGCGCCGCGTTCGATCTCGCCGCGGTCGAAATATTCGACCGGGCCGTTCGGCGCCGCACGTGCGAAGGCGAGATAAGGATCCATGCCGGAAGGACGATTGCCGTCGTCGATGTCGACAAGGTCGGCCGGGCGGGCCAGCAATGGCACCGGAAACTGCTCCGTTCGCACCGGCGAGGCTTCGACCTCCGGCTCATAAAAGCCGGTGACCAGGCCGGGGCCACCATCTTCGGCATCGATACGGGCCGGAACGAAATGGCGCTCGAAAAAGCTTCGGGCCTGCAACCGATTCGCCGGCGAAACGGTGCGCGCTTCGGCATAGGCGTCGGCAAAGCCATTGTAATCGACGCCGAGCGCGCCGGAGCGGTAGGATTTGGTCAGGATATGAAAGGCCGACCGGCGAAAGGCGTCAAAGGCAGGGAGATGGTCGTCCTCGCCCCAGCCCGGCAATTCGCCAAAGGATTTTTCGCTGAAGGCTCGAGAAAGCGACACGACAGCCTCCGCCGCCGTCCAGTTCAGTCTTCTTCTTCGGTGGCGACGAGCTTCCAGTTCGGATCGCGCGAGCGCGCGTCACGAGCGAAGGTCCAGACATCCTTGACCTCGGCGACGGTTTCGGGATCGCCGTCGATGACGGCGCCGGCCTTGTCGCGGGTCGCCGAAATCAGTTCGCTGACGATGCGCAGCGTGATGTGCGCCTCGCTGCCCTTCATCTCGGCCGAAACGATGTCGGCCTTGTCGATGCCGACGAAGGAGGACTGGATCTTTTCGGCCTTCGCCTCGCGGTCGCCGATGGCCGCGACGAAGCCGTCATAGACCTCGCGCGACAAAAGGTTCTTCAGCGTTTTACGGTCGCCATCGGCGTAGGCCATGACGATCATCTAGTAGGCCATCTTGGCGCCGTCGACGAAGGTCTTCGGATCGAAGGTCGGATCATTGTCCTTGATCGCCCGCAGGCCCCGATTGAGATCGGTGTCCGGCTTGGCAAAGGCATCGATCGCCACATAGGCATCGGCCGCCGGCTCTCCCGCCAGGCGCTTGCGCGGCAGCGAGACCACGTTCTCGGGTTTCTGGGCGGCATCCTTGTCGTTTTTGCGCGCTGCCGTATATGGATCGAAGGGTGGGCGCTCGTTGCCCGTGCGTCGGCCAAGCACGTTGCGCAGCTGGAAGAAGATCACCACCGCCGCAATCAGAAAGAAAATCGTGCCGAAGTCGAAGAAGCCCATATCTTGCGCCAATCAATCCCTGCTTTGGCCGGACCAGCGGCCAAGCAAGGGCCGCGATCACATAGCGTTCAGTATCCAAAGCATATAGAACGCATGGCGCAATCATTCAAATCAAAGGCAGCCATACCTATCTAACAGCTCTGGTGCCAGCGGCGATTGCTCGCCGGCCGGCAAAACATCGAAAACGATCGGTCAAGATTTGCGTATTTCGCTGCTTCCCCTGTTCATTCTCGCGCTTCCGCTGCTGGAGATAGCCGGTTTCGTTATTGTCGGCCGCCAGGTCGGCGCGCTGGCGACAGTCGGCTTGGTGCTGGCCTCGAGTGTCGCCGGCGCCCTGCTGCTGCGGCACCAGGGTTTTGGCGTCATGGCCAGGGTCCGTGCCGAAATGGATGCCGGGCGTGATCCGAGCGGCCAGCTTGCGCATGGCGCCATGATCGTGCTGGCAGCGATCCTTTTGATCATCCCCGGCTTCATCTCGGATATTTTCGGCCTTCTGCTGTTCCTGCCGCCGGTGCGCGATCTTGCCTGGCGGATGCTGAAAGGCCGCATCGTGCTGGCAACCGATTTCAGCAGTGGTTTGCGGGCAAGGCAACGCGGCAAGACCATCGATCTCGACGACGGCGACTATTCGCGGGCCGACGACCATACGCGCGGGCCGGGTTCTCCCTGGCGCCGCCTCAAGGACGAGTAGCTGCAAGGCAACCGGCGTCTTTTGCAAACTTGTCTTGTCGGGCCGGCCATGATAGCGAACGCCCGAATTTCAATCCGGTCAGCAACGCTGCCCAGGCAAAAGGACCACAGCTTATGGCCAGCAACGACGACGCGCCGACCGGCGCAGCCAACGGTAATGGAAATGCGGCGCAGCCTTCGCTCAACGTGCTTGCGCAATATGTGAAGGACCTGTCCTTCGAAAGCCCCGGCGCACCGAACTCGTTGCGCGGCCGCGACAAGGCTCCGGGCATCGCCATCAATGTCAACGTCAACGCCAACCCGCTTTCGGACAAGCAGTTCGACGTCAATTTGACGCTGAACGCAAAAGCGTCGTTCGACCAGGAAGTGCTGTTCAACGTCGAGCTGGTCTATGGCGGCGTCTTCTCCATCAGCGGCTTCCCGCAGGAGCACATGCTGCCGATCCTGTTCATCGAATGCCCGCGGCTGCTGTTCCCGTTCGCCCGGCAGATCATCGCCGAGGCAACACGCAACGGGGGCTTCCCGCCGCTGATGCTAGACCCGATCGATTTCGCGCAGATGTTCCAGCAGAAGTTGGCCGAGGACCAGGCTGCCGCCAAGGTCAAGGTGAGCTGAAGCTGGTTAGCTCGCAGCGTTTGAAAAACCCGGCGCGAAGCCGGGTTTTTTGTTTGAGACGCCGGCGGGGCAGTACCCCCCTCTGGCCTGCCGGCCATCTCCCCCTCAAGGGGGTGTTTGGACCGGAGACATCGCGAACAGGTGTGCGAGGACATCG
>NZ_JAMYOE010000070.1:0-19891 GCF_040319695.1 Mesorhizobium sp. M0898 | reverse complement strand
CAACCCCCGCAATTATCGAGTGTCCCCCCTGTCCGCCGCCGGCCCCCCACCCGCACCGGCCCGGGTCAAAGGGGTTACCCCCCCCTAGAGTGCAACCCCGCCCCGGCACTGTGGCGGGGCCGGGACAAAGCAAACCTCCGTACGCTCAAAGAGAGCGACCGGCCAGACAAGGAAGCGGACCGACCGATGTTGCGATTCCTGCTCACGCGCATAGCGTCGGCGATCCCGGTCCTCGCCATTCTGAGCCTGGTCACCTTCGCCATCATCCAGGCGCCGCCGGGCGACTATGCCGACTACATCCGCTCGCAGTTGATCAATCAGGGCGGGGCCTCATTCGCCGAGGCCGACGCGCAGGCCAAGGCCTATCGGATAGAACACGGTCTCGATAAGCCGCTGCCCGTCCAGTATTTCAACTGGATCGGCGGCATCATCACCCGCGGCGATTTCGGCTACAGCCTCTATTACAACAAGCCGGTGGCCGATGTGGTGGGCGAGCGGCTGCCGCGCACGCTGCTGCTGGCGCTGGTGTGCCATCTGCTGGCCTCGGTCCTCGGTATCACCTTCGGCATATGGGCGGCGACCAGGCAGTACAGCTGGATCGACAGTACGCTGTCAGCGATTTCCTTCCTCGGCATGACGGTGCCGCGCTTCCTGATGGCGCTGATCATCGTCTATCTGCTGGTCTTCCAGTTCAACGTTTCCGAGATCGGCAGCTTCTTTTCGCCGCAATTTGGCGGGGCGCCGTGGTCCTGGGCGAAGTTCGTCGATCTCGTCCGGCATGTCTGGCCGGTTGTCGCCATCGCCACCTTCGGCGGGCTCGCCTACAACATGCGGGTGATGCGCGGCAATCTGCTCGACACGCTGAACGCGCAATATGTCGAAACCGCTCGCGCCAAGGGCCTTAGCGGCGGTGCGGTCGTGATGCGCCATGCGGTGCCCAATGCGCTGCATCCGCTGGTCATGTATCAGGGCGTGGTGCTGCCCTATATGCTGACCGGCGAGATCGAGACCGCGATCATCTTTGCCCTGCCGACCGTCGGCCCGGCGATCGTTGGCTCGATGGCGGTCGGCGACGTCTATGTCACGGCGACATTCATGATGGTGCTGTCGGCGACGCTGATCGTCGGCAACATCATCGCCGACATGCTGCTCGTCATGCTCGATCCGCGTGTGCGCCAATATGCAGGGTCCTGAGATGCTTGCTTTCGAGCCCTCGCTGCCGCCACTTGCCGAGGAACCGGCCAAGATCAAGCCGCGCGGCAATGAGAGTTACATCGCACTCGTCTGGCGCCGCCTGAAACGGTCCTGGACCGGCATGGCCGGGCTCATCCTGGTCGCGTCTCTGGTGCTGCTGGCGGTGTTTGCCGACTTCTTCGCACCGATGGATCCCAAGGTGACCGATGTCGGCTTCGCCCCGCCGCAGATGATGAGCTTCCATGACAAGGACGGCAACTTCGTCTTCCAGCCACGCGTCTATGCCCTGGCGGATTCGGAAGACCTCGACCCGGTCACCTTCCAACCCGTCGTCGGGCCGGACTACGACCATCCGCGGCTGCTCGGCTTCTTCGTCAAGGGAGCGGAGTACAGACTGCTCGGCCTGCTTCCCGCGAACCGGCACTTCTTCGGCTCGACCGACGGCCAGCCGGTGCACTTCCTTGGCACCGACAAATTCGGTCGCGATGTGCTGGCTCGTGCGATCTATGGTTCGCGCATCTCGTTGATGATCGCATTGACCGTGGTCTTCATCGTCACCGTGATCGGCACGACGGTCGGCATGGTGTCGGGCTATTTCGGCGGCACATTCGACGTCTGGGTCCAGCGCTTCGTCGAACTGGTGCTCGCGTTTCCGCAATTGCCGCTTTATCTGGCGCTGACCTCGCTGGTTCCGGTGACGGCGCCGACGAATGTCTTCCTGGCCTTCGTGATCGTTGTCATGTCGGCACTCGGCTGGGCGCAGATGTCGCGCGAAGTGCGCGGCAAGACCCTGGCACTGGCGCGGATTGATTACGTTCGTGCGGCGATGGCGGTCGGCGCCACAGATGGCCGCATCATCATGCAACACATTTTTCCAAACGTGATGAGCCACGTGATCGTTGCGGTCACGTTGGCAATCCCCAGCGTGGTTCTGCTCGAATCCTTCCTCGGTTTTCTCGGCTTCGCGGTGAAGCCGCCGCTGATCTCCTGGGGCCTGATGCTGCAAGACACCGCGACCTATTCGGTCATCGGCACCTATCCCTGGATCCTCTCACCGGTCGGCTTCGTGCTTGTCACCGTCTTCGCGTTCAACGCGCTTGGGGATGGACTGCGCGATGCGGTCGATCCTTATTGAGCATGAGATGATGCAACACGCGCTGGTCAAATCCTTCGCACCGCCTGTCCGGCTCGACCATGACGCCCGTTCGGAAAACCCGGTCATTGATGCCCGCAACATCGCCGTCGATTTCAAGGTCGAACACGGCATGATCGAAGCCGTCAAGGACATCTCGTTCCAGCTCTATCGCGGCGAGACGATCGCCATTGTCGGCGAGTCGGGATCGGGCAAGTCGGTGACGGCGCGCACCGTCATGGGACTGTTGTCGAAGCGCGCAGTCGTGTCGCCGAAATCGACTGTCGAATACAACGGGGCCAACATCCTGAAATTTTCCGAGCGTGCCCGGCGCAAACTGCGCGGCGACCGCATTTCGATGATCTTTCAGGAGCCGATGAGTTCGCTCAACCCGATCTACACGATCGGCAGCCAGATCGTCGAGGCGATACGGGTGCATCGCAAGATGAGCCGCAGGCAGGCCGAGGCAAGAGCGCTCGAGCTCCTGCAGCAGGTGCAAATTCCTGAGCCGCAGGCGCGGCTGAAGCAGTATCCGCACCAGCTTTCCGGCGGTCAGCGGCAGCGTGTGATGATCGCCATGGCGCTGGCCAACGATCCCGATGTGCTGATCGCCGATGAGCCGACGACGGCGCTCGACGTCACGGTTCAGGCGCAGATCCTCAATCTCATCCGAAACCTGCAGAAGAAACTGCGCATGGCGGTGATCCTGATCACGCACGACCTGACCGTGGTGCGGCAGTTCTCCGACTATGTCTACGTCATGCAGCATGGGGAGATGCGCGAGCACAATGTGACGGAGAAGCTGTTCGCCAATCCGCAGCATCCCTACACCTGTCACCTGCTTGCCTCCGAGCCGCGCGGCCAGGCAAATCCGTTGCCGGAAGGCGCCGACGTTATTCTTGAAGCTAGGAATGTGCGCGTCTCCTTCATGCTGCGGCATGGCACGTTCATGAGGCCGGACCTGCGCGAACTCGTTGCCGTCGACAGCCTCAGCCTGACCCTTCGGCGGCACGAGACGCTGGGTCTCGTTGGCGAATCCGGATCGGGCAAGACCACCTTCGGCGAGGCGTTGCTCAGGCTCAACACCACGGACAGCGGTGAGATCTATTTCGATGGCAGGCCGATCCATGGCTGTTCGCGCGCCCAGATGCGGCCGTTGCGGTCGCGCATGCAGGTCGTCTTCCAGGATCCGTTCTCGTCGCTCAACCCGCGCATGACGATCGGCCAGATCATCGAGGAAGGGCTGGTCGTCAACCGCATGGGCGCCACCAGGAACGATCGGATCGAGCGGGTGCGCGAGGCGCTGATCAGCGCCGGCATGCCCGGCGATATCCTGTCGCGCTTCCCGCACGAGTTTTCCGGCGGCCAGCGCCAGCGTATTGCGATTGCCCGCGCCGTCGCGCTCGAACCGGAATTCATCGTACTCGACGAGCCAACATCGGCGCTGGATCTCTCGGTCCAGGCGCAGATCATCGAATTGCTGCGCAAGCTGCAGCGCGAACGGGGCCTGAGCTACATCTTCATCTCGCACGACCTCAAGGTCGTGCGGGCGCTGTGCCATCGCGTCATCGTCATGCAGCACGGCAAGATCGTCGAAGAGGGGCCGGTCGACGAAGTCCTGTCCCATCCCAAGACCGCTTACACCGAACGGCTGGTCAAAGCCGCTTTCGAGGTAGCCTAATTGCTTATGCCGGAGGTTGTTGTGGCAAGAAATCCCAAGGTCGCTTTCATCGGAGCTGGCTCGACGGTGTTCATGAGGAACATCGTCGGCGACATATTGCAGCGTCCGGCTTTATCCGGCTCGACGATCGCGCTGATGGACATCAATCCGCAACGGCTCGAGGAAAGCGCAATCGTCGTCGGCAAGCTGATCTCGACGCTTGGCGTAAAGGCCAAAGCCGAAACCTATTCGGACCAGCGCAAGGCGCTGGCGGGCGCCGATTTCGTCGTCGTCGCCTTCCAGATCGGCGGCTACGAGCCCTGCACGGTAACTGATTTCGAAGTTCCGAAGAAATACGGGCTGCGCCAGACCATCGCCGATACGCTCGGTGTTGGCGGCATCATGCGAGGCTTGAGAACCGTGCCGCATCTCTGGAAGATCTGCGAGGACATGCTCGCGGTCTGCCCGCAGGCGATCATGCTGCAATATGTCAACCCGATGGCGATCAACACCTGGGCGATCGCGGAGAAATACCCCGACATCAAGCAGGTCGGCCTCTGCCATTCGGTGCAAGGTACGGCGATGGAACTGGCGCATGATCTCGATATTCCCTACGAGGAGATTCGCTACCGCTCGGCCGGCATCAATCACATGGCCTTCTACCTGAAGTTCGAGCATCGCCAGCCGGACGGCTCCTACCGCAATCTCTATCCGGATCTGCTGCGCGCCTACAGCGAAGGGCGGGCGCCGAAGCCGGGATGGAATCCGCGCTGCCCGAACAAGGTGCGCTACGAGATGCTGAAGCGCCTCGGTTACTTCGTCACCGAGAGCTCCGAACATTTCGCGGAATACACGCCCTATTTCATCAAGGACGGGCGCGAGGATCTGATCGAGAAGTTCGGTATCCCGCTCGACGAATACCCGAAGCGCTGCATCGAGCAGATCGATCGCTGGAAGGGGCAAGCGGAAGCCTATCGCTCGGCTGACAAGATCGAAGTGGAGCAGTCGAAGGAATATGCGTCCTCGATCATGAACTCGGTCTGGACCGGCGAGCCGTCGGTGATCTACGGCAACGTCCGCAACAATGGCTGCATCACGTCATTGCCATATAATTGCGCGGCCGAGGTGCCGTGCCTCGTCGACGCCTCCGGCATTCAACCCACGTTCATTGGCGACCTGCCGGTGCAGCTCACCGCGCTGATCCGCACCAATATCAACGTCCAGGAGCTGACGGTCCAGGCGCTGATGACCGAGAACCGCGAGCACATCTATCACGCGGCGATGATGGACCCGCACACGGCGGCCGAGCTCGACCTCGACCAGATATGGTCGCTGGTCGATGATTTGCTGGTTGCGCATGGCGATTGGCTGCCGACCTGGGCGCGTGGAGCGCGCAGCGTTCGGGCGGCCTGAGGCGCAGGGCTGTCTATTTCACTCACCTATGCCGACCATAGGGCCGGCTTTGAAAGCGGAGCGGCGTTGCCGGCAGATGTTTCGAAATCAAAGAGCTTCTGCGTTACGAGAGCAGCCGCTCCCCTTGCCCAGGAATTGTCCTCCCAGTCCAGCAGCATTGGTGGTGCCGCGCGAAAGGTATTTTTCCCAAGCGTCAGCCGCATTGGGCCAAACAGCGCATCGCCAAACGACACGGCTTCACCACCGACGACAATGACCTCCGGGTCGGTGATGTTGACAAGATTGGCGAGATGCCGGCCGATGCCATGTCCCGCTTCCTCGAGAATGGCGACGGCTCGCGGTTCGCGGTCTGCCAAGGCTGCCATAAGGCTGACTTTGCTATCCGTTTCGTTGTGCCCCGTGGCTTCGCGCCAGGTGCGCAGGATCGCCGGCTCGGCGTAATAGGCCATCAAGCAGCCGCGCTTTCCGCACTCGCAAAGGCGGCCGTTCTCCTCATATGAGCTGTGGCCGAACTTGCCGGCGGCACCGTTCGCGCCGCGATAGAGTTTGCCATCGAAGACGAGCGCGCAGCCGATTCCGACGCCGATCGCCAGCACAGCCATATTGCGGTGCTGGCGTCCCAGGCCGAAGAGTTGCTGGGCAATGGCATAGGCATTGGTGTCGTCCTCAAGCCACACGGGGACGTCTACCAGTTCGGCCAGCATCGGGCCAAGGGGAACGTTGTCCCAGTTGTAGCGATTGCTGCGGATACACACAGCCTTCTGGTTGTCTATGACGCCAGGCATTGAAACGCCGATCCCGGCAAGCCTGGCGCCGGGCCGATCGACAATCGCAATCAGCTCCGGCACCGCCTTGGCCAAGGTCGCTATGATACGGTCTGGATCGCTGTCCGAGAGCTTGACACGCATCGAGCCCAACGGATTGGTCGCAAGATCGGTGACCACGCATTCGACCGACCCGACCATCAGCTTGAAGCCTATGGCAAGACCGTTGGCATAGTTGATATCCACCGGGATAGGGCGGCGCCCGGCCGAGCCCACGACTGTCTTGCCTTCGATCAGCAGGCCCTCCTCGATGAGGTCGGCCACGACGAAGGTGACCGCTGCCGGACTAAGGCCGGTAACGGACGCTATATCGGCCCGGCTGCGCGGACCTTCCTGCCGCAAGAGATTGAGGATCAGTCTGCGGTTCATCGCCCGAGTCGTGCTCGGGTCACCCTTGAGCTTCACGGATCCGCTTTCTTAATTTTGTAAATTAATTATTGCCTCTCGAGAAAACATATGCATAAGTTTGCCCGACTGTTCAACACCCGAACCGGGGGTCAGCGAAATTAATCCGGTTAGCAATGTCACCGCGCTCTGAAGGAGCGGGCAAGCATATTCTCTTGCCCGGGAGGTGAGCCGCGCCGTTGAGAAGAACAACCGCGCCGGCCGGTGTGCCAGTAGAGAATTGACAACACGGGAGGAGTAACAATGACGTTCAAGTGGATTGAAAAGCCGTCGACGCGGCGCAATTTCCTGAAGGGAGCTGGGGGCATTTCCGCTGGAGCTCTCGCGGGCTTCCCGATGCCGGCACTCAGCCAGTCGAGCGAAGTCACCATCATTTCAGACGAAAACAATGCCGATGCCCTGCGGATCTTGCGGCGCATCGCGGCCGACTTCGAGAAGCAGTCCGGCACCAAGGTTGTGATCAACAATATGGATCACGAGGCCCACAAGACCGCGATCCGCAACTACCTTGTGGCCGGCGCGCCGGATGTCTGCTTCTGGTTCTCTGGAAACCGCATGCGTGCCTTCGTCAACCGCGGCCTGTTCGACGACATTTCGGATCTGTTCGAGAAGGAAAAGTACAAGGACGTGCTGGGTGCTACCACCGGTGCCGTCACGGTCGACGGCAAGCAGTATGGACTGCCGACCGGCGGCACGATGTGGGGCATGTTCTATCGCAAGGACGTCTTTGCCGAGCACGGACTTACGGTACCGGCGACCTGGGACGAATTCCTCGCTTACGGCCAGAAGTCCAAGGCTGCAGGCCTAATCCCCGTCAGCATCGGCACCAAGGAACTCTGGCCGGCGGCCGGATGGTTCGATCAGATGAACCTGCGGATCAACGGTCTCGACAAGCACTTCGCCTTGATGAACGGCAAGATGGCCTATACCGACCCGGCGCTGAAGCCCGTTTTCGACCACTGGGAAGAGCTGATCAGGCAGGGTTTCTTCACGCCGGATCAGACGTCGTTCGGCTGGCAGGAGGCTGGCGCCTTCCTCGCCCAGAAGAAGGCCGGCATGATGAACCTCGGCGCCTTCGTGAAAGCTACTTTCCCTGAGCAGGATCTCGAGCAGCTGACATTCGCCCCTTTCCCGAAGATTGACGGCGCCCTCGACCGCTACGAAGAATTCTCGGTCAATTCGGTCCACATCCCGGCCAACGCCAAGAACAAGGCGGGTGCCCGCGAGTTCCTCGCCTTCTTCTACCAGCCGGAAAATTTCGGCCCTTATCTGGAACCTGGCGGCAACGTTCCGCCGCGCAACGACCTTCCGGCCAGCAAGGATCCGCTGGTCAACGCAGCCGTGGAAAGCCTGAAGACGGTGGCCGGCACATCGCAATATTACGACCGCGATACCGATCCCGACATGGCCCAGGCCGGCCTGGTCGGCTTCCAGGAATTCATGGCCAAGCCGGAGCGCCGGGACGCCATTCTTCAGCGTCTCGAGGGAACCCGTCGCCGGATCTTCAAGATCTAGCGCCTCCCAGCGGAGGGGAGCGGGGTTCGTGCTCTGCTCCCCGATGCTTTCCGTGAATGAGGTCTCCCAAAATGACGAAGGTTTGGCGCCGCCATCGCTGGTGGCTGACACCGACACTTCTGATTCTGCCCGCCGCTGTGCTGTTTTCCGTCGTCATTCTGGCATCTGCGGTCGAGAGCCTATGGATCAGCCTGCACGAATGGGACGGCTTCAGCCCGATGGTCTGGATCGGCCTCGGCAACTACCGCGAACTGTTCGCCGACCCGCAGTTCTATGTTTCGCTGAAGAACAATCTGATCTGGTTGGTGATGTTCATGCTGGCGCCGCCGCTCGGCCTCGCCATCGCGCTGCTCGTCAACCAGAAAATCCGCGGCATGCGCCTGCTCAAATCGCTGTTCTTCATTCCGCTGGTGCTGGCTTCGGTTGCCGTCGGCGTTGTCTTCACCTGGGTCTATACGCCGGAATTCGGACTTCTCGCCCTGATCTTCCGCACCTTCGGCGCGACCGCCCCGGCAGTGCTGTCGGATGAAAATTTCGTCACCTTCGCCGTCGTGATCGCAGCGTTGTGGCCGCAGATCGCCTTCTGCATGGTGCTCTATCTCGCCGGCCTCAACAATCTCAGCGAGGACCTGATCGGCGCCGGGCGGGTTGACGGCGCCAGGGGCTGGAACATGCTGCGCCACATCGTGTTGCCGCAGCTGACGCAGGTCACCTTTATCGCCATCGCCGTCACCGTCGTCGGCGCACTGCGTTCCTTCGACATGGTCTCGGTGATGACCAGCGGCGGCCCCTTCGGTTCGTCCGAGGTGCTTGCCTATCAGATGTTCGAGCAGTCCATATTTTCCTACCGCTTCGGCTATGGCGCGGCCATTGCCTCGGTGCTGTTCGTGATCATGGCGGTCTTCATCGCCTGGTACCTGACGCGGATGATCCGCGCCGATGAAAGAGGCGGCTGATGTTTCCCCGCCCGATTCCCGAGACTGCTATTTGGCAGCGTGGCCTCTATGTCGTGCTGGTGGTCGGCATCCTGATTGTCTGGCTGGCGCCGCTCTTTGCCATCATCCTTACCTCGTTCCGCTCTACGCAGGATGTAATGGGCGGCAATCTGTGGGGCTGGCCGACCCAATTCGGCCTGGTCGACAACTACACGGCGGTCTTCACCCAGACACCGATGGCCCGCTACTTCCTCAACAGCCTGACGATCACCATTCCCTCGGTGATCGGCGTTCTCATCTTGAGCACGCTCGCCGGGTTCGTGCTCGCCCGTTACCGGTTTCGCGGCAACATGCTCGTCTTCGCCCTGTTCGTCGGCGGAAACTTCCTGCCGCACCAGATCATGATGATCCCGGTGCGCGATCTCATGGTGCGGCTCAACCTCTACGACACGATGGCGGCCCTGATCATCTTCCACATCGCCTTCCAGACCGGGTTTGCGACACTGTTCATGCGCAACTTCATCGCCGCCTTGCCGGGAGAACTGTTTCAGGCCGCCAGGGCCGAGGGCGCGACGCCGTTTCAGACATTGGTACATGTCGTGGTCCCATTGGTGCGGCCGGCTCTCGCGGCGCTGGCCATCCTGCTCTTCACCTTTATCTGGAACGATTATTTCTGGGCGGTCGTGCTGACCATCAGCGATACCGTCAAACCGGTAACCGCCGGCCTCGCCAACCTGCGCGGCGAATGGGTCTCGGCCTGGAACCTGATCTCGGCCGGCACCATCGTCGTGGCTTTGCCGCCGGTTGCCATGTTCTTCCTAATGCAGAAGCACTTCATCACCGGCCTCACCATGGGAGCGGTCAAGGGATGAGCGACCATGACTTCAAGGCGTCGCCCACCCGATCCGAAACTGATTTCGCAAGCAGGGCTCCATGACCAGTCTTGAACTCCGGCAGATACAAAAGAATTATGGCAGCTACCACGCGCTGCGCGGCATCGATCTCAGCGTCGAACAGGGCGAGTTCATTGTCACCGTCGGGCCGTCCGGCTGTGGCAAGTCAACGCTGTTGAAGATCATCGCCGGGCTTGAAACCGTCTCGACCGGTAAGATTCTGATCAACGGCCGTGATGTCACCACCACCGAGCCGGGTGAGCGCGGCATTGCCATGGTCTTCCAGTCCTATGCGCTTTACCCGCATATGACCGTCGCCGAGAACATGGGTTTCGGCCTGCGCATGGCGCATCGCCCCAAGGCCGAGATCGATGCCGCCGTGCTGCGAGCCGCCAAGATCCTTCGCATTACCGACCAGCTCGACAAGCGGCCGAAACAGCTTTCCGGCGGCCAGCGTCAGCGAGTGGCGATCGGCCGTGCGATAACCCGCTCGCCCGACGTGTTCCTGTTCGACGAACCATTGTCCAACCTCGACGCAGCGCTGCGCACGCAGATGCGCGTCGAGCTTTCCGATCTGCACGCCAGGCTCGGCGCCACCATGGTCTATGTCACGCACGACCAGACCGAGGCGATGACAATGGCGAGCCGTATCGTCGTGCTCAATCGCGGCTCGGTCGAGCAGGTGGGCGCTCCGCTCGAACTCTACCGCAATCCGGCCAATCTCTTCGTCGCGGGCTTCCTCGGCGCACCCCGGATGAATTTTTTCGAAGTGACCGTCGCCGCTGTCTCCGGCGGTGCCGCCACGCTGTCGACCGCCGGTCTTTCTCCTTTGACTGTCGAACTGACGGAAGCGGCATCCGTACAGGTCGGCGATAGGGTGACGATGGGGATTCGGCCGGAGAGCATCAGCTTGGCCGCGGAAGGGACAGCGAGTTTTGCAGGACGGGTGCGGCTGGTCGAGCATCTCGGCCGCGAGACCATCCTCTATGCCGACGCGGGCCCGCTGCAATGCGTCAGTTCCGAAAGCGGCAGCGGCAACGTCACCGTCCAGATCGGCCATGCGAGTGCCGTCGCTGCCGACGCGACCGTCGGCTTCAAGGTCGAGCCGCGTGACGTCTATCTCTTTTCCTCTGTCGATGAGCGGACAATCAGTGCCCGCAAATCCACCATCACCGACTGATCTGCAGGAGTATCCTTCGTGAACAAGACTTCAAGAGGCCGCGCCCTGTCGGTCTGGCGCACGATCCAGACCGACCGCTTTCTGGTCGGCGCGCCGCACTATCCCGAACATGTGGACGAGAGTTACTGGGACAACGACGCCCGGCGCATGGCCGAGGCCGGCTTCAACGTCGCCCGCCTCGGCGAATTCGCCTGGCACATTTTCGAACCGCGTGAAGGCACCTTCGATTTCGACCTGTTCGACCGGGGAATCGAGGGCCTCGCGCGTCACGGCGTCAACACGATCCTGTGCACGCCGACCGCCACCCCGCCGCGCTGGCTGACGGCAAAACATCCGGAAATCCTGCGGCTTGATGGAAATGGCCGGTCGATGGGCCACGGCTCGCGCCAGTATGCCGACACCAGCAGCCCGGTGTTTCGCGACTACAGCCGCAAGATTACCAGGGCGATGGCGGACCACTACCGCGACAACGCAAATGTCATCGGCTGGCAGACCGACAATGAACTCAACACCAGCATGCCGGAATCCTATTCGCCGTCGGCATTGAAGGAATTCCAGGCTTACCTCCAGGAAACCTACAAGACGATAGACAGGCTGAACTTCGCCTGGGGTGGCGATTTCTGGGCGACGGCTTACGGCGATTTCAGCGAAATTGTCTTCCCGCTGGATTTTTCCCCGTCCTTTCCCGGTCCCGGTCACCTCCAGGACTACCACCGTTTTCTCGCCTTTTCGACAGCACGGTTCCAGCACGACCAGGTCGAGATCCTGAGAAAAGCGAATGCCAGTTGGTTCATTTTCCACAATCTCGGCGGATTGCGTGACATCGACTTTCGCGGCCAATTCTCCACCGATCTCGACTTCGTCGGCTACGACATCTATCCGTTCCTCTATGACGAGTTCTTTCGCCTCGGCAACCACGCCAAGATCCAGGCGCTGCATCTCGACATCTGCAGGGGATTTTCCGGCAACTACATAGTGCCGGAACAACAGTCGGGCTTTGGCGCCCAGCCGGGCTTCTGCACGCTGACGCCGGAGCCGGGCGAAATGCGACGCATGGCGATGTCGTCGGTTGCGCGTGGCGCCGATGGTATCATGTTCTTCCGCTGGCGCCCCGCGCATTTCGGTGCGGAGATATACTGGATGGGCATCATCGACCACGATGATGTCGCTCGCCGCCGCTATGACGAAGCCAGGCAGTTCGCCACCGAGGTGACGGCGCTTAAAGACAAGATCCTGGGCACCCATGTGCGGATGGATGTCGGCATCGCCGGCTCGGACTTCGACAATCAGGAAGCCCACAAGACCTTCCCCATCGGCCTGCCAAGTCCGCAGGATGATGCAACCTTGCTGCATCAGTATTGCTATGACCGCGGCATCGCCTGCGGCTTCATCCACCCGGAAGACGATCTATCGAAGCTCAAGGTCTTCTACGTGCCGCATTGGGTGATCTGGAAGGACAGCTGGACCGAGCGGCTGCAAGTCTTTGCCGAAAATGGCGGTACCGTCATCATCGGCGCGCGCACGGGAACCCGCGACGAAAACAACCACGTCATCCGCGAGACAGCGCCGGGCCGGTCGCTGTCGAAGCTGACCGGCGTTCGCGTCGAGGATTTCGGGCGGCTGGCGGCACCTGGGGCCAATGGCCTGTTCAATACCATGTCGCGCTCCGGCGGGCTCGTCATTCCTCCCGACAGACCGGCCGAATCCAGCCGCCGTATCCGTCGTTTCACCGTCGGAAACCACGAGTTCGATGCCGGTTATTTCTATGAGAACCTCGCAGTCGAACCGGAAGTCGAAATTGTAGGGGTTTGGTCGAACCGCTACGCGGCGGGAACGCCTGCAATTACCTCCCGCGCCGTCGGCAAGGGCCGTGTGCTCTATGTCGGCACTTATCTAACGCCGGAGCTGACAGCTCAACTCGCTACGCGCACTTTCGTGGATGCGAATGTGGAGCCTCTGGTTCCGGATCTGCCGGACGGCGTCGAGGTCACGATGCGCGAGAATGACGAACGCCGGCTGTTGTTCGTGCAAAACGTCAAAGACACGCCCGTTACGGTAACCGGCGTTCCCTTCGGCAGCAACCTGCTCGATAGCGAAGGACCTGTCTCCGGAGTGTTGACGCTGGACGGCTATGGCTGCGCTGTCCTCGAATTGATCTGAGCATTGTCGCGGACGTCAGCGATACGAAACCTGAGTACTCTTTGATCCTGGAATTCGACCGCCATCGGCAGCACGCCGGCATCGATCCATATCGAACCGGCGCTTTGACGTGCGCAAGGAACGGCCGGCGAACTGCTGTTGCTCCCATTCAACGACGGCAGTTACACTACCGGCGCGACCATCGGAGCCGATGGCGGCATCTCGTTTCATCCTTGTGAGCGCCATGAATTTCGACATTTCCGTCCGAACCGAGGCCTTCCGCAGCCGGATCGCCGATTTCGTCGAGCGCGAAATCCTGCCGCTCGAGGCTGACAAGGCTTGCTATGACGGCCATGGCAATATTGCGCTGCCGCTGCTTGAAACGCTGCGCGGCAAGGCGAAAGCAGCCGGCCTGTGGTGCCTGCAGCTCAAACCCGAGACCGGCGGGGCCGGCCTTTCCAAGGTGGATATGGCCGTCTGCTATGAAGAGATGAACCGCTCGATCTTCGGTCCGGTCGTGTTCAATTCCGCGGCCCCCGACGATGGCAATATGATGATGCTGGAAGGGTTGGGAACGCCTGAGCAGAAGCAAAGATGGCTGAAACCGATCGTCGAGGGCAAGGTGCGCTCGGCCTTCGCAATGACGGAACCGCACCCGGGCGGCGGCTCCGACCCGTCGATGATCATGACCAGAGCCGAACGGCGTGGCGACAGATATGTCGTCACAGGCCGCAAATGGTTCATCACCGGCGCGCAAGAGGCGAGCCACTTCATTCTCATTGCGCGCACTTCGGACGATCCGCGTCACGGCCTTTCGGCCTTGCTGTTCCACAAGGACCAGCCGGGCTGGCGGATCGTGCGGCGCATCGAAATCATGGGACCGGAAGAACATGGCGGCCATTGCGAGCTGGAGTTCGACGGCCTGGAAGTCCCGGTCGAGGACGTGCTTGCCGGCGAAGGCAGCGGCCTCCGGGTTACCCAGGTCCGGCTCGGTCCGGCGCGGCTCACCCATTGCATGCGCTGGCTCGGTCTTGCCAAGCGCTGCATCGAGATCGCGCGCGCCTATGCCGCCGAGCGTAGCGGTTTCGGGCAGCTTTTGGCCGACCGTGAGAGTATCCAGCTGATGCTCGGCGACCTTGCTATGCGCATCGAGATCGGGCGGCTGCTGGTGATGAAGGCGGCCTGGGAGCTCGATCGCGGTGGCTTTGCCCGCAAGGAGGTCTCCATGGCCAAGATCCAGGTCGCCAACGTGCTGCATGACGCCGCCGACGTGGCGATCCAGATCAACGGCGCCCGCGGCTATTCGAAAGACACTGTACTCGAATGGATTTACCGCTACGCCCGCCAGGCTCGCCTGGTCGACGGCGCCGACGAGGTCCACAAGATGGTGCTCAACCGCTTTCTCAACGAGGAAGGTGCGGGCTTCTGGCGCTGGCATGTCGAAGCCGGCAGACAAGACGAAACAGGTCGCGGCGGGAACCGCTGAGCCGGCAATGAGGATGGATTTCGATCCAGTACGCCTGGAGGATTTTCTGAGAGCGCATTTTGGCGATGGCCAAATGTCGCTTGAGCGGATCGTCGGCGGCCAATCCAACCCGACCTATTTCGTCGACTATGGCGGCCGCCGCATGGTTCTGCGCAAGAAACCTCCGGGACCGATCCTGCGCGGCGCTCATGCGGTCGATCGCGAGTACCGGGTGATCGAGGCGCTAGCATCGACAAAGGTGCCGGTGCCGCGGCCGGTGCTCTATCACGACGGCGACGAGCCGCTCGGCACGCCGTTCTATCTGATGCAGCGGCTCGACGGCCGGGTGTTCCACGATGGCGCGTTGCCGGGACTGACGCCAGACGAGCGGCGCGGCATCTATTTCGGCATGGCCGAGGCGCTGGCAAAGCTGCACGCCGTCCGGCCGGAAGAGGTTGGGCTCGGCGACTATGGCCGTCCCGGGAACTATTTTGAGCGACAGATCGCGCGCTGGACCAGACAGTTGCGGGAATCGCCGAGCGAGCGCATTGCCGCGCTCGAAGCCGTCGCCGAATGGCTGCCGCGACATCTTCCGCCAGATGATGGCCACGTTTCGATCGCGCATGGCGATTTCCGTCTCGGCAATCTCATCTTCCATCCCGAGCGGCCCGAGGTGATCGGCATACTCGACTGGGAGTTATCGACCCTCGGCCATCCGCTTGCCGATCTCGGCTTCTGCTCGATGCCCTGGCATTCCTCATCGGACGAATATGGCGGCATCCTCGGCCTTGATCAGGCAGCCCTCGGTATTCCGACACAGCGCGAATTCCTCGATCATTACTTCGCCTACGCCGTGCCGACGGCGCCGCTGCAGCGGTTCCATCTGGTGTTTGCCATGTTCCGCTTTGCCGTGATCTTCGTCGGCATCGCCGACCGCGTGCTGGCCGGCAGCGCGGTTGCGGCCGATGCGGCGGATGTGGCACCGCTGGCCGGCTGTTTTGCTGTACGCGCCGTGGAAGTCATCGACGGCGCGCGGCCCTGGTGACGCGAGGCTGGCAGTCGGCTGAGCGAGTTGCAGCGATACGCGTTCAGTTCATGCGAACTTCCGGTTCGGCAAGCAGTGGGATCTCCAGGCCACGCCGCAAGCCGGTCGCCACGACCGACACCCTGAATTTTCCGGCGAGTGCCTTGTCGAAGATGGCGCCGACGATGATGTCGGCATCGTTGTCGACCTCCTCGCGGATGCGGGTAGCGGCTTCGTCGACCTCGAACAGCGTCATGTCCATGCCGCCCGATATCGAGACAAGGACGCCCTTGGCGCCCATCATCGAGGCTTCGTCGAGCAGCGGGTTGGCGATTGCCGCTTCCGCTGCCTTCTTGGCGCGGCCTTCTCCGGCGGCTTCGCCGGTTCCCATCATGGCGCGGCCCATGTCGCGCATCACCGACTTCACATCGGCGAAGTCGAGATTGATCAGGCCTTCTTTGACGATCAGATCGGTGATGCAGCCGACACCCGCATAGAGGACCCGGTCGGCCATGGCAAAGGCGTCGGCGAACGTGGTTCTGGCGTCGGCGATCCTGAACAGATTCTGGTTGGGAATGACGATGACGGTATCGGCGCTTTCGCGCAGGCGCTCGATGCCCTCATCGGCAGCGTACATGCGGCGCCTGCCTTCGAAGACGAATGGCTTGGTGACGACGGCAACGGTCAGTATTCCGGCTGCCCGCGCTGCCTGTGCTATAACAGGCGCGGCACCAGTGCCGGTTCCGCCTCCCATGCCGGCGGTCACGAAGCACATGTGCGTTCCAGCAAGGTGATCCATGATCTCGTCGATGGATTCCACGGCCGCGGCACGGCCGACCTCGGGCAGGGACCCGGCGCCGAGACCTTCGGTGATATGAGCGCCCAACTGGATCAGCCTCGTTGCCTTCGACATGGCAAGGGCCTGGGCATCGGTGTTGGCGACGATGAATTCCGCGCCCTGCAGGCCTTCGGCGATCATGTTGTTGACGGCGTTGCCGCCGCCGCCGCCGACCCCGACGACGGTGATCTTGGGCCTCATCTCCGAGATTACCGGCCTCGTCGCGGTGTTCATTGCCGTTCTCCCTGGATACGCCGAGTGGTCGCTGGAAGCTTGTCCCGGGCGCACTGCGAAAACTCTGAACCGGGCAGTGCGAATCAGGACAGCCCCAGAATGCAGGGAATCAGAGCGCGGAGCGGGCTGCAAGTGCGCGATGTGCCTCATAGGCGACTTGCGTCTGAAAGTTCACGCAATGCGCCTTGATACAGTGCAGATCGCGGCGCGGGGCGCCGCACGCTACAACTTCGGCGCGAGGCACTGCGCGACGTGGTCGGCAATCGTCAGGCAGGAGGTCAGGCCGGGGCTTTCGATGCCGAACAGGTTGACCAGGCTATCCACGCCGTGCACCGCCACGTCCTGGACGACGAAGTCGGCATTGGCCTCACCGGGACCGGACAGTTTTGGCCGGATGCCGCTGTAAGCGGGTTGCAGGCTGCCATCGGCCAGGTCCGGCCAGTATTTGCGGATCTCGCTGTAGAAGCGCTCGCCACGAGCCGGGTCGACGCGGTAGTCGAGTTGATCGGTCCATTCGACGTCCGGCCCGAAGCGGGCGACGCCATCAAGGTCGAGTGTCAGATGAACACCGAGCCCCCCGGGTTCGGGCACCGGATAGACCAATCGCGAGAACGGCGCCCGTCCGGCCACCGAAAAATAATTGCCCTTGGCATAATGGAGCTTTGGCACGAATTGCTGATTGAGCCCTTCAAGCGAACCGGCAAGTGCTGCGGCGCCAAGCCCGGCGGCATTGACGAAACGCGGAGTGGCGATCTCGAAGCGCTCGCCGCCGGCAGCGTCCACCGTCTCGAGCACGACGCGGCCTGCTTCGATGCGGCCGGAGGCGATGCGCGTGTTGAGACTAAGTGCCGCCCCGTGCTCCTCGGCGTCGCCCAACAGGGCGAGCATCAGGGCATGGCTGTCGATGATGCCGGTGGCGGGCGACAGCAGCGCCGCCGTGCACTTAAGGCTGGGCTCCAGCGTATGCGCCTCGGCTTCGCTCAAGCGCAACAGGTCGCCGGCGCCGCAAGCGCGTGCATTGGCCCGGATTGAGGCGAGCACCGGCTCCTGTTCGGCACTTGTGGCAACGATGAGCTTGCCGCAGCGCGCGTGTGGGACCGCCCGCTCCTCGCAATAGCGATAGAGTCTTTCCCGGCCGGCCACGCAGAACTGGGCTTTCAGCGATCCAACCGGATAGTGGAGGCCGGCATGGATGACCTCGGAATTGCGCGAGCTTGTCCCGGTGCCGATAGCGTTCTCGGCTTCCAGGACCAGCGTATCGATGCCGCGCTGCGCCATCTCTCGCGTGATCGCCAGGCCAACAACGCCGGCGCCAGCGACAATGCAGTCGACATGGTCCACGGTTAGGTCAAGCCGAAGTTCTGCATGCGTCCATCCATCCGCTGGCCCTGCCGAAAGCGCTTGACACTATACCGTTCGAGAAAGATGCATCAAACGGCATAACGCACGGGGACCTGCCGAGCCGGACCGGCGGCAGGATTGTTCCGCGTCAGCATCAGGAGCCGTCATGGACGCACGACCGAATTCACCCGAAGCCCGCGACATAAGCTTTCACATGCATGGCTATACGAATGCGCGCAAGCATCAGGAGTCGGGGCCGCTCGTCATCGAGAAGGGCGACGGCATCTATGTCGAGGACCTTGCCGGCAACCGCTATATCGAGGCGATGGCGGGGCTCTGGAGCGTCGCGGTCGGCTTTTCGGAGAAGCGGCTGGTCGATGCGGCAGTACGGCAAATGTCGAAGCTGCCTTACTATCACGATTTCGGCTCCAAATCGCATTCGCCGCTGATCGATCTCGCCGAGAGACTGGTGCAGATGGCGCCGGTGCCGATGAGCAAGGCGTATTTCACCAATTCCGGCTCCGAGGCCAACGATACGGCCATGAAGATGATCTGGTACCGGTCGAATGCGCTCGGCCAGCCGGCGCGCAAGAAGATCGTCAGCCGCAAGAAGGGCTATCACGGCGTCACCATCGCCTCGGCAAGCCTGACCGGACTGCCCAACAACCACACTTCCTTTGACCTGCCGATTGCCAATGTGCTGCATACCTCGACGCCGCACCATTGGCGCGAGGCGCTGCCGGGTGAAAGCGAGGAGCTGTTTTCGACGCGGCTTGCCGACGAACTGGAAAAGCTGATCCTCGCCGAAGGACCGGAAACCATCGCCGCCTTTTTCGGCGAACCGATCATGGGCGCCGGCGGCGTCATCGTACCGCCGGCGGGCTACTGGGAGAAGATACAGGCGGTCCTGTCGAGATACGACATCCTGCTCATCGCCGACGAGGTGATCTGCGGCTTTGGCCGAACTGGTGAGATGTTCGGCTCGCAGACCTTCGGCATCAGGCCCGACATCATGGTGTTATCGAAACAGATCTCTTCGTCCTACCTGCCGATCTCAGCCCTGCTGATCAATGACAAGGTATTCGAGCCGATCGCCGACGAAAGCAACCGTATCGGCACCTTCGGCCACGGTTTCACCGGCGGCGGCCATCCTGTTGCGGCAGCGGTCGCGCTCGAGAACCTGAAGCTGATCGAGGAGCGCGACCTTGTCGGCAATGCGCGTGCGGTCGGCGCGCATATGCTGAAGCGGCTGCGCACGCTCGCTTCGCACCCGCTTGTCGGCGAGGTGCGCGGCATCGGCCTGATTTCGGCGGTCGAACTGGTCGGCGACAAGGCGAACAAGGCGCCGTGGGGGAAGACCAGTGAACTGGGCGGGCTCGTCAACGGCTTCATGCAGCAGAACGGCGTCATCTCGCGCAATATGGGCGATGCGCTGGCTTTCTGCCCGCCGCTGATCATCACCGAGCCGCAGGTCGACCAGGTGATCGACGCGTTTGAACGGTCGCTCGAGGCTGCCGCCAAGCAGGTCCGATCGCAGAGCTGAATAGGCAAAGTCGATTTTGAAACCTGAAAACAAAAACGCCTCGGCGACGGCTGGCAGAAGGTTACCTCCACACCGATAGTGTTGAAAAAGTCCGGGTTGCAGCAGTCCTGAAGCACTTCTCTATTCGGCATGTTGAGGTCAAGCGCTTTCGAGCTT
>NZ_JAMYOE010000069.1:0-20435 GCF_040319695.1 Mesorhizobium sp. M0898 | reverse complement strand
CCGGCGGTCTTCGCTTCGGACTCGACGCGGCGAACGACCACGCGGTCATGCAGCGGCCGGAAATTCGACTTTGCCATTTTTGGATTTCCCTGGTGCGGATGTTGAACGGTTCTCCGTTGCCGGAGCGTGTTTAGCACTCACCAGAAGCGAGTGCTAACGCGGCAGTGAGATAGGCCGTAGGCTCCTGCTAGTCAAGACGGAAGAGGGACGGGCGAAGAGCAAACGAGCGTGGAAGCACCGAGCGTTTTACGTGAACGACGTCGGAGATCGGACATGGATGGGGCGGCTCACCATTTGCAACTGAAGGCTTTATTCATTTGGCACGATTGCTGCAGCGAATGATCCGCAAACGTTGCGCGCGACCGATATAATGAGAGGTGAGCGCCATCAGGATTCCTGCGTTAACCGTCCACTCGGTCTTTACGGTGTGGCCGCCGCGCGGGCGCCAGGACTCCGGCCATCCCGATAGTCACCAATCCAATCTGCGGAGAACAGGAGGCAAGATGAGAGCGACAGTCAGCACGAACTCGAATTTGAAATGTTTGGCCAAAGCAACTGCCATCGCCTTGCTCTGGACGGTCACGGCTACATCGGCGGACGAAGGTATGTGGATGCCGGGCCAGACTGCGGAAGTGTGCGCGGCCATGCGCGCGGATGGGCTCCAGATCGATCCCGCCCAGCTGGGCCGTCTAGACGCTGACCCGCTCAACGCGATCGTATCACTGGGCGGATGCTCCGCCTCGTTCGTCAGTCCACAAGGGCTGGTCGCAACCAATCATCATTGCGTGTTAGAATCCATCCAATACCACAGCAAGGAGGGCCAGGACTATCTCACAGACGGCTTTCTGGCGAAGAGCCCTGGGTGAAGAATTGCCCGCGGCGCCAGGCAGCCGCAGCTATGTGATCGAGGACATGCGGGATGTGACCGCCGAAATGCTCAGGAGCGTCTCGGACAAGCTGAACGGGTTTGCCCGCTATGAGCGGCTCGCCACGAACAAAAAGGCCCTGATCGCCGCATGTGAAGGACAGCCCATCGCCGTTGCGACGTATGGCGGCGTCTCCTACTATCTCCTCCAGAAGCTCGAAATTGAGGACGTGCGCCTCGTCTATGCGCCCGCGCTCGGCATCGGCAACTTCGGCGGCCAAACGGACAACTGGATGTGGCTGCGCCACACGGGCCACTTCGGCTTTTATCGCGCCTATGTCGCTCCTGATGGTTCCTCCCGGCCATATGCGCGCGACAATGTGCCTTACCGGCCGGAGAGTTGGCTACCCATAGCCTGTGAAGGCGTCAAGGAAGGCGACCTTGTGATGGTCGCCGGCTTTCCCGGCGCAACCCACCAGTTCCTGACCGCGGATGAAGTCCGGTTCAACTTCGCGCAATTCGAACCGCGGTTGCAGCGTTCGCTCTCGAATTATCCCGCCCAGATCAATCAGGCAACGGCAGGCAATCGCGAGGCGCAGATCCATTGACCGCCCGCTTCACAAATTGGCTCGGCCTAAAACGCATGGAAAAGCAGAAAAGGCAACAGATCGGCACCAGAATGAATATGGCCGCGCGAACTGACAGACGCGCCAACAATCGGCATCTCGCATGGTGGCACTGGACGTGGCTCCCACCCTGCTGGCGCGACTCCCCATCAGGTCGTCGGGGTTTCGCTGGCGAAAAAAACTTCCGCGTGTCTCTGCGCGATCCATCCCGCTTGCGCGTGCCTAGTCAACCAAAAAACTGACCATCTGCAGGATCAGGATCAGCAAACAAAAGCCAAAGGCCGACGCCAAAACAGCTGCCAGCAGGACGATGCGTTGTTTCTTCACCCACAGTTCCCCCGGGAGAGAGTCTAAGGATAATCCTTAAAAAAGGCGCCATGGAACAGGGCGCCCCACGCTTATTTGTGCAAGTTTAAAGTTTAGCTTGCCGGATTTATGTAATTAGACGGTTTCTTTTATGCAACACTTTTCCAAGTACTTGCACAAATCTGAACGTATCGCACATTTAGACGAACTGTACATTCGATAGCGACTTTGACGCACGCGTTTACTGGCGGTATACATCCTTCACCGTTGCCGCAAGGCATTGGCCCAGGCGCGCGGCACCTCCTTCACGACAAAGGTTGAAAGCCCGTCCTCGGGCGTTTCATTTCCAAGATCACTTCGATCCACTCATACGGGCTTCCCGAGCGAGACCGTGGGTTCGGACGGTGCGAATGAATTTCTCGTTATAATCGAATTGATTATAAGGGATATTTCTACGTTGAGTATAAAGGATGTCAAGCCCGCGCCAGCGGCAATTTTGTCCGGGCGACCTCCGTTTCGTCGAGGACATGGTGGCGGAAGCGATAAAGCTTCGCCGGCCGACCGCCGGTATCAAATGCACTTTCGCCGGTCTCCGCCACCAGTTCCTGCTGCTCCATCAACCGGCGAAAGTTCTGCTGAAGCGCCCCTGCCGATCTAATCGTCAACGCCGTCCGCGTCAGCGCATTGCCATCGGTCAGAAAGCCGACGACATTGTTGATGACGAATGTAACGATCCGCGGCTTCAGAGAGGAATGCGCGCTTCGTCCAGATGGATGGAGTGGGCTGGCAGGTCCGGGCGGCCGCGCCGTTGAGGATGCAGCATCGAGAGCCGCGCTCGCCGAGGATGACATAGGTCGAGATTCGCGCCGGAAGTCTTGCTCCATGTCTCCCACGAATCCATTGGCAGGATCCCGGCTTCTTCGCAGTGGTCAGGGTCGAGCGTTATCGAACCGTGGTAGTTGAGGTTTGCTTCGGTGACGTGCATGCCGTGCAGATTGCCGGCGACTATTTTTCGCATTGGTCCCGTTGTCCTATTCATCTCACAAAGTCAGTCCTGATGTTGAGCAGCTTCGCTGGGCTAAATCCCGACGACGAGCGCCCCGCCGCTGAGTCCCGCACCTGCCGCCGCCAGGAGTATTTTCTTGCCCGGCCGAAACGGCTCCGCTTGATTGGCGAGCGACAGTGAGAGCGGGATCGTCGCGGCGGAAGAGTTGCCATAGTCGGCGATCGTCTTGACGATCAGGTGATCGGCAACGCCGAGGTTTCGCCCGACCGCATCGAAAATGCGAGCATTGGCCTGATGCGGCACGAACCGGTCGACATCCTGCGGTCGCACTCCGGCAGCGGCTAGCGCGCTTGTCGAGCAATCGGTCATCATCTCGACGGCCTTTGCGAACACTTCGCGGCCGTCGGTCATCGTCATTCGGGTTTGCGCGAGGTCGAGGTTACCGTGGAACGGCTTGTTGCTTCCTCCTGCGGGAATCTGGATCAGCCCGTATCGCGAGCCGTCCGAATCCACGGAGGCACCGAGAATCCCCCGATCAGTATCCTCGCACGGACCGATCACGAGGGCGCCGGCGGCATCGGCAAACAGCACGGCGCTGGCGCGCTCAGAGGGATTGATGCGGCGGCTGAGGATATTGGCGGCGATAACAAGGCTCGATTTGCCGTGCAGGCGGGTAAATCCGTCCGCAAACATCAGCGCATAGATGAAACCGGCGCAGGCGCCGGTCAGATCGACAGCGCCGGCGCGGCCGAGCCCCAGCCGATGTGCGACCAGAGGCGCGCTGGGCGGCAGGAGGTGATCGGGCGTCGAGGTGGCAAGCAGCAGCAGACCGATGTCGTGGCGCGTAATGCCGGCGTTCGCCAAAGCGATGTCGCCGGCTTGCGTGGCCAAGCCAGACAGCGTGTCTTCGTCCGTTGCCCAGAAGCGCGAACGAATTCCGGTGCGCCGCTCGATCCAGCCGGGTTCGAGCCCGAGATCGCTCTCGATCTCGGCATTCGCCACCTTTCGGCCAGGCGCATGATGGCCAAACCCGAGAATGCGCGACGACCTGCTCATGGCCTCGAACCGAAACGTTCGCCGGCCTCCTCGATGGCGTCATGGAGCCGATCGAGCTCGTCGCCGGTGATGCAATAGGGCGGCAGGAGATAAAGGACATTGCCGAGCGGGCGCACAAGCAGGCCGAGCTCGAGGAAAAATGCCCGCAGCTTAGGTCCGATCTCGGCCAGATAGCCGGCAGAGCCGGCGCGCAGGTCGAGAGCCAGGATCGTGCCGATCGCCCGGCTGTCGGTGAAGTTGGCATTATCGCGAAAGCGCCGAAGGCCGGCGGCCTGCCTCGCGCTCAGGGTGGCGATCCGCTCGGCCACTGGCTCGTCATGCCAGATCTCGACATTGGCGAGTGCTGCCGCGCAGGCAATCGGATTGGCCGTGTAGGAACTCGAGTGGAAAAACGTCTTCTTCCGGTCCTTCGAATAGTGAGCCTGGAAGATGGCATCGGTGGCGAGTGTGGCGGCCAGCGGGATTGCGCCACCGGTCAGGCCCTTCGAGGTGCACAGCATGTCCGGAGAGATGTTCGCCTGCTCGCAGGCGAACATGGTTCCGGTACGCCCCCACCCGGTCATCACCTCGTCGGCGATCAGCAGCGTGCCCGAGGCCTCAGTGATCCTCTTCAATTCGGACAGAACCGATGCCGGATACATCAGCATGCCGCCGGCGCCTAGCACCAGCGGCTCGACGATCAGCGCGGCGGCGCGCTGGTCGCGGCTGAGGGCCTCGAAACGATCCAGCGTTTCCTGTTCGCGCCCGGCGGCAGGGAAGGGAATGGTGTCGACCTCGAACAGCAAGGGTTCGTAGGCGGCGTTGAACACACCGCGGGCACCGACGCTCATCGTGCCGATGGTGTCGCCATGATAGCTGTGCTCCATGACGACGATGCGCGAGCGCGGCGCGCCGATGTTGCGGAAATAGCCGAGCGCCATCTTCAGCGCGACTTCGACAGAGGTCGAGCCGCTGTCGGAATAGAACACCCAGTCGAGTCCGGAGGGAGCGAGACCGACAAGCGCCTTGGCCAGGCGTTCGGCCGGTTCGTGCGTGAAGCCAGCGAAGATAATCTGGTCGAGGCTCGACGCGGTCGTCTCGATAGCCTTTATGATGCGCGGATGGCGGTGGCCATGCGTGACGACCCACCAGGATGAGATGGCGTCCAGGATGCGCGCGCCATTGGCTTTGTGGAGATAGGCGCCTTCAGCCAGGACGATTTCAGGGATCGCCGGCTCGAGCGCGTGCTGGGTGAAGGGATGCCACACACGCGATTGCGGCATTATCCGCCTCCGGCAATCAAAGCGAGGTCGAAGCCGGCAATCATCGCTTGTCTCAGCGTTTTGTCCGTCAGCGGATCGAGGTGCGGCAGCCTGCCGAGTTGCGGCACGTCGCCGAATTCCACGATCGTCCGTTGCGTATCGGTCATCTCATCGCCGATGAAGGCGATGCCAGCCAGCGGGATAGCGCGCGCCCGCAGGGCCTCGATCGACAGCAGGGTGTGATTGATTGTTCCGAGCGCGGTGCGGGCGCACAGAATGACCGGCAACTGCCATTGCTCGAATATGTCGATGAACCTTGTCCGGCGGTTCAGCGGCACCATCAGCCCGCCGGCGCCTTCGATGACGAGCGGTGTCGGCAGGACCGGAAACGAAAGATCGGCAGCCTCGATCGAAACGTCGTCGATTTCGGCCGAACGATGCGGCGAAAGCGGGCTCTTCAAGCGGTAGGCTTCCGGCAGCACGCGCCCCGACGGCAGCCCGGCAAGTCGCGCAACCGCCTCGCTGTCGGTCTCGCCGTCGAGGCCCGATTGCACCGGCTTCCAGTAGAAACCGTCAAGCAGGCCGGCAAGCCCGGCCGAAAACACCGTCTTGCCAACTCCGGTGTCTGTTCCGGTGATGACGATGCGCTTGGTCATGTCGCCTCCGGTCATGTCTGGGCCAACACCTCGACGAGCGCCTCGACCATGGCGGAAATGTCGGCTTCGCCGATATTGAGCGTCAGTGAGATGCGCAGCCGTGACGTGCCCTCGGGCACGGTCGGCGGACGAATGCCGCGTATGTCGAAGCCGCGGGCCTGCAGGCGCGCCGACACTGCCATGGTGCGCCTGACATCGCCGATGACAAATGGCTGGATTTGCGAGCCGCTGGGCGTGACGCCGCAGCGATCGACCAATTGGCGGCCTGCGAGGGCAACGCGTTCATGTAGCTGAACACGCCGCATAGGCTCGTCGGCGAGCATTGCGAGCGCTTCGCGCGCCGCGACCGCCATCAGCGGCGATGGCGCTGTGGCGTAGATGAATGGCCGGCAACGGTTGATCAGATACTGGCACAGTGTCCTCGGCCCGGTCACGAGCCCACCAGATGCGCCGAGCGCCTTGCCGCAGGTGTGGAGCGCGACGATGTTGTCGCGGCCCTCGAAAGCGGCGGCCAGCCCCCGGCCGTCCGGTCCCCAGACGCCGGTGGCATGCGCCTCGTCAATGACGATGAATGCGTCGTGCCGATCGGCAAGCGCGACCAGGCTCTCCAAAGGCGCGCAATCGCCATCCATGCTGTAAAGGCTTTCCACCGCGATCCAGACGCATCCCATGCCGCCTTCGGCGCGCCAACGTGTGATCGCATCCTCGACAGCATCGACGTCGTGGTGCGCGGCCAGCACCAACTGTGCGCGCCCGGCCTGCGCACCCTCATGCATGCTGGCATGGGCGAGCTCATCGAGGATCAAAAGGTCGCCCTTCTGCGGCAGCGCCGTCAGCAGAGCGAAGTTGGCGATGTAGCCGCTGCCGAAGAACAGCGCGCGGTCGGCTCCAAAGAATGCCGCCGCGTCTGCCTCGAGCTGCTCGTGTTCCGGCGCATTGCCGCGCAACAGCCGCGACCCGGTGGCGCCAACCGGCGTGCCACGCGCAATCGCCGCCGCAACCGCTTCGCCAAGTCTTTTGGAGGCGGCAAGCCCGAGATAGTCGTTCGACGAGAAGTCGCGCCCGGCGCGCGGCTTCAGCGTCCGCAGCCGGTCCTTGCGCGCCAGTCCCTGCAAGGTCGCCTCATAGCGGGCAAGCGGTGCCCCGTTCATTGCGCCTCGAGTTCCATCGGCTCGATGCCAAGGCGCCGGAACAGCAGGGTATCCTTGTCCTCACCGGGATTGTCCGCCGTCAGCAGCGTGTCGCCGACGAAGATCGAGTTGGCGCCGGCAAAAAAGCACAGCGCCTGCATCTCGTCGGTCATGGCCGTACGGCCGGCGGAAAGACGGATATGCGATTTCGGCATCATGATGCGTGCCAGCGCGATCACGCGCACGAATTCGATCGGCTCGATCGGCTTGGCGTCGGCAAGCGGGGTGCCGGGGATCGGGATCAGCATGTTGATCGGAACGCTTTGCGGATGTTCCGGCAGGTTGGCCAGCGTCACCAGCATGCCGATCCGGTGCACCGGCTCCTCGCCCATGCCGACAATGCCGCCGCAGCAGACGTTGATGCCGGATTGGCGAACGTGCTCGAGCGTCTCGAGCCGGTCGGCAAAGCTGCGCGTGCTGATGATCTCGCTGTAGTAGCGTTCCGACGTATCGATGTTGTGGTTGTAAAAGTCGAGACCAGCCTGCTTCAGTCGAGCGGCTTGCTCACGATCGAGCATGCCGAGCGTCATGCAGGTCTCCATGCCCAGCGCCTTGACGCCTTCGACCATCGCCACCACCGCATCCATGTCGCGCGCCTTGGGGTTTCGCCAGGCCGCGCCCATGCAATAGCGGGTTGCGCCGGCGTCACGCGCTTTCTTCGCCTCGGCGACGACGCGCCGGACCTCCATCAGCTTCGACGCCTTCAGGCCGGTCTCGTGATGCGCCGACTGGCTGCAATAGCCGCAATCCTCCGGGCATCCGCCCGTCTTGATGCTGAGCAGCCGGCTGAGCTGGACCTTGTTGGGATCGAAATTCTGGCGGTGCACGGTTTGCGCGAGGAAGAGGAGATTGTTGAAGGGGGCATCGTGAAGTGCCTGAGCCTTCTCCAGGGTCCACGCTCCAGGGTCAGGGGATTGAGCCTGTGGCGATGTCTGCGTTGGACTGGCTGTTTGCATGTCCATGCTGTTCCTCCGGTTCTGCCTTGCTTTGCTGTCTGATTGACGACGATCGGAAAGGACAGTTGATTCGATCCTGTTCGTTCCTCAGACAATCATGAGCCCCAATAGTCGAGGCCGATATCCAGGATCGGCGCGCTGTGGGTCAGTCGGCCGACCGAAATCAGATCGACGCCGGTCGCGGCAATCGCTCGCGCTGTATCGGATGCGATCCCGCCAGAAGCCTCGGTGATAGCACGGCCGCCAACGATTGCGACGGCCCGGCGAAGATCGGCGAGGGACATGTTGTCGAGCAGAATCGCATCGGGAGCGAAGCCAAGTACCTCCTCCAACTGGGCCAGCGTATCGACCTCGACTTCGATCTTGACGAGATGACCGGCCCGTCTTCGTGCTCGCTCGAGCGCCGGGCGAACGCCGCCTGCGATGGCGATGTGGTTGTCCTTGATCAGAATTGCGTCGTCGAGGCCGAAACGGTGATTGGATCCGCCACCCGCGCGCACCGCATACTTTTCGACTGCCCTCAATCCGGGCGTCGTCTTGCGCGTGCAGACGATCTTCGCGCCATATCCACGAACCGCAGCGACGATCGATGCCGTTGCTGTAGCGATGCCGCTCAGATGGCACAAAAAATTGAGTGCCGTCCGTTCGGCTGTGAGAATGCCCCGGGCAGGGCCAACCACTGATGCAATGACCTCTCCATCCATGACATTGCAGCCGTCTGCCCGCTCCACCGAAATTTCGACATCAGGATCAATCAAGCGGAAAGCGAGCATCGCCAGATCGAGGCCGGCGACAACTCCGGACTGGCGCGCCGCCAGCACGGTTCCCGCTTGGTGTGCCTTCGGGATGATGGCCTCCGTGGTCAAGTCGCCGGCTCTGCCAAGGTCTTCAAGAAGAGCTGCCCTTACAAGCGGCTCAAGCATGACCGTGGGAAGCGGTGAGAGCGTCATCATTTTGCCCCTTCGAGGCTTGGCGAGTGTCCGAGTTCCCGCGCAGCGGCCAAGGCGGCTTCGAGGGTGATTTCGGACCGTCGGGCGACAGTCGCATGATGAGGAAAGTCTGTCCGGTAATGAGCGCCGCGGCTTTCTTCGCGCAACAGGGCGGCAACCGCGATCATTAGCCCGACAGCCGCCGGATCCGAGGCCGCGTCCTTGCTTTCGGCGAGCGGCAACAAGGCATATGCGGCTGCTTTCAGACCTTCACCATCCCGGACGATGCCGAGTGCGCGCGACAGGAAAACACGCACGGGTATCGGAGCGGGCGATGGGTGAACGTCCGCAACCGCAGGCCTTGTTCTGCGAGCAGGCGTTCCGGCGACACTTTCAGCGACCCAGCGCGCGCACACGACGGCCTCGGTCAAGGAATTGCTGGCGAGCCTGTTGGCGCCATGCAGTCCTGTCGAAGCGACTTCGCCGCAGGCCCACAGCCCCTTGACGGACGTCCTACCGGAGCCGTCCACGGCAACGCCACCCATGTGGTAGTGTTGGGCCGGACGAATGGGGATGAGATCGCGCGCGGGATTGATGCCGGCTCCACGACAGGCTGATGCAATTGTCGGGAAGTGTCGAGCAAATTCCGGGCCAGGCCGTTGCCGCGCGTCGAGAAAAACACGGTGGCCGTTAGCAAGATGGTTCCAGACGGCGCGCGCCAAGACATCACGAGGCGCAAGTTCCGCCCCTGACACGCTCTGGAGAAAAGCCTGGCCGGTTTCGTCGATCAGGGCAGCACCTTCGCCGCGGACGGCCTCGCTGACCAGCGCCATAGGGCGTTCCGGGCCGTCAAGCGCGGTCGGGTGGAACTGGATGAACTCGAGGTCGGCAAGGACAGCTCCAGCGCGGGCCGCAAGCGCCAGGCCCTGTCCGCAACTGCCCGAAGGATTGGTGGTGTCGAGAAACAGTCCCCCGATCCCACCGGTGGCGAGGACGACCCGCCGTGAGCCGAAGAAGACAGGTCCTATCGAACCGCTCGCCCAGACGCCTCGGATCGCATTCTCTCGCACCGCCAGTCGGCGCGCTTCCACGCCCTCCACGACAACAATCGACGGAGTGGAACGCACAGCCGCGATCAGGGCACGCATGATCTCACGCCCGGTGCCGTCACCATGCGCATGAACGATGCGACGTCGGCTGTGTGCGGCCTCCAATCCGAGGCACAGTGATCCTTTCGACGTACGGTCGAAGGGAACCCCAAAGCCCGCAAGCCCCTCTATCGCCTTGGGCGCGGCTTGGAGGATGCGGCTCGCCACGTCTGTGTCGCAGAGACCATCCCCGGCGGCAAGCGTATCGGCCAGGTGCAGTTCCGGATCGTCGTCTTCGCCGAAACTTGCAGCCAGACCACCCTGTGCCCACGTGCTCGAATTGTCAGCTCCCAGCAGCGTCCTGGACAGAAGCAGCACCGGCTCCGGCGCCAGTTGAAGCGCGGTCATCAGTCCGGCGATGCCGCCGCCGATGATGATCGGCCGCCCGAAGATGCTGCGGACATCGGCGCTCAAATTGCCAGCATCCGTTCGACCGCAAGCCGCGCGCGCCCGGCGATCCCGGGTTCGATGGTTACGATATGGTGGTTCTGCTCGAGCGCCATGCGGATGTTGGCAAGCGTGATCCGCTTCATGTGCGGGCACAAATTGCAGGGCCGGATGAACTCGACCTCTGGGTGCGCTAACGCGACGTTGTCGCTCATCGAACATTCCGTCATCAGCACGACACGTGCCGGCCTTTGCCTTTCGACATAGTCGGACATGGCAGCGGTCGAGCCGGAAAAATCTGCTTCAGCCACGACGTCGGGCGGGCATTCGGGATGCGCGAGCACGATCACGCCGGGATGGCTTTCGCGCAACTCGCGGATGTCGGCCGGTGTAAAGCGCTCATGCACCTCGCAATGCCCTTTCCAGGCGATGATCTGCACATCGGTCTGGGCGGCGATATTCTGGGCCAGATATTCGTCCGGCAACATGATCACCTGGGGAACGCCAAGGGATTGGACGACCGCCTTGGCGTTGCCGGATGTACAGCAGATATCCGACTCGGCTTTCACTTCGGCCGACGTGTTGACATAAGTGATGATCGGCACGCCGGGATAACGCTGGCGCATCAAGCGCACGTCTTCTGCCGTGATCGATTCCGCCAACGAACAGCCTGCCCGCAGGTCGGGAATGAGCACCGTCTTTTGCGGATTGAGCAGCTTGGCCGTTTCGGCCATGAAATGTACGCCGGCCAGCACGATGACTTGCGCCTCGATCGTCGCAGCCGTGCGGGCCAGTGCCAAGCTGTCGCCGACGATGTCGGCCACGCAATGGAAGATCTCGGGGGTCTGATAGTTGTGCGCCAGGATGATGGCGTTGCGCTCGCGCTTCAGTGCAAGGATCGCCTCGATATCCTCGACGAAAGCCGGCCATTCGATCGGCGGGATCACTCGTCGGACGCGCTCGTAGAGAAACGCGGTCGCAGGCAGCACGGCGCTCATCGACCCCTCCAGCTTATACTCTAGTTGAAAATAACCAGCATATACTTGCTGTGAGTATAAGCGATGTCAACCCCGCGCCAGCGGCAATTTTGTCCCGGCGATGACCCTCTCGTCGAGAACGGCGTGGCGGAACCGGTAAAGCTTCGCTGGCCGGCCGCCGGTCTCCGCGGTTGCCTCTCCGGTCTCTTCGACCAGCTCCTGCTGCTCGATCAGCCGGCGAAAGTTCGGCTTACGCACGAGCCTGCCGGCAAGCGCCTCCACGGTTCGCTGCAGCTGCAAAAGCGTGAAGACCGGCGGCATCAGCTCAAAGACGACCGGCCGGTATTTGATCTTGGAGCGCAGCCGTGCAATGCCGGTCGCCACGATGCGGCGATGATCGGCGACCATAGACTTGCTGGGCACCAGCGGAGGCAGCGTCGCGTCCCGTCCGCTTCCGGCCTCTTGGACCAGGCCTGCTTCGTAGACTAACTCATAGCGTTGAAGCGTGAGTTCCTCGTTCCAAAGGCGGTCGTCGAAGCCGAAGGCTATCGTCGCCCGCTGCCAGCGTTCACGTCGCGTGGCCGCGTCGCTGACGCCGTCTGCCCATTCGATCAGGCGCGGTCGCAGAACGTCCAGCACGACCGGAGGCGTGCCGGAGCGGTGGTCCTCCCATGGAAAATATTCATACCAGCTCTGCCAGCCGCACTTGGGCGAGCCAGCTGCCTGTTCCTTGCGGGTCAATGCGAGATAGCTGATGGAGATGACGCGCTGCTGGCGCTCGGCGCCGATGCGATCCCGATCCGCGAAGGTGTAGAGTTGCTCAATATACCCCAGCGGATGGCCGGTCTGCTGCTCGACCCACCCCCTCAAACCGGATTGCAGCGATCGGTGCTCAAGCGCAAATGGTCCGGAGGGAAGGGTGTCCGCCTGGCCGATGGTGAGGACACAGGGTTCACTGTCGTTTACGGCGACGACAAAGGCGATCAGGTCCACTTTGACTTCGTCGGCCTTGACGGCGGCTCTGTCTTTCCTGGGTCCTTTTGCCTGATCGTCCATGTTCGCGAAAGTGGTTGGCCAGCTCGGGGGCGCCTGAATCGATTTAAGTGTAAGCGCGCCTGTCCGCACGTCAACACCGCACAGCTGCACGGCCATTTTTAGCTCTTCGCACTTGCACAAAAATGTGGCAAACGCGACACCCGCGGTTGGTAACGTTGGGGAAGGAGGGTCCATTGAGTGCGTTTGGTGACACCAAGGCGATCACACCGCCGGATATTCGTTCGCGCAAAGGTGGGACGCCGCTCGTCTGCCTTACCGCCTACACGACGCCAGTCGCCCGGCTTGTCGATCCCCATTGCGATGTGGTGCTGGTCGGCGACAGCGTCGGCATGGTTCTCCACGGCCTGCCCTCGACGCTCGGTGTGACGCTGGAGATGATGATCACGCACGGCCAGGCCGTGCGCCGTGGCCTCGAGCAGGCGCTGATGGTCGTCGACCTGCCGTTCGGTTCCTTCGAGGAAAGCCCCGAGCAGGCTTTCCGCAATGCCGCGCGCGTCATGGCCGAGACCGGCTGCGCGGCCGTCAAGCTCGAAGGCGGCGAAACGATGGCAGAGACGATCGGCTTCCTCGCCGCGCGCGGCGTGCCGGTCATGGCCCATGTCGGCTTGACGCCGCAGGCGATCAACACCATCGGTGGCTACCGCGTGCAGGGCAGAGGCGGGGATGCCGAGCGCATCAGGCGCGACGCGCTTGCGGTGAGCGAAGCGGGCGCCTTTGCGGTCGTGCTGGAGAAGGTTCCCGAGGCGCTCGCCCGCCGGATCACCGGGGAGGTGGCGACCCCGACCATTGGCATCGGTGCCTCGGCAGCCTGTGACGGCCAGATTCTCGTCGTCGACGACATGCTGGGCCTCTTCGGCGACTTCCGGCCCAAATTCGTCAAGCGCTATGCTGAACTGGGGGAGGCCGCTGCGGCTGCGATCGCGGCCTATGCGCGGGAAGTGAAGGAGCGCCAGTTTCCGGCCGCCGAGCACGTGTTTGCCGATGCGCCCAAGCCCGCCGACGGGGACGCCACGAAGAGCGGAGAAGCAGCGTGAGCGTGCCGATTGTCAGGAGCGTTGCCCAGCTTCGCCAAATCGTCGCCGCATGGCGCCGCGAGGGCGTGAGGATTGCCGTGGTGCCAACGATGGGCGTCCTGCATGAGGGCCATCTCAGCCTGGTGCGCGCGGCACTCGAGAAGGCCGACCGCGTGATCGTGACGCTCTTTGTCAACCCGAAGCAATTCAACAGCCAGGCCGATCTCGCCGCGTATCCGAGCACCGAGGACGAGGATGCCGCCAAGCTGGCACCGCTTGGCGCGCACCTGCTTTATGCGCCGGATGCAGAGGAAATGTATCCGGCGGCCTTCGCCACGACCGTTTCGGTGTCCGGTGTCAGCGAGGGCCTGTGCGGTGCCTTCCGGCCGGGACATTTTGATGGCGTGGCGACCGTCGTCGCCAAGCTCTTCCTGCAGACCAGCGCTGACTTCGGCTTCTTTGGCGAAAAGGACTTTCAGCAGCTTCAGCTAGTCAGGCGTATGGCCCGGGACCTGGATATTCCAATCACCATTGTTCCTTGTCCGACAGTCCGCGAAGCCGACGGTCTTGCACTATCATCGCGCAATGTCCGGCTCTCGCCAGCAGAGCGTGCTGTTGCCCCCGAGCTATCATCGGTCTTGCTCGAGACGGCTGAGCGGCTTGCCCGCGACTCGCCCGTCCTGCCAACGCTTGCCGAAGCGCGCGCAGCAATTCTGGCTGCGGGCTATCGCGAGGTCGAATACCTGGAACTTCGCGACGAGGCAGATCTGCGACCGATGACAAGCCTTGACCGACCTGCACGCTTGCTTGTCGCGGCCTGGCTCGGCGGTACACGGCTCATAGACAACGTCAGAATATCACGGGTTTCAACAGGTTAACGGGGTTCTCGGCACGCGCTGTATCCGTCCGGGATCGTTTAAAACAAGGTCTCTGCCTGGCATCGAGCGATCACGGAGGTTACGCAAAGCGCAAATGCATCGCGTGTTTGAGAACTTCGTCGAGCAACTGTCTGCAAGTGTTGATGCTGCCGATCTCCGTGCGGCAATGGCATCCGCTGCAGCCGGCTTCGATTTTCCGCTATTCGCCTATTTCACTTACCCGTCGGCCTCCGGCGACGCCCCGCAATTGATCTCAAACTATCCTTCATCCTGGACATCACGTTATCTGCAACAGCGATACCACAGTCTTGATCCGGTCATCCTGCGCGGGCTGCAAGGCTGGGATACCTTCGATTGGGGGGTGGATCGCGCTCGGCACTGTCTGCCGAATTCGCAGCAACAAATTCTGGAGAGTGCGGCTGAGTTTGGCATCCGCGGCGGCCTGACGATGTCCATGCATGATCATCGCGGCCGGTTTGCTGCCCTGACCTTTGCTTCCGACGAGTCCCGTCCGCCTCAGTTGCGGTCACTGACACGTTACGAAAAAGCATTGCAGCTGGTGGCCATCAACTTTCATATCCATGTCCGGCGCAGGCTCGCCGACGATCGCGTGGTGGATGGTGTAACGCTCACCCCGCGGGAGTTCGAGTGCCTGAAATGGGCGGCGCGCGGCAAGTCGGCTTGGGTTATCAGCCAGCTTCTCGGCGTCTCAAAGCGCACCGTGACCTTTCATCTGGAAAACGCCAAGGCAAAGCTTGGCGTTCGAACGATCAACCAGGCCGTTGCACGACTGGCTGCCTCCGGCCAGGCGAGATCCTGATTCGTCGGCCACGATAGCTGTAAACCTCTACAGGCTGCATCGCTGCCGGCTTTGCCCTTCGATGGCGGGAACACATCCCGCACGGAGGCGACCATGATGCAGCTGATAACACCAGACCTTTACGACGAGTTCGCAAGCGAGCTCAAAGAGATGCACGGGCTCAGGTTTCGGGTGTTCAAGGAAAGGCTCGATTGGGAAGTTGATACCGAAGACCAGATGGAAACAGACCCGTTTGATGGTCTGAAGCCTGTCTATCTGCTCCTCAAGGGATCCGACTGGCGAATTCGCGGTTGCGTGCGTCTTTTGCCCAGCACCGGACCCACAATGTTGCGCGACACGTTCCCGGTGCTGCTGGGTGCTGACGTCGTGCCCTCGACCTCCGACATATGGGAGAGCAGTCGTTTCGCGCTCGATCTCCCTCCGTCGGCGCCCAAGGCAGCGGGCGGACTGGCCCAGGCAACCTACGAGCTCTTCGCGGGCATGATCGAGTTCGGCTTGGCCAAGGATCTGACCCGGATAGTAACGGTGACGGACACGCGCATGGAACGGATCCTTCGCCTCGCGACGTGGCCATTGTCGCGCATCGGACAACCCAAGTCCGTCGGCAAAACGGAGGCGGTGGCCGGGTTTCTCGAGATTTCCCGCGCGAGCCTTTTGCGCATCCGCAGCAGGGGACGTCTGAGCGGACCGGTACTGTGGCAACCGGTTCTAGGCCCGTCGGCATAGCGCCATTGTGGACACCTGAGCCGTGAAGGATGCTGGTCTGCCCAAGGAAGCGACGGTCGGTCTTGTATGCTGGCCGGACTGGCGTCGTCACGAAGCTTACCACTACGCCAGACGATTGCCACGCACTGCCTGGGCCTGGGAGTTTCTTCGGCGCAATCCACAATTCCAGCGCGACCACGCCAAAATGGCACCGTCCGCCTGCATTGTCGGAGCTCAGGCCGACATGGAGATAATCGAGTTGACGACAGGATCATCTTTCCTAAGACAATGGAGCCTCCTTTTTCGCGGACGCGCCACAGTCGGACGCTACGTCGGCAAGGGTCTTTTGGGATCCGCGCGACTGCGCCCGTATTCTACGAGCGGCCGCGGAGCCGGTTGGGCTCGACCACGATTTTGAACCGCTTGATCTCCCTTCGCTCTCATGCTGCAAGGACATCCTGCTGACACCTGCCGGCGTGCAGCACGTGCTGCTGAGGGAGGACTGCCGGAGTCTGCAGATCGCCCTTTCCGGTGCATCCGTTCTCCGCCCGTTGCGGCTATATGTCGACGCGATCGTGCAGCCGCAGCACCTGAAGTTCCATGTCGCTGCCCTTCAGTTCCTGAACGACATCAATGGTTGCGGCCGCCTGGCAGCTGCTTGCTTTCCGCCGGAACCCCGCGGAGCGCGTCTGCGTATCGTGCTCCAGGCTTTGGATGGCTCGCTTGCGGGAGCATCTCATCAGGAGATCGCCATTGCCCTGTTCGGGAGACGCCGTGTCGAAGAAGATTGGTCTCATCCAGGTAGCCATCTTCGCGATCAGGTGCGTCGCGCCATCCAACGTGGCCGCTACCTGATGGGCGGCGGCTATAGACAGTTCCTGATGTAATTCGGGTGACAGCTTGGTGATTGTCTTATTCGAAAACGCGCAGGCATCAATCTCCATTTCTCACTGCTATTGTGCCTTGTACAAGACGTGACACGCGCCTAGTTCTTCCGCAGCGGGAATCGGGTTTGAGTAATACGTACCAAGCACTGAGAACCAACGTTTTCGTGATAGTGCATTCATGCCCCGAGAATCCTGATGACCGTTACGAACCCCGACAAAGCCGGCGCTGACTGAAACGGTCGCTGAACGTGCTCTATGGCCTGCGCCGCCTGACTCTCGGTTTCGGCCATGCCGACTAACAGCGTATTGATAGGCCATCGCGGGCTAAGCTCTACCGGCGAAAGCCGCGTCAAAGCGGCAGGCAATCAGAAACTAGATCGGCGGCGACGATGATTATGATCAACGTGACGAACGTGAATCATGCCGACGGCGCCGACGTTGCCGATGATGATGATGCCGACCATGCGTCGCTGATGCTGCCTAACTACAGTGCTGTGTGATCATGCCGATCACCGCGTGACCACGAGCGGCGGCGGTTCGTGGTCAGGTGCGTGGCCGGGATGATCGCGCATGGCCGATTGTTCCTTCGTGCCGCGGGTGTGGGCTTGCGTTCGGTCATGAGGACGTCAGGCGCAACGAGGAAGTTAGATCAGGGCCCCAAACGCGTCTTATCCATGGGGTGGATGATAGCTATCCCTACAATCAATTATACCAATATTACCCAATACTACTAGAAGATCTCCCAATGAAAGCGGCCGGATGGGTATCCGTCTCGCGTGGGCTGAAGCTGCCGGCAAGAATGGAAGACGAACATGTGCGGGATTGTTGGCATCGTTGGGCAACAGCCGGTGTCGGATCGGTTGGTCGACGCATTGAAGCGTTTGGAATATCGCGGCTATGATTCCGCCGGCGTTGCGACGATCACCGAAGGTGCCTTGCACCGCCGGCGCGCCGAGGGCAAGCTCGTCAATCTCGAGAGGAGACTGAAGGAAGAGCCGCTGAGCGGCAACATCGGCATCGGCCACACGCGTTGGGCAACCCATGGGGCCTCGACGGAACGCAATGCGCACCCGCACTTTACCGACGGTGTCGCCGTCGTCCATAACGGGATCATCGAGAATTTCACCGAGCTGAAGGACGAATTGGCGGCGGCTGGCGCCGAGTTCCAGACCGATACCGACACCGAGGTCGTCGCGCATCTCTTGGCAAGACACCGCCGGGAGGGCATGAGGCGGCAAGAGGCGATGCGTGCCATGCTGAAACGCGTCAGGGGCGCCTATGCGCTTGCCGTCCTCTTCGAAGATGATCCGTCGACCATCATGGCGGCGCGCAACGGACCACCGCTGGCGATCGGTCACGGCGACGGCGAGATGTTCCTGGGCTCCGACGCGATCGCGCTCGCTCCCTTCACCAATGAAATTACCTATCTCATCGAGGGCGACTGGGCCGTTGTCGGCAATTCGGGCGCCCATATCTTCGATTTCGACGGCCATCCCGTCGAGCGTCCGCGCCATACCTCCACGGCCGCGGCCGATCTGGCCAACAAGGGCACTCATCGCCACTTCATGGAGAAGGAAATCTACGAGCAGCCCGAAGTCATCGCCCATGCTCTCCGTCACTATAGCAACATCATAGAGAATCGCGCCGACACGGTTTCTGGCATCGATTTCGCCAGGATCCCGAGCTTGGCGATCTCGGCCTGCGGGACCGCCTATCTCGCCGGACTGATCGGAAAATACTGGTTCGAGCGCTATGCGCGCCTGACAGTTGAAATCGACGTTGCGTCCGAATTCCGTTACCGCGAGATCCCGTTGTCGCCGCAGTCGGCGGCTCTTTTCATTTCGCAGTCCGGCGAAACCGCTGATACGCTCGCATCGTTGAGGTACTGCAAGGAGCGTGGGCTGAAAATTGGCGCTATCGTCAATGCCTGCGAATCGACCATCGCTCGGGAGGCCGATGCGGTCTTCCCGATCCTTGCCGGACCGGAGATCGGCGTCGCCTCCACCAAGGCGTTTACCTGCCAGCTTGCCGTTCTAGCCGCACTCGCCATCGGCGCCGCCAGAGCCCGCGGGACCGTAACCGAAGACGAGCTGCAGGCGCTCGTCAGGAGCCTCGCCGAAGTGCCGCGCGTCATGGGCCAGGTACTCAACAGCATCCAGCCGGAGATCGAGTTCCTGTCGCGCGAACTGTCAAAGTGTCGTGACGTCCTGTATCTCGGCCGTGGCACCAGTTTCCCGCTAGCGATGGAAGGTGCGCTGAAGCTCAAGGAGATTTCCTACATCCATGCCGAGGGCTATGCGGCGGGTGAATTGAAGCACGGTCCGATCGCATTGATAGACGACAACATGCCAGTGATCGTCATCGCGCCCCATGATCGCTTTTTCGACAAGACCGTCTCCAACATGCAGGAAGTGGCTGCCCGTGGAGGGCGGATTATCCTCATCACCGATGAAAAAGGGGCAGCCGCATCGAAACTCGACACCATGCACACGCTCGTGCTGCCGGCTGTCGACGAGATTATCGCGCCGATGATCTTCTCGCTGCCGATACAGCTTCTTGCCTACCACACGGCGCTCTTCATGGGCACAGATGTAGACCAGCCGCGCAATCTCGCAAAATCGGTCACGGTCGAATGATTGTGAACCTTTATAGGTGGCGATGCTTGTCCATCTTCGCTGCATCGGCGGTGGAAATTGGTCGAAGGTATCAGCGTCCGCGAGGCTGGGTGGACGGTGCCGCGAATAGCCACTGGAGGCGTCAGTGAGAGTTCGAGTTGCTGTTCAAGAAAGCCATCGGGGAGAATGAGTCGTGTAAGATCGCAGGTCGAATGCGCTACAGCCGATCAGGCCATCTCATGGCGGGCAGGTTCTTAGAACTTGATCAGAAGCAGGTGAGCCGCCATATTCCGACCCGGCTGCCAATTTCAAGTGGCCCATTCCATGGATGAGGCCGGTCCGGCCGAATGGACGTCCATTTTTTTGATTTGCTGGGTGTGCGCCAGGGTCGGGGAGGAAATCTCCCGATTTGTCAGGCGCTCCCATCTTCTTGGAGATGTTTATGAAGGATTCGCGCATTCCCGAGCCAGTCTTGACGGCTATGTCGCAGGGGACCCACATCATCCGCGCTTATCGTGAGCACCTTGGGTATTCAATCGAGGACCTCGCGGTCGCGTGCGGGCTTGCCGCTCAGGAAATCCAAAACATCGAGCGGGGTCTAAAGTACAATAAGGGCTATCGGAATCGGATAGCGAGATCGCTGTCCATACCTGTGGGAATTCTTGAGGCAGAGTCGGACATATCGGACGCCGCCTGATCAGTCGGATAATCTGCAATGGGTGGAAGACCGCTCTTGTGATGTGACGTTTGCGGCTGATAGTCGTCGCTTGATTCCGTTGGACGCGAATGCCTTCTGGCGCAGTACCGCCAAGAGAATTCTCGTCCACTGTCCGAGTCAGGAACTGCACACGGGCTCGCCGAACAGGAAGTTGGAACGCTTCGTCATGCTGTCTTAGGCGATATAGCCGCCCGGAGTGCTGCGACACGTGCACGATAGCATTGGCTCGCGAGGATGGATTGCTAACGGCGAACCCATGCTGGTTGGCAAGGCGATACTGGCTGGAGCATCAACTCGGCCGACGAGAGTGGCCCCCCATCCTAGGCAGGATCGGCCGACATGGCCGGCATCGCGAGCCGCTCTGAAAAGAGCACAGCGGGCATCCAGACGCTGCCGGGTT
>NZ_JAMYOE010000068.1:0-20682 GCF_040319695.1 Mesorhizobium sp. M0898 | reverse complement strand
AAATCGGCGTGCTGACGCGTCATTAGCATTAGCTATAACATCCGATTGGCGGCAAACCGCGAGGGCAGACCGGCCAGGCTTGATCACGGCGATCGGCCCGTCCGGCCACTCCTGCGCCGCCGATCAGCAATGCCGAGCGCAAAGAGTTCGCAAATGCAACTTGACACCCCAGATAATCGCTCATCTCGTGTGGTTCGGCGGAGGCGAGGCCGGCAAAGCGTCTTCATCGCGCTGGCGGCCTTCCAGCCGACCTTGATCAACCCCTGGCAAGGCGTGTCTGGCATCCCGCGCAGCTATCGCGAGCTTGCCGACGTGCTGACCTTCGGCTGGTTCGACTTCGCCCGGATCATCGCCATTCCAGGTGCGCTGCCGCAAATCTTCACCGGCCTTCATGCCGCTCTGATCTATGCCTGGACACAAGTCCACCTTGCTGCGGCTCGTGCTTGGCCTCGACACTGATTACGACGGCGACATCCGGGTCGATGGACCGAGGGTGGAACGGCCGAGTCTCGACCGCTCGATCGTTTTCCAGGAGCATAGGCTTTTGCCCTGGCTCAATGCCGAGGGCAATGTCGCGGCGGCGTGCTGCGCCAGCGCCGATTGGGTGCCGCCGAACGGGACGAACTCGTTCGTGACCATCTGCATGGTGCTGGCCCTCGTTCATGCGGCCGCCGATACCTGGTGCGATGTTGAGCAGAAGCTCGGCCCCCACCGTCGCAAGCTGCCTGTTCCACATGGATCTATTGCTGCTGTGCATTCTCCTCCTCGGTGGTGTCGGCGTCGTCTCCAACGTCATCGCCGGCTCCCTGGAGCATCGCTTTCTGCGCTGGAGGATCCCATGAGCGGCCCTGTCGCCATTTCCGAACGGGGACGTGGCCAAAACCACGCATTGGAGATGACGTCAGCAAGAGGTTCAGTATCGCCGGCCGTCAGGTCCAGGCGCTGTCGCATATCCATCGTGCAGTCGACGAGGGCGAGTTCGTCAGCATCGTGGGATCCTCCGGTTGCGGCAGCATCTCGTCGGCCTTGATCAATTCGCCAAAGCCTATCCCGCCCAATTGTGACGCGCTGACCCGGCTGCGCTTGCAGGGCGAGCTTCAGCGGATCGTCCGACACGAGGGCACGACCGCCGTGCTCGTCACGCACGACGCGATGCAGTGTCTCGCGACCGCTCCGATCCGAATTTCATTCGGCTGCCGTTACCCTCGCCATCAACGAGCTGATTGCCAGCGGCAAATATGGCGAGGTGATGAAGGAGTGGAGCTTTACCGCCGAAGCCATCGACCAGTCGCGCACTAACCCGCCTGGCCTGCCGAAGCCCAATAGCTGAACAGAAACATTGAAGGCGAACGCCGATGGCGTCCGCCTCTTCGGCCATGCCGGCGTGCGGACGACGTACCAGACAACACCGTAAAAAATCGGAAATTCAATGTGTCGCTGAGCAACTCCTCAGGTGGCCCGCATAAGTGGGAGCAGGGCCGCTATTGAAGGAGACGTGCCCTCTCAGGACGGCCGTATGGCATCGGGTTAGCCGGCTTGCCGAGAAGGATGATGCGGCAGGTGGTTTGGCGGAGCATCGCCCGGCCTGTTCTGCCGTAAGAACTGAGCCGATGCTCATGCGACCCACCCTCAAAGGACGCCAACGACATCCGATCTTGGTCCTCTGCGTGAACGAAATCAATTTGATGTTCGAGACCGCGTCGAACTGGCTAAAGGAATGGTTGATGAAATTGCCACTTACGAGAGACCTGCATCGCCCCGCCGTGTCCTGTCGCGGCAGTTCAGAAGGTCGACCAAGTCGTCGGCCTCTTCGATAGGCATGTCGATTAAGGGGACGCCCACCTCGACGACTGGCAGCCCCGTGAAGACGTCGATAATGTCCCACGTGCCTTCGGGCGTCTTCTCTATGTCGTAACGCTGGGCCATTGGGGGTTGGGCGGGATATCTAGAGGTTACAGGCCATCCTTTGGGCTCCGAGAATGGCCTCCCGATTGGACTGCTCTAGCGCCTCAATTTAGCGAAGCGAGCGGACTTGGCAATCCTGGGTCCACCGCCAGATTTAGCATGACGCGTAAGTAACATCGGCTGCGAATGCAAACCGTCTTGTTTCCGAAAGACTGACCCAGCGAAACGCGTTCCAGCAGATCTGAACAAAGCAGCCCGTCCAACAAAAAAAGCCGGGCTCGAATCCGGCCCGGCCAAAGGAAGGTCAAAGCCTTCAGAGGGGAACACCGTTTAGCGGAATGGGAGGAAAACCGCCGAACGATTTTGCCTTTCTGAGCTCATTTCACGGCTTTGGCGACGAATGGCATTCCAAAGAAAGCGCGAAACGGCAAAGATTCGTGCTCCGACCGCAAACCTGAACATCGGCATAGTACCGGCGTGCCACATCGACATACGAACGCAGTCGGCTTTTCAGGCGACATGTCGGAACAACGGTGCCCCGACCACTTGCCGGTCCGCGGGCCTCGGCCGCCAATTCTTGCGGCAGGCTCAGAATCGACGTGGTCGCATTCCCGCCGCGCTTGAGAAAAACGGAACGGAAGCCCCTGGACGCCGGCGGCGGCGTCTCGACGCGATGCACGGTCGCGCGCAAATAGCCATTCGACGCCAGTTCGAGCACTGCGCCGATATTGACGACCAGCGTTCCGGGAATCGAGTCCACATGCCATCACATCGCATTCTCGGGCGACTTCTTTCTTATGGTCAGGTCACGCAAGTACGAGCTTCGAAGTTCCTCATCCTGCGACAGGCATTGGGTCTCTTCGATCTCGCCGACCGTGTCGGCATGAAGGTGGTTGAGCTTCAGGAACACCGGCCCCTTGCCCGACTGTAGTTCGTTGTAGAATTCCTGCATCATCTGTCCCGACCAGTAGTCGCTTTCGATGAAGCGATTGCCTTCACTGTTGGCGGTATAGGCTCCGAACGGACCGGCAACTAAGCACAAGCCGGGCCGTTATAGCCCTTGATCAGCGGATTGATCTGATAGCATTCGAGATTAGCGAGCGCGGCACCCGCGTGATAGGCCATGGCATAACCATCACCGGAATTGGTCGGATTCTCATAGGTTCCGAAGAGATAGCCGGAATGCGGCAATCCGAGCCGGCCCGCCGCGCCCATGCACAGGATCGGGCGTCGCATAGCCCGGGACGACGGCGTTGTTTAGCCCGTCCATGCCCATGCAGATAGCTCCGGAACGCTTCACATTGGCCTTTTCGAGCAGGACGACATTCAGAGCGGGATTTTTCTGCTTCGCCTTGAGCGCCGCCATCGGTCCGGCCGTGCCGCCGCCGATCACCAGCACATCGCAGGTGACTTCCGACAGCCCTTCGACAAAATTATCCATTCTCGTTCCTCAAAGCCTCAGCATCGGCGATTTCGCGCAAATAGCTCCAGGGATAGATGCCCCGGTCGTGACCGTCGGAGAAAACCAGACGTATGGCATATGAGCCGATCGCCCCTGCGCTCGTCACGGTGACAGTCTCGAACGAATGTTCGTTACCCTCGATGTCCGCCCGGACCTGCTGTGCCGCCCGGCTGCGCGCCCGCAGCATGGACGCCGGGATGAGCGAGACCGCACCGTCATCCCATGTAACGGAGAGAAGGCTGCGCGCGGCAGTGACATTGAGCTCAAGAGGTATCACGGCGTTTCCTGATGGTTCGCGCCCATACTAGGGAACAGCGGAACATGGACACGCAATAAATTGCCTGCGTCCAGCATGCTGATTGAAACCGGGATAAATCGGGGCGGAACAAGATGGGTGGTTGCCGCCCACCTCAACGGCATCGAGTGGGCCAAATAAGTGGGCCCTCCGGTCGCCTCTAGCTTGGCCAATGCGATCGACTTCACATCTGCTCGCTCCCGGTGCGCCTCGCTAGAGAGCGACAAAGGTTGCCTGTATCCCGCGCCCGCTGCACGAACCGAAGGCGAGCCGAGAGAGTAGTGGTAGCGGTTGAGAGCGCGGTCGCGTTCCAGAAGGTCGATGTACTTGAAAAAAGGAATCGTCTTAGGCGGAAGGCCGCACCTAAATCCGGGTCAGTATTTATGCCGCTGCCAGCGTTGTGTCGGCCATGTGCACGCGCGCTGCCGCCGCCAGCAGGTCGGTCTGGGTGATCAGCCCAATAATGCGTCGCTCGGCATCGACGATGACCACGGCATGGCTGCGGCCGTCGGTGAGCACCGGCAGCAGGCTCATCGCCGGCGTATCGGGAGAGGCGGTGCCAGCCTTCGACATCACAGCCCTCACCGCGTCGGTCGCCTTCGTCAGCTCGCGCAGGCCAACTACACCGACCAGCCCGCCCTCGGCGTGGGTCACCGGCAGCGTCCGGATGTTGTGATCGAGCAGCAAATGACGCGCCTGGTCGGCAGGCGCATGTTCATCGACCGAAATCACATCGCGCGACATGATGTCCTTGCACAGCAGGGTCCGATGGGAGCGCACCATCGCCTGCAACTCGACCTGCCGCAGCAGCCGCTCGAGATCGTTGCGGTCGATATCGAAGGTTTCCTCCAGCGCGCCGAGCGCGGCATCGATATCCTCGGGCTGGAAGCCGACCCGCTCCCGCGCCGGCGGATCGATGGTTCCATGCGTGTTTTTAAGGGCGGGGGCCGCCACATGCGGATAGTTGCGCCGCGACAGTTTATGGATGCCGTAGCCGAGTGCGACCAGCACTGATCGAGTTCAGCGCTACCGGAACGAAGGGAAACAGCAAGCCGGAGCTGAAGACGGCCGGTCCGCCGAACACCGCGGTCAAAGCGGCGGCGCCGCCCGGCGGATGCAGGCAGCGCGTGAATGACATGGCGGCGATGGCCAGCGCCACCGCAATGCCGGTAGCAAGGACGGGTTCATGCACGAAATGCGCCACGATCACCCCGACCAGCGCCGAAATCGTATTGCCACCGATAATCGACCAAGGTTGCGCCAGCGGGCTTGAAGGCACGGCAAAGAGCAGCACGGCCGATGCTCCCATTGGAGCAACCAGCAGTGCGACATGTGGGCCAGACCCGTTCGCCAGCGCACTGATCACGCCGGTCAATGCGATGCCGATCATGGCCCCGCTGCAGGCGAGCAGCCGCTCGCGCAGCGTTGCACCGGCAAGGATCGGAACAAAGAGACGAAACGCCATGGCATGCCCTGCGAGTGGTCGGAACTCCGCAGTCCGCAATGCAGGCAAAGCCACAGATTTGGAAGTTAAGCCAATTCGGAAAGTCGGCTCACGGGGGAATACTTTTGCGCGAAGCGGCCATTGCCAAATGGGTGCAGACATTTGATCAGCCAGAGGAGGCGGACGGCACGGACGCTGATCCGCTCGAGCGCAGTAAGAGGCGAAGGCTACCGTGTCGCAGGCAGCCGGAAGCTTAAGTCCAGCTTTCGGAACCTTTCGTGAGGTGATTGATCTCGAGTTCTCATTGCCACCGAGGAAAAGCTAGCCCAGCCTTTGCCGCGCGTCTGCTTCCGGTACAAAAAAGCGGCTAACAACCGGTTGGCTGTCAAATCAACGGCGTCGAGCCTCACACCTACCTCGCTGACGTGATCGCCCGGATCGTCGCCGGCCATCCACAAAGCCAGACCGACGATCTGCTGCCTTGGGCCTACAGACCCATGCCGCTCAAGGCCGTGGCCTGAGAACGGCGGTTACCATTCACGCCGCCGCTGACCTAACGGTTTCAGGCGGTTCCCTTGGCTCGATCGGCTCGAAGTGTGCCCCGCGATGCACGTCAGCCATACGATGCGCATTTCGCAAAAGCCGGACAGGGGTGGAGTGACTGGATAAGGAAAATCGCGGACAGGTTTCCTTCAAGGAGAGGAAACTTTGGCATGGCCGGACGGCAAAGAGTTATTGATGAGGACCAAAAGCTGGAGCTGCTCCAGCGCATGAAGGCCGGCGAAACCGTCACAAGTTAGTATATGAAGGGGTTATCGATACAATGTTCATCATCATACCCCATTCTAGAATGACAGCACTGCTTTAACAATGCCGAGCCTGGTCCTTGTCGCAGTCCTTGTCAGCTTAATAGCTCAAAGATCGGAAGTCGCGGATTCGATGAAATGTAATAAGATTAGTATATTGCGCGTCGAGCGCCGCGTCGTCTCCTGACCGGCACAATACTGCTAGATCATCTCCATCAATCGTCATGCTCGGATAGTTGCGGGCGTGCCGCTCATCTGAGCTGGCAGCTACGATGCCAGCAAAACACCAATCGATGCAGTTCTTGGAAAAGTGCAGTTGGAGCCTGTGTCGCTCATTGTTAGCTAGGTTGTAACGCCCGGCCGGTAGCGTGGTCAGCTTGGCCATTGAGTCGGTCGCTTGCGAACTGATCAGCCAAAAGAGCGACGTCTCGGGATCACAGAGAATGAAGAACTTGAGGTGCCCTCCGGGCAGCGGCACGAACAGCGCTTTCTTGCCAGAAGGTACGCGCTCGATGCTAGTTCGCATTTCTCCATCGTCGTTTTCTGCAACCTTGGCAAGTGCTGCGTAGCCAGTACCTCCGGTGTTGGTCCGCAACAGCAAATGCAGGGTTTTCCCGGTAGGATCGTACCAAATGTGCCCAGGATCCCGGAATTGCACGATATTGGGCTCCAGCCATCCCATGGGTGCGCAGACGCGATTTGCACCAAGTTGACGGGGCTGCCGCTCGTGAGTGCCATAAAATGGGACACCCATCCAATCTATGGCTCCATCTCTCAATACCTCGTTGAATGCCGGTGCGCTTGAGATGGTCCAGGCGGCACGATCGAGAAGATTTGCGCCTATTTGCGCGCGTAGGACGCGGGGCGCCAAGCCCGCTACGTTCCAGCCCTCTATATCGGTGTCCTTCCTTTGGTCCATTGCCAAGTAAAGATGTTGGCCATCGTAGTGCACGTTGCAAGCCGAACCGTGCCACTTTTCCCCGAAACTTAGCCGGACAGGCGTGGTCCAGCTGTCACCGTCATCAAACGATGCCATTATCATCAGGTCGCTTGCCTGCCCTAACACATAAAGAGCGCCAGCCGCGAAAAACGGTCGCGCATGCCAGAATGGAAAGTCGACGCGGTGCGACCATGTTACGCCACTGTCGTCGGAAATGAACAGTTTTCCTTTTCCGAAACGCCCCCCCGCGGCACGGGAAGCCTTCGGACCGCAAAGATCGGCGACCCCGTGGCCACCGACGTCAAGCGTGGCAATAAGCCGCCCCGTCTCGGACCGAGCAATCCCCGGCGTGTAGCAGTAGATATTCGAAGGCCTGGCCGATCTGAAGACGACAGCGAAGTCCTGCGCCAGCGGCAGCGGCGACTTACGGGACCTCGCCTCTATTTGACTTTCTTTGGGTCTTTTCATGATGGCAACGGGGTACTTGTCACGGCATCTGCAGCGGCGCGTGCATATCCTGGTATATCGGAAGTGGCGAGTAATCCCACCACGCGTTTCAGATTGTCGACAATAACAAGATGCTCACGGGTGGTTCCCTGAACTAGCTCAAGGGCTGCCTGTACTGGTGCGTCAGGCATGAACGTGGGCGGGTCTCGGTGCATGAGGCTCTCGATGGGACTGCTGAAGATAGAATCATCTTGGTTTATGACGGGTTCTAAGTCGCGATCTGTTAGAATGCCAAGGAGACTGTCGTGGCTGTCAACAACCACGACGGCACCGGGGCGGCCTGGTGTCGTATACATGACTAAGAGAGCGAGCTTGAGCGGCGTCCCCTCAAGGACGAGCGGCAACTTATCATCGCTTCGCATGATCTCTCGAACACGCATTAGGCGCCGGCCCAGACTACCCGCAGGGTGATACCGCGCGAAGTCTTCCGGAGTTAGACGTCGTTGTTCGAGCATCACCAATGCGAGGGCATCTCCGAGGGCCATCTGTGCGGTTGTCGTCGTTGTTGGTGCTAAACCAAGAGGGCACGCTTCACGTATCGAACCCATGTCGATGACGAAATGCGACATCCTTGCAAGAGTTGAACCTGCATTTCCGGTGATAGCGACGATCATGACTCCCAGGGGTTTTACTGCAAATACCAGCCTGGTAAGCTCCTCGGTCTCACCTGAGTTGCTGAGGCAAAGGAGGATATCCTCCCGCCGTAGCCGACCAAGGTCCCCGTGCAGGGCGTCGACAGGATTGAGAGCGATCGAGCGGGTGCCCGTCGAGGTGAAGGTGGCCGAGATTTTTTCGCCGACGAGCCGAGACTTTCCGACGCCGGTAACGACGACCATTCCTTTAGATCGCAGGATAAGATTGGCGATCACGCAGATTTGGCCGTTTAGCTTTTGGGCCAGATTGCCGAGAGCTTGTGCTTCCATGTGCAGGAAATCCTTGGCGCGGCCGAGCATTAGACGATCGTTAGCGTCTTCAGTCGCAAGTCCAGTCTCTTGGTCCGTGTTCAAGGCGTCTGCCCCTACAGCTTGTTTTTTAGAGCTCCGGTCCAAAGACTCCGCTTTTTCGATTTAGCATCAAGAGAATTTCAGGTAAATATTGTTGCTCCCTTTGGTAACGCGCTTCACTGCCCCAGATGGCCTTGGCTTCGATAAGTACTGGCCCGTGGCCCGCGCCTGATCAGCCTCCAAGTAGGTGCGACGCGTTGGACGCCGAACTGAAATACTGAAACGAACGGGCAATCGCTGGTTCGATCGGAATTGGCGTCTACCTGACAAATTTCGTGCTCTCCGCAAGGTGCTTTGATGCATCGCCGGTGCGATTTAGATCTGGACGTGAGGTTGTTTCGACATCGATGCGTTTGTTCTGAGCACCTGTCTCATTCTGCGCCGCCTGGCTTGAGGCATCAGGGTCGTGGCTTAAGCCGCTGAACAACGCAGCGTCGCGCCAGTTGTTAGAGCTGTTGAGGGAGGCGCTGCGCATCAGATCGCAGACCTATCTAGCCTTTGGTGGTTGCCGTTGCCCTATCGTTTCGACCGGCATGACACATCCCGTTGTTGCCGACGCTATTGCTGCCTGCATGAGAGCGAGACTTGCAATATTGCCACGGCCAAGGCTGGCGAAAGGTGTGACTGTGCCAGTCTCGACAGCACGTGCAAAGGTCGCTAGGCTTTCTCTACGCCCGAACAACGGCATCTCCGGAAGGCCTATCGGCACTGCGGGTTGGCCGCGCTTACGGATGATGACGTGATCGCCATTCAAGGTAACATCACGGTCACCGCGGCAGGTCCACATGATCTCGCCCTCGGCACATTCCAAATGCCATTCTCCACCGTAGGGCGTCTCCACGCCACCGCTAAGCCAGTTGCCGCGGTAGGTAACAATGGTGCCTCGATCGAAGCTGATCGTCGCAGCTGCTGCGGGCGGTTCTCTGAACGAACTCCCCGTCGGCTGCCAAGCCCTACAATATACCTCCCGAGGTTCCTGCCCGAGCACCATGCGCATCAGGTCAAAGTGATGAATACTAAGCTCCTCAAGTAGGGGTTGTCGTAAGGAGTAATGGCCATAAGCTTCGTCGGTTGCTGTATAATTCACGAAGCGTCGGAACTCGATGCGGACTGCGCCTACCGGGCCGAGTGCTTGCTCTCTGACGAGCCGGGCGGCGGTGATGGCTGCAGGAAAGAACCGGAAGTTCTGGCTCACCATCAGGACGAGGTGGTAACGGTCTGCCAAATCGACGAGTTGCTCGGCCTCGACGATTGTAGACACAAAGGGCTTCTCCACCAGTACGTGCTTGCCGGCCTCGAGAGCGAGTGCAATGAGAGAAGCATGAGCCCCCACATTAGCCGTGATCAAGATGGCATCGGCACTAGTATGCGAGAGCGCTGCATCAAGAGTTGGAAAGCATTGGTTAGGGCGAGCCCTTAGCCGCGTCTTCACCCGCTCAAGAACCTCAGGGTTCGGCTCAGCCCAACCTACCATCTCGACCTCGGGTACATGAGGCACGACAGTCTCAGCCCAGTCTATACCCCATCGACCAAGCCCTACCTGAACTACCCGAGTTGGCATGATGCTGGCTCCTATTCAGACGAACCGAGGACGCTGCCTTGATGGAGGGCGCTGGAACCCGCTTGGCTCATATCTTGCGTACGTGCTGGCGTGAGATGGCCAAGGCGGCTTGCAGTGATCTGCGCCTTCAGTGCGAGTTCGCAGGCAAGAAAACAATGGTTTTGGCTCATCGCCGTTTCGGTTCGTTGAACGATGTCAGCAAGCAGTTGCGGGCCATAGGGAAGGGGAGTTCCGCTACAGTCGAAATGATAAATGCCTTTTCGATCGACGAGGAATAGATGGCTTGCGCCGGGCCGCCCTGCGATATCCACAACTTTGCGGATTTCCATGTAGCCCTCAGTGCCAAGCACTACGATGCGACCATCACCCCAAGTGCCGAGACCGTCTGGCGTATACCAATCCACACGAATATACCCAGTGCCGCCATTCCCTTGCACGAGCGCCTCGCCGAAGTCTTCGAATCCCACATGTTTAGGATGCGCATAGTTTGCCACGTGTGCTGCCACGATTTCCGCCGAGGTGCTGCCAGTGAACGCGAGATAATGATCAAATTGATGCGAGGCGATGTCTGTTAAAATACCGCCCTGTCGTGCAGGGTCGAAGAACCACGAGGGTCGAGCTGCCAGATTTACGCGATGCGGCCCAAGACCAGTTGTATGAATGACCTGACCGACAGCGCCTGAACACGCGAGTGCCAAAGCCCTGACTGTGGCGCCATTCTCAAAGCGCTCGGCGAAAAACACCGAGCAAATGCGGCTCGTCTCCTTTTGCACGGCTCGTGCTTCGATAAGCTCTTGAAGAGTTACAAATGCCGGTTTGTCGAGCATCACGTCCTTGCCATGGCGCATGGCACTTATCCCTATTCTGGCTCGCTCGTCCGGAATTGCTGCACAAACGATCAGTTGGACGGTTTCGTCCTCTAATATCTGCTGAATTGAGCACGCCCGTCTCACTTGCGCATGCCTCGCGGCGAATTCAGCCGCGAGATCCTCCTCCGGCGCATAAAAAGAGTGGAGTTCTGCACCAGCTGCCAGGAGGATACCAGTCTGACGAAGGACATGGTCGTGGTTGAGGCCGATCACTGAGAAACGTACGGTGGGTAGCCGTGGCATGGAATGCTCCCATTCTGACGGATGGTGCTAGCTCTACTTTGAGCGCTAGGGGGCAATTGTTGGCAAATACGGTCCGACATGCAAATGACGTTTTCGCTAAGGTTTTGCGACAGTCGGGGCTGTGCGCTCACTCTTTAGGAGCGAGATATGCCAGATCTCGTCAGCTTGTTGGGAGATGGGGGTTCACGGGCTCGAGGTGATTGGAGCGCTTTGGCTGTCGGCTGGAGACGGTAGTGCTTGGGTTCGACCAATATATCCGAAATTTAACGAAATTATATTTGACGACATGGAAAAGCTCGTATCACAGTAATGGCACCCGAATGCGTTTGGGGTTCATGCCTATACTGCTCCGGTTGCCGCCTCGGAGAGAAAGAGAGAGAGAGGGAGAGAGATGGTTCGTGTTGTTCAGGTCGGCCTTGGCGATTGGGGCATGAACTGGGCTTCAAGCATCACGCCCAAGGTTCAAGCCATCGAAATCGTGGGCTACGTGGCCCGGAGCCGGGGGGGGGGGGGGGGGGGGGGGGCGCGGCGGGGGGGGGGGGGGGGGGTCGGGGGGCGCGGGCGGGGGCGGGGGGGGCGGCGGGGGGGGCGGGGGTGGGGTGGGGGGCGTGGGGGGGGGGGGGGGGGGGGGGGTGGGGGAATCACGGGGCCGACACCCACCCCCCCCATGGTAAACCCAAGCTAACGCGGGGCCTCGGGGGCCGGCCGCGGCGCGGGGGGGGCGGCCGCCCGCGCGCGGTTGGGAGATTGCGCGGCCCCTTTCTTTTTCTCGCTCAGAGAGGCAGTGGAGCGAACCGCAGCCGACGGCGTGCTCGTCCTCACGCCCACGGAGACTCACGTCGAACTCGTATCGCGTGCCCTCGCGCTCGGCTGCCATGTCCTTGTTGAGAAGCCATTCGTGCCAACGGTCAGCGAAGGTCGCGAACTCGTGCGGGTGGCCGAGGCCCGCGGCCTCGTATTGATGGTCAATCAGAACTTTCGTTACTTTCCAGCGGCGCAGCGCGCCGCCGACATCGTCCGTGGACGAGAGCTTGGCGAGGTTGCTGCGGTTTCAATCGCATTTCGCCGCATCCTTTCCTATGAGAGCGACGCGAAGGCGCACTGGCACCGCACGCTTCGCCAACCTCTCATCGCCGATCTCGCCATCCATCATTTCGACCTGATACGCATGGTGCTTGGCAGCGAGCCCGTCTCCGTCTATTGCACCGCACCTCGACTCTCGTGGAGCACGTTCCGTGATCCCGGCACAGCTGCGGCTATCCTTGTCTTCGAAAGCGGTGCCACGGTTACCTGGACGGGGTCGTGGGAGGCGCGGGCTGAGACCACCTTCTCGGGCGAATGGCATATGCAGTACCAGCACGGCGACGTGATCTGGGCGTGCAGAAGCGACCGCGACGTAACGCTCGATGGGGATCGTCTTGCGGTCGTGGACGGTCTGGGAGCAATGCGGGCCGAGACTCTCCCACGGGACCAGGTTTTTGGCCGCGTGGCGGTGCTCGAAGCCTTCGCTACGGCGATTTCCAATGGCCGTCAGGCATGGTTCTTCCCCAGCGGGCGCGACAATTTGGGAAGCATCGCCCTCATGGAAGCGGCGATCCGCTCCTACCAAACGGGCCGCGTCGTCGATGTTCGCGCGGAGCTCGACCGGGAGGGGGAGAAAGGAGTCTCCCTGAGCAATAAGCACGGATACCGCGTATAAGCAACGGAGTCATCGGCGCTCGAGGGAGCCAGGCTGCGTGAGGGGGCACAACCCGGCCATAGGCTTCGAGCTGCTCACCATGGTCGCTCAACCGCCAAGCCGGATCATCGACATCAAAGAAACCAAGCGCAACACAGCAAAACTATCCGAAATCGCACGCGCTGACGGGGCATCAAAGCCCAGTTGGAAGTTCTAACCACCTCGCCGAATCAGTGCTTGTGATTCGATGGTGCGCATTTGGAGAGAACGTCAGAGCGCGTCGCGGCTACCCCTGAAAAACCGCCTGGTGTTGTCAACAGGCCGTCAATCGTAAGAGCTGCGGGTGGCCGATCTAGGCGCCGGTCGCGCGCCTACTCGGATAGTGCATAGCCGACGGATCTCACGGTCCGGATGAGATCTTGTCCGCCAGCCTGATTGAGGGCCGCGCGCAAGCGGCCGATGTGAATATCGATGGTGCGGAGGCCAACATGAACAGCGCGTGGCCAAGCTGCATCCTGCAGTTCTCCTCTGGAGTGGACCTTGTGTGGGTTCTTCATGAGATGGTGGAGCAGGCGGAACTCGGTTGGAGCGAGATGGATCGTCCGGCAGTTTCGCCGCACGCGATACCTGGTCACATCCAGTTCCAGGTCGATAAATGTCAGCAAATCACGTGGGCCGAGGTCGGGAACCCGATTCGAAGCGTGCCAGATCGCATCGATAGTTGTCATCAGCAGCTCAGGCGAAAATGGTCTACTGAGATACTGATCCGCACCGGACTCGACAAACTCTTGCTCACTTGCTTCTTCATCGTCGGCGGCTAGCACGACAATCGACATTGGGCGCGTCCGGCGATCCAAACGCAAGCTTGCACAGAGCGTCCGCGTCTCAACACGCGGCAGTCTTGATTCGAGGAGCAATACATTCGGCGTTAGTTCATGCAGGCGCTGGACCAGCGCCTCTCCGTCGCTCACCCCCGCCACAACTAAGTCCTTACTCCTAACGGTATATTCCAGAAAAGAGCGAAAGCTATCATCTGACGTAGCGATCAGCACGATCGGTGGCGGCGGCGAACTCTGAGCGGGGTCGTCATTCAACATCGCGTCAATCCCTGCAGATGTACTTTCGCGGTCTGGACTTTGGATCTGTGCACGGCGCTGATCATGCCACATGAAACCGCTCCTCATGGACGAATTTGAAACGTGGAAGTAGTTGGCTGTCTACGCAACTCAACAATCGCTTTCGACTCGTAGGCCCCCACTTGGCTGAGCCATCAACTCCCTAAGATCGCTCAGCCTGACTAGGAGCCGGTCTTCTTCTCGTTTGCCGCCCAGCGGCAGCGTTGTTGGCAAGAATGATCATAGATGATTCTCCTGGAAAGACGGCCCGTTTGTGGACAACTACGCAGGTACCGTGCCAATGAGCGATTCGTGTTAAAGCAACGGGATAGCGCTGAGAGTGCCTATGTCGAATATGTGACATCGTCGGACATCGAACAACGCAATTTACTCGACGTGAGGTACTCCTCGTGATGTTCGGGAGAACGCAGGCCAGCCGACCTCTACTGGTCTCTACCACGAGAGTGGGATTTGGACCCGAAAAGCGCGTGTCGGACGCTGATCATGCATTGAGGGCCTATGTACTATTAAGCGCTGGTGTGATGATGGCCCGGAGCGGCCATACCGTCGAAAGTTCGGCGGCCGCGCCCTTTACCTGCTCGGCTACCGCTTTGATGCATTCCTCGCCCAGACGGCAGGCGGGCGCAACCACGGCGAGTGCCGCGCCGTTTCATCGCCGACACTCACCGCAGCTGCAACCGAGGGTACGCCCGGCTCGGTCTCCTCGCGCGCAACTCCGAAGCCTTGTCGACGTGGTTTCGTCAGCTCCGATAGAACGGCACCTACGGAGGTGAGCGCGTTGGGTCCGTACCGTCTTCAGCGCCATGTCATTGGGAAGTGTTGCCAGCCATGCTTTGCCGTTGGCGGTGACATGCGCCGGCAGCGTCGGGAAAGCCTAACCCGGAAAATTCATGGTGGGTTGGCGGATGAAGTGCAAGCCATTGAAATGACGTAGGGCGCCGACGGAGCGAGATTTCTTGAAGTTGTCCGGCTCCTCAATGGCGGTCACGAACGAATTCGCGGTGATTGCGCCGACACCGGGGATCGACACGAGTATTTGACACGCTCGGCTTTGACGCGCACCAGCGACAAGCTGACGCCCGAGTTCAGCGGCCCGAACGCGCATGCTGCGCCAGGGGCTGTCGGCCCGGATCAGGATCCGTGTGTTCGGCCAATTGTTCCGGATCGCCTGCACCAGGCGGCGCAGATGGGGGCGGATCTCAGCCCCGCTCGGCCGCTTGGCTGGCCGAAGAACCGCACCGACGAACCGGCCATCGCCATCGAACACCACGATCGGCTGGAAGCCGTATTCGTCATAATGGGCGTTGAACAGGCGCAATTGCTGGCCGCCATGCACGGCATCAAAGGAAACATTTCCAGACTGCCCATCACCAGGACCTTCCCGCCTCGGCAACGATCATGCGGGAGGGCCACGCCTTTGAAGGGCGGCCTCTGGCCGTAATCAGCCGACTCAAACGCCGCGGCGAGCCAACGCTGCTTTTAGAATTGCCGGACGGCAGCCGGACCTACATTCCCGTCGCGTGGACGGATCTCGGGGGCATGGGGGGTGATTCCACAGCCACGCCGGCAAATCACTCCAGCATTGGGCGGCTTTCAGACCTTCTGCATCTGCGCCTTCTGACCGACGCTCTTCTTGAACGGCGCGGCGAGTCGCCGCCTGATGACAAGGAGGAGCGACATGCAACTGAAGCCGAGATTCGCCGAGGAAGACCGCAAGCGGCCTCCCGACCCACCCGCCTGGGAGACGCTGGACGCCGAGGCGCGGGCGGAGGCGCCATTATTGCAGTCCACCGGTCATCGACTGGTGCCGCGCCAACGACGTCGACTTCATCTTTGGCCTCGCGCCCACCACGACCCTGCGCAAGCATGTCGCGGATCTGGAAGCCAGCACGCTGGCGCGCTTCGAGGTGTCGGAGAAAACGAACAAGGTCCGCCGCTTCAAGGAGTTCGTTGACGGCGCCGCCAGCTGGAGCCGCGTCGAGCGCATCATTGCCCGCGTCGAGGCCGGTGCCCAAGGTAGCGACCCTCGCTTCATCGTCACCAACCTTGCTGGCGGGAAAGCCAAGCCGCTCTACGAGGATCTCTACTGCCGGCGCGGCGCAGCCGAGAACCACATCAAGTCGTGGAAGACGCATCTCGCCGCCGACCGCACATCCTGCACCAGAGCGACGGCCAACCAGTTCCGGTTGTTCCTGCATGCCGGTGCCTACTGGCTGATGTGGGGCCTGCGCGCCGCAATGCCGAAGCGTTCCAGCTTTGCCGTCGCCCAATTCGACACGCTGCGTCTGCGCCTCATCAAGATCGCCGCGCGGGTGGTCGAGATGAAGACCCAGATCCGCTTGCATCTGCCGACATCCTGCCCCGACCAGCGCATCCTGCGCATCGTGCTCGACCGCATCCCGCGGCTCGTGACGTAGCCGACGGGGCGCTGACGCCTCGAAACGAACCCGCCGACCGCAACCCGCAAACCCCCGCCTGCCATCACGACGGATCAATCCCGGCGCCGATGAAGCTCGTCAAAAGGCACCGCATCGCTAACCAGATGACCCATCAGGCCGCCGAAAGCCGATCGCTGTGCATAAAACGGGCTAATTGGCAGCCCAGGCTGCTTTGGGCGCCTTGACCCGTGGCAATGGTAGTAAGATTCCCGTCGGTCAAGACGGCGAGCCGGACCAACTCCCCGATTTCCTTGGCAAGCCGGTCGACGATCGGCCGACACAAGTCAGTGATCGCGATGCTTGCAGAAGCGAAAACCTATCGCGGACAATTTCAGCGTAAGCCGATAAAGTTCCGATCGCTCGTTTTGTTCCACCCAACCAAGCCCGCGAAGGGTCGCGAGAACCCGGTGTGTACCACTTCTTTGTCGATGAAGCTTGTCCGCAATTTCGCTAGCGACACCTTCCAACCTTGTCAAACAACCTGTGGTTCGGCATATGGCAAGCCAGCCTGCCTTCTTGCCGATGGGCGGGCCAAGCCCCACATTCGCTGCTGGAATAAAGAGTCGCTAGTGGCTTTCGTAATCCGCCGGATCCAAGAAGGCGTAGGCGCCAATCTTCGCGCGATGCTCAACAAAAGTTTACAAAGCCTTTGCTTTACAGGAACAGGCCTCCGCCGCATTTCTCCTCTAGTCGGACACGGCTTCTACACTCGAACAGGTCAGCGGCGTCTTTGATACTCCTGATGCGTCTGTTTGACCCAGGCAGGCGCCGCTGCTTGGGATGAGCTGTGGTGATGGTCATAGTTTTCATTGTCGCGTAGCTGTCGTACGAGCCTCGGCGCAAAAGATTTGTCCAATTTGGGTATCGGAGAGCAATGGCTATGTATCTGAAAAAATTCAGCCTTCATGAGCGGGTTGCCGTGGTCACCGGAGGAGGCCGGAACATTGGACTTGCTTGCGCGCAGGCGCTCGCTGAAGCGAGGGCGAAGATCGTGATTGCGGACATTGATGAAGGTGTGGCAAGAGATGGTCTCGATCAACTCGCTCGCCTCGGTTATGAGGCCGACTTTATTCGAATGAATGTTGCCGATCCGCGTGATGTTGCTTCTGCAGCTGGGAAGATTGTCGCCCAGCATGGTAAGGTCGACATTTTGGTCTGCAACGCAGGTATCGGACGAAGCGGGGTCCCCTCGGAAGACGTTGAAGACGAGCGATGGCTAGAGGTTATGGATGTCAATCTAAACGGAGTGTTTTGGTCCTGTCGCGCATTCGGCCGCTATATGCTGAAACAGGGCAAAGGTACTATCGTCAATGTTGGATCGATGTCAGGTGTCATAGTGAACAAGCCACAGCCGCAGGCCTACTATAATGCGTCTAAGGCAGCGGTTCACCACCTGACCAAGTGTTTGGCGGTAGAGTGGGCGCGCAGAGGCATTCGAGTGAATGCTGTCGCTCCCACCTATATCGACACAGGCGAGAACCGATATGGTCGTTGGGACGACCAACTTTTTCCTGTTTGGATGGATCAGACTCCGATGGCCCGGCAAGGACGTTGTGATGAAATCGCCTCTGTAGTTCATTTCCTCGCTTGCGATGCCTCAAGTCTGATGACGGGGAGCATTGTGTTGGCCGATGGCGGCTATGCCTGCTGATGGAGTTACCGGCTGAATCAGTAGATGAAGCTCCCAAGACCCCGCGCAGGTCACTTCTAATTCCCCGTGTAAACGGTTGCCGGAAACGGTGCAGCCGAAACGAGACAATCACCGCCCGCCTCGGCGAAAGCCAGTGGGTGATCGGCTTCGCGGTCAGCGGTGATCCGGCTCGCGCCTGTCGCGCAAACTCGCGATGCCGGTAAGCGACGACGGCTGGTTCTCCGCGCAGCCTGGTTCCAGCCGCGGCAGCAGCCCCGGGTGGTCGGCATCGATGACTGGGCTTGGCGCAAGGGGCAGCGCCTCGGAACTATCATCTACGATCTGGAGTGCGACCGCGCCCTTGGTCTTTTGCCCGATCGAATGTCAACACTGTCGTATGGCTGAGCGTTCATCCGGGACTCGAAGTCATCGCTCGCGGCCGGCGTTTATGCCGCCGGCGCCGGTCGCGGTGCTCCCGATGCACGCAGGTCGCCGACCGCTGGGATCTCTCCAGAATCTGCGTCTGGCCCCTCGGCCATCGCAAAACGGTCAGTGTCGCCGAGAAGGCTACGGAGGCCCAGATGAGTGGCGATGACGACGCCACTGAAGGCGTCCCCAAAGCTTTATGGCCTACGCCGGGCGCGCCGCAGGCACCGCAGTGAACTCTCTGATGAAAGCCGCGACAGATCACTCCCGACCGGCATGGAACACCCTGTGTCCAGCTTTAATTTTTGAGGCTGTGATCTTGACGACCCCGCGATGCTGTTGAGGGTAGTAGAGCGCGTTCTTGCGCCACCCCCTCCAGACCTTGCGGTAGACGACCTAACGCAGGTGAACGCCAAACTCAGGTTCTTGCTGCAGACCATCGGAACACAACGCCTCGCCTTTTGTCAGAGGCGTGGGTCACGGGACAGACGCCGGCCTCGGCGGCAAGTTGAGCCTCCTGGAAGCGCTCGCCCACGTCGACGAGCTCATCGAGGATCTGGGCGGCGCAATGCGGCCTACGCGCGGGAAGGACATGCAATCTTGCCGTCGGGCATTGGGCGACGGCGTGCTCGATGGGCGATGCGCCGGCGAGCTCACCCTTCGTTTCGGCCGTGTCTGATTGCAGACATCTATGTTGGAAACCGGATACCCTAAGGCGTAACTATACCGTCGGCGCGGCGCGAAACACATGCTTTTTCCCTTTTTGCACGCACAACTTCTCCGGTGGCACGCCGATTGCAAGATACGGTGAAACAACCCGGGGGCCTGACGAGCTGTTGCGCTAGCGCAGTCAAATGCGAGCCAATGAACGTGACAGCGGGCAAACATCAAAGGAGCATCTCATGCGGGTAGCCGTCGTGTGGAACTATGATCATACGGGCGTGATCAACCGGTTCGGTCAGCCTAGTCCGGAGTTCGACGACCGCGAGGCGGTAGAGAGCGTGGTGACGGCACTGCAAGAGGGCGGCCACGAGACGCTCCTGTGCGAGGGCGATAAAGGACTCTTCGCTACGCTAGAACAGTTCATGCCATCCGATCCGCAGGCCCGCCCCTCCGGAATCGTCTTCAACATGGCGAACGGAATTCAGGGCGAGTGCCCTGACACCCACGTTCCGGCTATGCTTGAGATGGCCGGCATTCCCTACACCGGACCGAGCCCGCTCGGGCATGGGCTAGCGCTCGACAAAGTCATCACAAAGAGGCTAATCCGCGACCGCGGCGTGCCAACGCCGAACTTTCGCGTGATGCGTACGGGCACCGAGAGTACCGGCGATCTGCGTTTCCCAGTGATAGTGAAGCCGTCTCAACAATACATAAGCCTCGGATTGCAGATCGTGCATGAGCCTGCTCAGTTGAGGCAGGCCGTCGAATTGACCGTTTCGCAGTATACTCAGGATGCGCTTGTGGAAGAATACATCGACGGCCGAGAAATCACCGTTGCGCTACTCGGAAACGAAGAGTGCGAGGTATTGCCTCTTGTGGAGCTGGATTTCGGCGACCGCGAGACGCGTCTCTTTACGAAGGGCAGGGCGGCCCCGGCGCTGCCGCGGATCTGTCCGGCGCAAATGGGGAGCCGGCTCGAGACGGTGCTACGCGATATCTCGGTTGCGACCTTCCGTGCGTGCAAGTGCCGGGACTATGCCCGAGTCGACCTGCGGATCGACCACGCTGGCCAACCGTTTGTCCTCGAGATCAACCCCAACCCAGGGCTCCGTCCGACTGGCTTATATTCCCTAGCCGCGACGACCGCCGGATACAGTTACTCGAGCTTGGTCAATCGCATCCTGGGTATAGCTCACACGCGGTATTTCGGAGTCGGCATCCCCTAGTCTCTCATGTTCCCTGTCAAGGTTGAAGGCAAGAAGCCACGACCACCGGCGGCTTCTTGCCGGCGGCGCTGAGGCGGCGATAGCGGGCGCAGAGCCGGACCTGCCCCTTCCAGGCAATATCGCGGACAGCCTTGGGCAACCCCTCGATCCGCGCCCTCAGGGCTTCGCTGACCCTGGCAGGATAGCGGTAAGTCCATGCCGCTTCGATCAGGGCGCGGCGGGCGCGTCGATTGCCGGCGAGCGTAAGGCTCGACCGGCGAACCGTGTCGCCGGTCGAGCGCTCCGTACGCCTCCGGCGAGGGCCGCCTTGCGCGAGCATGGAACGGTAGCGAGGCTGCGCTCTTAAGGTTGTCCTTTCGAGCGTAGTTAGCAGCACAGCATGAGCCATGTGACGTTATTGACCGGGCCTGAGCGTCGTCGTCGTTGGCGTGAAGAGGATCAGTGCCGGA
>NZ_JAMYOE010000067.1:0-20712 GCF_040319695.1 Mesorhizobium sp. M0898 | reverse complement strand
CGAACGACGCTCAACGCGAGCGCGACGACCGGTTCTTGATCTCTACCTCAACCGCAGGCGCCCCTCCCGCGCAGCGGGTTCGTTCGTCGGCCCGAAACGGTCATTCCGGATGACAGGTTGCGTGAAGCAGTCCGCGCAGTGCAGGGTGGCGCAAGAAGGATGGTTCAGTCGAAGAAGCCTGCATCCTCGTCCCGGAGATACTTCCTGGCTGCTTCGGCGTCGATATCGAGGCCCAGCCCCGGCGCTTCCAGCAGGTCCACCATGCTGTCCTTCACGATCTGCGACGGCAGGCCGATTACGAGGTCCTCCCACCAGGGGTCGGAGGCGCTCGGGCATTCGAACGCGATGTAGTTGGCGGGCAGGGTGGCGCAGACATTGATCAGCGCGCCGAGGCCCAGAAGGCCGTTCGCGGTGCCGTGCGGTGCCATCAGGATCGAGTGCATATAGGCGTGCTCGGCGACCCATTTGAGCTCGGCAATGCCGCCAATATCGGCTGGATCGGGGCCGATGACGCGCACCGCCTGCGTTTCGATCAGCTCCTTGAAATTGTGCCGCAGGTATATCTGCTCGCCGGTATGGATTGGCGTCGAGGTGGAGGTGGTCAACTCCCGATAGGCCTGCGGATTGACCCACGGCACATAGTCGCCGGTCAGCATGTCCTCGAGCCACATCAAATTGTACTTCTCGACCGCGCGAGCGAACTTGATCGCATCGGGCAGCATCCAGCCCGGGCCGCAGTCGAGCGCCAGGCTGACCTTGTCGCCCAGCACTTCCTTCATCGCCATCACGCAGTCGAGCATATGGTTGAAACCGCGCTCGCTGATCACGCCCTGGTCCATGGCACCGTGATAGCCGGCCTTCTTCTGCGTCACGCCGTAGTGAAAGCCCTCGATGGTGTCCTTCATGTTGGAATGGAACGAGATTCCCTGCTTGATCATGAAGAAATTCTGCGGCTGCTCCATCATCCATTTCACGTCAGCGGCGTAATCCTCCGGCCGGTCCCCCGTTCGCTTCTGGCGGATCGAGCCGTTATAGACGCGCACCTTGTCGCGCACCTTGCCGCCGAGCAGTTTGTAGGCCGGCACGCCTGCGGCCTTGCCGGCTATGTCCCACAGCGCATGCTCGATAGCGCTTACCGCCGCGCCATAGGGCTTGAAAGAGCCGCGTTGGCGGATCTTCAGCATCACCCGCTCGACATCGGTAGGGTCCTCGCCGATCAGCGCCTCACGGAAATGCAGCACCCAAGGCTTGAGATAGGTCTTGGTGAACTCGACTTCGCCAAGGCCATAGAGGCCCTCGTCGGTAACGATGCGGACTATTGGGTGTTTGCCGATGACGGCGCAGCGGAGATCGGTGATCTTCATCTTCGGTTCTTTTCGCCTCAGCTCCAGATACGGTCCCAGGAATACTCGTCGTCCCAATGATCCGTGGGCTGCCAGATGCCGGTGACACCCGGCTGCAGATGCTGCGAGATCACCTCGTCGACGACGTCGTCAATCCCCAGGCCAGGTTTGTCCGGAACAGTGATAAAGCCGTCCTTCACGAGCGGCTTGGGAAGGCCGGTGACGATATCGTCCCACCAGTCGACATCGGCAGAGTGGTATTCGAGCGCCATGAAGTTTTCGGTCGCGGTCGCGACATGTGCCGCGGCCATTGCGGCGATTGGACTTTCGGCCATATGGATGGCCATTGCGATGCCGTGGTCCTGGGCCATGTCGCCGATCTTCTTGCTCTCGAGGATGCCCCCGCTGGTGAGCAGGTCCGGGTGGATAATGGAAAGGCCGCCGCTCTTGAGCAGAGGCTCGAAGCCTTCCTTAAGGTAGATGTCCTCGCCGGTGCAGATCGGCACCGTAGTGGCGGCCTGCAGTTGCCGGAACTGCTCGGTGTACTGCCATGGGATCACATCCTCGAGCCAGGCCGGCACGTATTTTTCAATCCGCCTGGCGAGCCGAATGCCGTTCTGCAGCGAGATGTGGCCGACATGGTCAATGGCGAGCGGAATATCCATGCCGATAACATCGCGAACCTCGGCAATGTACTGTTCAAGCAGGTCGAGGCCCTTGTCGGAAAAGTGGAGGCCGGTAAACGGATGGGGGACGTTATGCAAATCGTAAGCGGCATTGCGGGCGCGCCGCTCCTCCATGGTCTTGACCGGGCCGCGGCCGGGATGGATGCGGTACCCTTCAAGTGAACCAGCAGGGGAGACGACCGCACCGGGTACATCCGCGATCTGCATCAGCCCCAGATCCATCTTGAGGAAGGTGAAGCCGAGCGCCATGCGCTGCTTGAGGCGCTTGCCGGTCTCGGTGCCGCTCGGCACGGTAGCGTCGGTGTCGCAATAGACGCGCACCTTCTCCCGAAACCGGCCGCCGAGCATCTGGTAGATGGGAACGCCATAGGCCTTGCCGGCGAGATCCCACAACGCGATCTCGACCGCCGAGACGCCGCCGCCTTGCCGGCCATGGCCACCGAACTGCTTGATCCGGCGAAACAGGCGGTCGATGTCGCAAGGGTTCTCGCCAAGCAGCCGGCTCTTCAGCATCAGCGCGTAGGTGGCACTGGCGCCGTCGCGCACCTCGCCAAGCCCGACGATGCCCTGGTTGGTGTAAATCTTGAGCAGGGTCGAGGTGAACGGCGCGCCGACGATTTCGGCTACCCGCATGTCGGTGATGCGAAGCTGGGATGGCTTGGAGTTCGCGTTTACCCGATTGAGCGCTTCGTCGGCGCCACCTCTCTTTGCCATGACTTATCCTCGTTTTCGGCTTGTCGTCCCGCACCCTGGGCCGGCATTTGGTCTTGCTAGCCCAACTCAATCTCGTAGGCCTGCAGGTAGTCGCGGTCCATCTCAATACCGAGACCAGGCTTCGACGACAGCTTGAGGCTGCCGTTCGAAATGTCGAGTGGTCTGTCGATCAGGTGATCGTATTTGCCCAGGTTCCACTCCGATGTTTCGAGTTTGTAGAAATTGGGGACGGTCATCATCACCTGCGCTCCCGCAACCACGTTGATCGGTCCCGCGGCGTCATGTGGCGAGACCGGCACGTAGTAGGCTTCGCACAGCGCAGAAATCTTCTTGAGTTCGGTAATGCCGCCGGTCCAGGTAACGTCGGGCATGATGTAGTCGGCGAGCCTGTTCTCGAGTACCGGCACGAAATCCCACTTCGTGTGGCCGCGCTCGCCCCACGAGATGGCGGTATTGACCTTCTCACGTACCTGCTTGAGGGCGTTAAGGCTCTCGGGCGGGCAGGGCTCCTCAAACCAGTCGATTTGGCCGGCCTCCTCGAGGCTCCGACAGAGGCGAATGGCGGTGGGGACATCGAAGCGGCCGTGCGCATCGATGAGAATGTCGACATCGGGTCCTGCCGTTTCGCGGATCAGAGCCGTGAGTTCGGCGGCCTCGCGCTCGTCCTTGCGGGTCATGCTGCCATCGAGGTAGCCGTCTCGCTGTTCGCGGGGCAGGCCATCGGCGCTGCGGCCCTGGTGGGGGTAGGGATCGAACTTGAGCGCAGTGTGTCCGGACTCGACAATGTCTAGAATTTCGCGGACCACGGCCTCCTTGCTGGTGAATTTGGCCTGGTTGGGATGGGTGTAGAGCGCGATTTGATCGCGTACCGGCCCGCCAAGCAGCTCGTAAATCGGCTTGCCGAGGACTTTGCCCCGGATGTCCCAGAGGGCAATATCGATGGCGCTCACGCATTCGACGGCGGCCCCGCGGCTTCCCATGTAGGTGAAGCTGCGGAAGATCTTGTGCCAGAGATGCTCGATACGCGCCGGATCCTCGCCTGTCACGGCGACGCCGATCTGCCGCAGGATCGTGCAGAGAGCGCGGTTGGCGAGCCTTGTCGTGGTGGTGATCTCTCCCCATCCACTCACTCCCTCGTCGGTCGTCACTTCGACGAACAGGAACTCTCCCCAGTAGGAAGCATCGGACTTGATCAGCCACGGCCGAATGCTCGTGATTTTCATCTTAACTACCTTTGCCTGGAAATGGTCAGCTAACGATGTTCTGGACTGGACATTCTATCCGGCCCGAGCGGCGTTGCGCGCTCGCATCTGTTCGAGAATATGCCGGCCCGAACCCTCGACATGGCGGGAAACGAGTTCGGCCGCCTTGTCGGCCTCTCCCGCCTTCACAAGCGCGATGAGTTCGCGGTGCTCGCGCATGATCGCGGCACGTCGCGCCAGCGTGAAATTGAAACGACGGCTCACGGCTCGCAGCACTTCGCGATGCTTCCACCAAAGCTCGGCTGCGTGGCGGTTGTAGTGCCGCTGGTACATCACGGTGTGGAAAGCGGTATCCAGCTCACTATGCCTGAATGTGTCGGCGAAATTGTTCTCTTCGATCAGGCCTTGGAGACGTTCGAGTTCGGCGATGTCCTCGCCGGTAGCCATATTCACAAACCATCGTGTCAGGGCTGGCTCGATCAGAACACCGATCTCGTAGATATCCCGGACAAAATCTTGATCAATGGGTCGCACGCGCGCCCCGCGGTTGGCGATAAAGGTGACAAACCCTTCGCCGCGCAACAACTGTAGGGCCTCGCGCACAGGATTGGTCGAAGTGCCGTGACGCCGGGCGAGATCGGTGACGACAAGCCGTTCGTTGGCAGCGAGCCGTCCCTCGATGATATCTTCCCTGATCAATTCATAAAGCGAGGCGCCCTCGCTGGAGGCACCGATGGGATCGGTCCCCACCGGTGGCATCGCTTTGAAATCGCTTGTTTCGGCCAAGGCCGGGCTCCCCAATTTAATACATACCTTGCCCGATATCACACACGGCTTTCGCAAACAATGTACGATCCAGCGCGTTGACAGGCAATTCACGATCTGAAAACGTACCAAGCGATCGAGAGGATACACTGAGCTGGCAGAAGCATCCTCGCGATCGAAACGAGCAAGGACCGCTTTAGGGCGGCATGGGAGAACCAGGGAGGATACCTATGACGAGAATTGCGCTCGGCAGTGCCATCCTGCGCGGCACTGTCGCCACTGCTTTGATGGCATCCCTGACGTCTACATCGGCGCTGGGTGCACCGCCGGTCGACCTGAGCAAGTGGTCGCCGGAATATGTGCGCTCGATTGCGGGCACACAGGATTTTGACACGGCGGCCGATTGCGCCAAGGTCACCCCGCTCGACTACAAGGGGCGACTGACTTTCTGGTATCAGGGCGTGTTCGAGGGCGACCCGGACCTCCTGCGCCAGTACTACAAGGATTTCTTCGAGACCTTCCGCAAAACCTATCCGAACATCCAGCTCGAGGAACAAGCCCTCACCTATAACGACCTTCTCGACAAGTTCCGCACCGCGCTCCTGGGCAATGCCGCGCCTATGGCGGTCCGCCTGCAGATCCTGGGTGGTACCGAGTTCGCCTCAAAGGGCTATCTGCAGCCGCTCAAGCCAGAGGATGTGGGGTATTCGACCGAGGATTTCTGGCCCGGCGCCATGAAGGCAGTGACCTGGGAGGGCGTGACCTACGGCATTCCGACCAACAACGAGACGATGGCGTTCATCTGGAACGCCGACATCTTCAAGCGTGCCGGCCTCGATCCGGACAAACCGCCGGCAACGTGGGACGACGTGGTCAAGTATTCCAAGCAGATCCACGACAAGCTCGGCATTGCCGGATATGGCCTCGTGGCTCGCAAGAATGCCGGCAATACGCCGTACCGCTTCATGCCACAGCTGTGGGCCTATGGCGGAGGTGTCTTCGACGAAGCGACGCCGAACCCGACCTATGAGCAGGTCCAGCTCGATAGCCCGCAAAGCAAGGCAGCGCTGCAAGCCTCCTACGACATGTATGTTCGCGACAAGTCGGTTCCGGTTTCGGCACTCACCAATCAGCAGGCCGATAATCAGCCCCTGTTCGTCGCTGGCCAGCTCGGCATGATGATCTCGCACCCGTCCGATTACAACGTCATGCTCGACCTGCAGAAAAAGGCGACGGGCACCGACAAGGACAAGGCGCAGACGGTCATCGACAACATGCGCTACGGCCTGATCCCGACTGGTCCCGACGGCAAGCGCGCCGTCGTGTTCGGCGGCTCGAACATTCACATCCTGAAACCCGAATATGTCGAGGGCGGCAAGGTAGACGAGCCGGCCGCAAAGGCCATCATCTGCATGTGGACGAGCCCTGAATGGTCGCTGAAGATGGCCTATGCCGGATCAAACCCTGGCAACCTCAACGGCTTCAAGACCAAGTGGATGAAGGAACGTCTGGACAACATCAAGTTCCTCGACGTCACCACCTCGATGCTACCATACGGCATCCCGTTCCCAGCTCTGCCGCAGGCCCCGGAGATCATGAACATCATCATCCCGGACATGCTGCAGAATGCCCTGACCGGAGCGATGACCGTCGACCAGGCAGCGGACGACGCGGCCAAGAAGGTAAAAGACCTGATGGGCGGACTCTAGTCCAAGCCACACCTACGACCTGGACCGGCTGCGCCGCTGGCGCAGCCGCAGCGTTCCGAAGAAAAAGGGCACGCCACAAGTGACGATCGTGACCGGCAAGGCCGAGGCTCGCCGAAGATTGCAACCCGGTTGGTCCGGCGCGCTGCGGAAGGTCTGGGAGCATCGCGCGGACTACGCGTACGTGCTCCCAGCGATCGCCGTGATGCTCATCGTCATCGCCTATCCGATCTACTACACGGTCGAGCTGTCGTTCTTTAAGACACCGCCTGGCCTGCAACTCCGCGACAAGACCTTCATCGGCTTCGACAACTACACGACCATCCTCACCAGTCAGGTGTTCTGGAAAGTCACCTGGAACACACTGATCTGGACTCTGGGGTCAACTTTCATCTCCTTTGTCCTGGGGTTTGCCACAGCGCTGGCGCTCCACCGCGACTTCATCGGCCGTGGTGTCCTGCGCGCCGTCCTGATCATCCCTTGGGTCATCAGCGCCGTCGCCGCCTCCTACATCTGGAAGTGGATCTACCATTCGGACTTCGGGATCATCGGCGCGGTGCTGGTCGGCCTCGGATTGGCCGCCCATCCGCCGAATTTCATCGACAATGTCAGCACGGTGCTGCCCTCCCTGATCGTCGTCAATATCTGGCGCGAGTTTCCGTTTGCCATGATCATGATGATGGCCGGCCTGCAGACAGTCCCCGACCAGTTGCTGCGTGCCGCAAAAGTCGACGGTGCCAATGCATGGCAGCGCTTTTGGCACGTCACCTTCCCGCACTTGCGCAACGTCTCGGTGGTGACGATGCTGCTGCTCGCGGTGGCCAACTTCAATTCCTTCATCATCCCCTGGATCATGACCGGCGGCGGGCCGTCGAACGCATCGCATATCTGGATAACCCACATTTATGAGCTCGCCTTCGGACGGCAGCGCTGGGGCGTGGCATCGGCCTATTCGGTGCTCCTGTTCCTCACGCTGATGACGCTGGGCTACTTCTACGTCCGTGCGTTAAGCGGCAACGAGCGGAAAGAGGGGAGCGCCTGATGAGCACGATTGCCGAAACAGCGCCTCGAGCCCAGACCCGTCGCCGCATGCGCGTCGACGGATGGCGGTGGGCCGGGCGCATATTCCTCGTGTTCATGCTGCTTTATACCGCGTTGCCGATGATCTGGATGCTGATCACCTCGATCAAATCCGGATTCGCGGCGACACAATTCCCGCCGCAATGGTGGCCGGACGAACCTACCCTCGCCAGCTACCAGAAACTGCTCGATCCGCAGAACAGCGTCGGCCAGGACTTCCTCCGCTTCTTCTGGAACAGCCTTTTCGTGTCGACCGTCACGACAATCCTTTCGGTGATCGTGGCTGTCCCAGCGGCCTACGCGTTTTCGCGCTTCAGTTTCCCCGGCCGGAATTTCCTGTTCTTTGCCGTGCTGCTGCGCAACATGTTCCCGGCGGTGATCTTTCTCGTGCCACTCTTCATCCTGATGCGCGCCATCGGTCTGATAAACACGCATGGCTCGCTGATACTCACCTATCTCACCTTTGGCCTGCCGCTGGCGATCTGGCTGCTCAAGGGCTTTTACGACAATATCCCGGTGCAGCTTGAGCAGGCGGCGCGCATCGATGGCGCAACACGGTTCCAGGCCTTCATCATGATCGTGATGCCGCTCTCGACGCCGGGGATCATCGCCACCGCAATCTATTCCTTCATCGGCGCGTGGAACGAGTACATCTACGCCTACACCTTCCTCTCCAAGAACGAGCAGTTGACCCTGCCGGTCGGCATCCAACGCTTCTTCTCGGAAAATACGACGGACTTTCCGGGCCTGATGGCGGCCAGCTTCATGATGAGTGTGCCCGTCGTGGTGCTGTTCCTGGTCCTGCAACGATACTTCGTACGCGCCCTTACAGAAGGCGCGGTCAAGCACTAGGGAGTTGCCGATGGCCCACGTGGTCCTCCAAGATCTCGTCAAGAGCTATGGCAGCTTCAAAGCTGTCAACCACGTTTCGCTGACGGTCAATGACGGCGAGTTCGTTGCGCTCGTCGGCCCTTCAGGCTGCGGCAAGACAACCACGCTCAATCTCGTCGCGGGGCTGACCCCGATCACAGCGGGCGACATCATCATCGGCGAGCGCGTGGTCAACGACCTCGACCCCAAGGACCGGGACATCGCAATGGTGTTCCAGAACTACGCGCTCTACCCCCAGAAATCGGTCTACAAGAACCTGGCGTTCCCGCTTCAGATGCGCAAACTCCCCAGGGACGAGATCGACAAGAAGGTCAAGGAAGCGGCGCGAGTGCTCGACATGACGCACCTGCTCGAGCGCAAGCCGCGCGAACTGTCGGGCGGGCAGCAGCAGCGTGTGGCCCTTGGCCGTGCCCTCGTTCGCGCCCCCGCCGTGTTCCTCATGGACGAGCCACTGTCTAACCTCGATGCCAAACTGCGCGTGCAGATGCGGTCGGAGATCAAGCGTTTCCACCAGGACCTCAAGGCGACGATCATCTATGTGACGCACGACCAGCTCGAAGCCGTGACCATGGCTGACAAGATGGCGGTGATGAATGGCGGCTACCTGCAGCAATACGATTCACCGGCGCAGGTCTTCGCCCATCCGGTGAACATGTTCGTGGCCAGCTTCATCGGCAGCCCGGCGATGAGCCTTATTCCGTTAGAGGCCTCGACGGCAAACGGCAACACGGTGTTGACCGGCGCCGAGGGCTGGCGCCTTGAGCTCTCACCGCGCAATGCCCAGAAGGTGGCGAAAGCGACGACCAGGAAAGTCGTGCTCGGCGCACGTCACTCGACGATCAAGCTCCACAAGAGTGCGGTCCCTGGTTCCATTCCGGCCAAGGCCTACACGGTGGAACCGACTGGAGACGTCACCTTCGTCCAGGCGTTCCTGTCCGGCGCCATCGTCAACGTCAGCGTGCCGCCGAACATTGCCGTCGCGCCCGACGAGCAGATCTGGCTCGAGTTCGACCAGGAGCGGATGCATCTGTTCGATGGCGAAACTGAAATGGCCCTCAAGGCCAACTGAGATAGAGCGAATGCGTGTGAAACGTGGGCGTGGATGACTGAGAAACTTAAGATCACCGCGATCAAGCCCTATCCGGTGTGGGTAGGAACGCGCAACCAGATGCTCGTCAAGGTCGAGACCGACCAGGGCATCTTCGGCTGGGGCGAGAGCGGCTTGAGCGGTCGCGAGAGGGCCGTGGCCGGCGCGGTCGAGCACTATCGCGAGTTTCTCATCGGCCGCGACCCGATGCAGATCGGGCGGATCTGGCAGGAGATTTACCGCAGCCAGTACTTCGAAGGCGGACGAGTCCTTCAGGCGGCGATTTCCGCCATCGACATCGCCCTTCACGACATCAAGGGCAAGGCGCTGGGCGTGCCGGTCTACGAGCTGCTGGGCGGCAAGCAGCGCGACCGCATTCCCACTTTTGCCTCGACCGGCGACGAGGCCGAGGGCGACGTTGCCATCGAACGGGCCCGCGAACTTCGCGCGCAGGGGTGGCAGGCGATCCGCTTCTTCCCCTTCGGGCAAAACAGCAAGGACATCTTCGAGCCGCGCGAGTCCATCGGCGCTACCGCGGGCATGCTGAACAGGGCGCGCGAGGCGCTGGGCGACGACGTGGTCCTCGGCCTCGACTATCATCATCGGCTGTCGGTGGCAGAGGCCGCGAGCTTCTGCAACAAGCTCGGTCGCGGCGTGCTTGATTTCCTCGAGGAGCCGATACGGGCCGAAACGCCGGAGGCCTATGAATCGCTGCGCACGATGACCGAAATCCCCTTTGCCATAGGCGAGGAATTTGCCAGCAAGTGGCAGTTCCTGCCCTACATCGAGCGCGGCATCCATCAGTTCAACCGGCTCGATGTTTGCAATGTCGGCGGGCTCACCGAGGCGATGAAAATCGCTAGCTGGAGCGAGGCGCATTATGTGGACCTGATGCCGCACAATCCGCTTGGTCCAGTGTGCACGGCCGCGACCGTGCATCTCGCTGCCGCGGTACCCAACTTCGCGTGGCTCGAGACCAGGGCACCCGAAACAAAGCTGGGCTTCGACAATTCCGACTTCTTCCCCGTGCAACCACGGCTCGACGGGACCGATTACCCGGTCGGCGATCTGCCGGGGCTCGGCGTCGAGGTCAACGAAGTTGCGGTCCAGACGCAGAGTTTGCGTTTCTGGGAAGCGCCTCACCTTAAGCGCCGCGACGGTTCTGTTACGAACTGGTAGTTCCATTCAATCGGAGTCCACAATGACACATACTTCCGACATCATGCGGCCGCCTAAAGACCTGATCGACGCGCTAAGGCAGATCGGCGCCGCGACGGTTGCCGGCACGCTTGGCCATATGGGTTTCCGCAATCCGCACATGGTTGGTCCGGTGGCGCAAAACCACGGGAAGTCGATCGTCGGGCCGGCGCTGACGCTGCAGTTCCTGCCGCAGCGGCCGGACCTCTTCACCGAAGGAGAATATGCCGATCCGGAGACACAGCTGCACCGGCACGTGCTCTATCACGCGCAGGAGGGCGATGTGGTCGTGGTCGACGCGCGCGGCGACATGAGCTCGGGCGTCTTCGGCGATATGATGTCGACGTATTTCAAGGGCAGGGGCGGGGCCGGTATCGTCATCGATGGGTGCATGCGCGACCGGCCCAATGTCGAAAAGCTCGACCTGCCCCTATGGCTGCGCGGCTGGACGCCAAACTATCATGTGCAGACCAGCATCTATCCCAATGCCGTCAACGTTCCGATTGCCTGCGGCGGTGTCACGGTGATCCCGGGCGACATCATCGTCGCCGACGACGACGGGGTGGTGGTGCTTCCCGTCGTGATGGCCCCGAAGGTGATCGAAGAATCACAGAAGCATCATGATTGGGAGGAGTTTTCGCGAGCGAAGCTCATGGAGGGCGGGCCGTTGCAACGCTACTATCCGCTGCATGACGATGCCCGCGGAGAGTACGAGGAGTGGCGCAAAACAAATCGCCTGGAGAACCCGAGTTAGTCAGCAGGCCTTGGCGATCAGTTTTGCCAGGCAATCGCCAGCCTCGGTCCCCGGCACGCCAAGATCTCTGACACTGTCCATGTGGTTGCGGTTCGGGAGCACATGCGACGTTACCAACGATCCCTGCCGCAGCAAGCTTGCTTTGAATCGATCGGCTTGCTGATGGAAGGGTGGCGTCTCGTTGGCTCCGACCAGAACCGCCGCCTTGGTTTGAGCATCATGCCGACAGGCGAGAGGTGTGAACATGGCGACTTCCTCGTCGGTTATTCCAATCTCGTTGGCGAGAAAGGAATCCTGGAGCGGCTTCAAATCATAGAGTCCGCTCAGGAGAAGGGCTGCCTTCACATTCGAGGGGGTATGCTCGCCCTCGAACAGAAACGTTGCAAGATGGGCTCCTGCCGAATGACCACTGACAGTCAGGGCCGCCGGGCTTCCGCCATGATCGGCGATGTTGGCCAGGACCCACTGCTTGGCGCGGCGCACCTGGTCGACGATCCTCGCCATTCGGACCTTGGGCATCAGAGCATAATCGAGGATGACGGCGATGGCCCCGGCCTGGGTAATCGTCGTCGCGATGTATGAGTAGTCGCGCTTGGAGAACATTCTCCAGTAGCCGCCATGGACAAAGATGTGCACCGGTAGCGCCGTTCTTTTGCCCGCAGGAAAGAACAGGTCCATGGTCTCGGTCGGATCCGGTCCGTAGGCCACGTCAGCGGTCATCGGAATGGCGGCGCGGGCGACCTCGCTGCGGTCAACAATGTCCTGCACGATTTGGTCAAAATCAGCAACGTGGTCGCGGATGCGAAAGGGATCGCCTTGCATTCTTCTTCAGCTCACATGCTGACGGCGAGGTATTTCGCCTCCATGAACTCGGCAATGCCGTGATGCTGCCCTCCCTCGCGGCCGAGCCCACTTTGCTTGACGCCGCCGAAGGGAGCTGCCGGATCAGACATCAGCCCGCGGTTGAGAGCAATCATCCCGGCCTCGATGCGGGAAGCCACCCGCATGCCGCGCGCCAGATCGCGCGTGTAAATGTAGGCAGCAAGCCCATATTCGGTGTCATTGGCGCGTGCGATGACCTCGGCCTCCGTTTCGAAGCTCGAGATTGGCGCCACCGGCCCGAATATCTCCTCATGCGCCATCTTTGCGTCGCCCGGCACGTCGCGAAGCACCGTCGGAGGGTAGAAGAAACCGCGCCCGGACAGGACTGAGCCGCCGCACATGACCCGCGCGCCGCGTGTGACCGCGTCGACGACAAGGCGGTCTATCTTCTCGACCGCCTTTTTCGTGATCATTGGCCCGCATTCCGTGTCCGGATCAGTGCCAGGGCCGACCTTGAGCGACGACATCCGCTTCTCGAGGCCATCGCAGAAGGCTTCGTAGACGCCGGATTGCACATAGAGGCGGTTTGCGGCCGTGCAGGCCTCGCCGGCGTTGCGCATCTTGGCCACCATTGCACCATCGAGCGCCGCTTCGAGATCGGCGTCGTCGAACACAATGAACGGTGCGTTGCCGCCGAGTTCCATCGAACACGAAACCACATGCCTGGCAGCCTCTGCCAGCAGAGCGCGACCCACACCCGTCGAACCGGTGAAGGAGAGTTTGCGCACCCGCGGATCGGCCAGCATGGCGGCTGTCAAAGGCCCGGGACTGGAGGTTGTCAGGACGTTGACCACCCCTGGTGGAATGCCCGCGTCCTGGTAGAGCGCGGCGAGCGCATAGGCGGTGAGGGGTGTCTCACTGGCCGGCTTCAGGATCACCGTGCATCCAGCGGCAAGTGCGGGCGCGATCTTGCGCGTCGCCATCGCGGCAGGAAAATTCCAGGGCGTGATCAGGATGCAGATGCCGACGGGTTCGTAGTCGACCACAATCCGATTGGTGCCGGAAGGCGCAGTACCGAATTCACCGGTAATGCGAACGGCCTCCTCGGCATTCCAACGGAAAAATTCCGCGGCATAAGCGATCTCGCCGCGGGCATCCCGCAGGGCCTTGCCGTTTTCCAATGCGATGAGAGTAGCCAGTGCCTCCGATCGGTCCGTCATCAGTTCGAAGCAGCGTCGGAGGATCTCGGAACGCTTTCGCGGCGGCGTTGTTCGCCAGTCATCGGCTGCCTTGGCAGCGGCTTCAACGGCAGTGGCGGCGTCGTCCACGGTCGCATCCGGCACAGCGGCGATGACAGCCTCGGTCGAAGGATCGACGACCGGAATCACCCTGCCATCCGCGGACTGCCGCCATTGGCCGCCAATATACAGCCCGTGCGAGATTGTGTGGAAGTCGCTGATGCCCTGATCGTCAGCCAGAACCTGTGAAAACGTGTTCATCTCGATATTCCCGATTGTTACATGATGCTGGCGAGGTCGCCATCAAAGGCCGCCTGGACCAGGTGTCGCATGGTCCGCAAATCAAATGGACGCGGGTTGTTCTTGATGAGGCGCTCGATACCGATCGCTTGTTCCGCCGTCCAATCGAGCTTATCGGCGGGCAGCCCCAGCTCGGCTAACGAGGAGGTGATCCCGATTGCCCCAAACAGCCGGCTGACTTCGGCAATGGTCGCGTCGGCCAACTCGTCGGGCGTCCGGCCTTTACCATCGAGGCAGAGCGCGTTGGCGATCTCGGCCATCTCGGTCGCTGCGGCTGTTTTGTTGTACTTCATGACGTACGGCAACATGGTGGCGACACCCAATCCGTGAGCGGTGTGGGTTATCGCGCCAACCGGATATTGCACGGCATGCGCTGCCGCTGTGCCGGCCGTTCCGAACGCGCAGCCGGCTGCAAGTGCACCCATCATGACGTCGGCCCGGGCGTCCTCGTCAGAGGGCCGGCGGCATGCCGTTTCAAGGCTTCGGCCAAGCAGCTTGATCGCCAGCAGGGCGAAGTGATCGGTCAAGGCGGTTTTGCCGATAAAGACATGGTTCTGCGGAAGGCCGGGATCGGTCCCACGCCTGGCGGCGGTGAAGGCCTCGATTGCATGCGTCAGCGCATCGGCGCCTGCGATTGCCGTCAATCCCGGCGGGCATGTCATCGTCAACTCAGGGTCGCAGATGGCCGCGGCCGCGATCAGATACGGGCTTGAGATGCCGACCTTAAGTGTGCGATCCGGATCCGAGATCACGGCGACCGGGGTCACTTCAGAGCCCGTGCCGGCTGTCGTCGGCACCGCAATCAGCGGCAGCATCGGGCCGGGCACCTTGAACTCGCCGTAGTAATCCTGGAGCTGACCGCCGTGACTGATGAGCAGCGCGGCGCATTTGGCCAGGTCGAGACAGCTGCCGCCGCCAATGCCGATCACCATGTCGGGCGCGAACTTCCGTGCTTCCTCGACGCAGACGGCAACGGTGTCCCGGGGGACGTCGGGCAGCACACGGTCATGCACCAGTACGTCTAGCGAGGCGGCTCGCAGTGCCGCGATAATCTCAGCGAACTGGCCCGTTGCGGCAAAACGTTCATCGGTGCAGACGAGCGCGCGACGCCCGAGCCTGGCCGCGACAACCGGAATGACGTGGCGTTGGCCCCTCCCGAAGAGGATTTCGCGTGGCAGCCTTATCGCAGCGAAAAGGCTCATGACCTGCATCCTGTGATGATGTCTGGAAAGGCCGCTGGGGCGGCACGCTGCTCCCGCAGGGCTACCGCTAGCGCCATTGCTTTGTCTCGTAACCGCCGCAAATGATATCCTCTATAAAATCGTATAGGATATAGGATTGCATTAGCCAGAGCATCGTGTTAGCAACTCAATGTGTCAAGAGGCAAAACATGCAGGCCATGAACTTACTCAATGCGGACGATACGAACCTCGGCGGCGGGCGTATCCAGCGCTCCAGCAGCCTGGTTGAGGACGTCTACGAAGCGATTTTTGCGCAACTCATGTCGCTGAAGATTGCGCCGGGCTCGCGCATCACCGTCGACAGTCTGGTCAAGGAGTTCAACGTATCCCACACGCCGATCCGCGAGGCGCTCGGCCGGCTCGAAGGCGAAGGCCTGGTGCTGAAGACGCATCTGATCGGTTACCGCGCTGCGCCGCAGATCACGAAACGGCGGTTTGACGAACTTTATGAGCTTCGCCTGCTGCTCGAACCTCATGGCGCAGCCAAGGCAGCCGCGCTCATGGACGAGGTAAAGCTCGCGCAGCTTCAGACGTCGGCCGGCGTCATGGCGCGCCGTGAGGGCAAGGACGAGCGCCTGCGGTATTCCAACTTCGCCCGCCAGGATGCCATTTTCCATGACAAGGTCATGGAATTCGCCAACAACGAACTCGTGCGCGAGACACTGGCGCACCAGCATACCCACTTCCACATATTTCGCCTGATGTTCCATTCGCGCGTCACCGAGGAGGCGCTTGATGAGCATGAGGCCATCCTGGCCGCTTTCGCTGCGGCCGATCCTGCCGCTGCCGAGCAGGCGATGCGTCGCCATATCGAGCATTCCCGCGACCGTTTGTTGCTGGCGTTCGACTGAGACTGTCCCGATGTCCCCGCACCCGCCGTTGACGGTCATCACGCAGGCCAGTGCCAACGAAGACTACTTCCCCGATTCACCCTTCTAGAAACTCAAACCTACCAGGCGAGTACAGGTCTCGCCCGGCCGTTGTCACAGGAAAGGAAGTACCATGCCAGGCAAAAAGATCCTGATGCTGACCGGTGAATTCACCGAGGAATACGAAATCTTCGTCTACCAGCAGGCGATGGAAGCGGTGGGCCACAGCGTCCACGTCGTGTGCCCAGACAAAAGCGCCGGAGACCTGATCAAAACATCGCTGCATGATTTTGAGGGCGATCAGACCTACACCGAAAAGCTCGGCCACTATGCGCTGATCAACAAAACCTTTTCCGACGCGGAGAAGCAGTTGGAGCAATACCACGCCGTGTACTGCGCCGGCGGCCGTGGCCCCGAATACATCCGCACGGACAAGCGCGTACAGGCGATGGTGCGCCACTTCCACGAAACCAAGAAGCCGATCTTCACGATCTGCCACGGCGTGCAGATCCTGATTGCGGTGGACGGCGTCGTGCGTGGCAAGAAGGTCGGCGCACTGGCGGCTTGCGAGCCCGAAGTGACGCTTGCGGGCGGCACCTATATCGACCTGTCTCCAACGGAGGCATATGTGGATGGCACGATGGTTTCGGCAAAGGGCTGGACGGCCCTTGCAGCGTTCATCCGCGAATGTTTGAAGGTGCTGGGAACGGAAATCCGTCACGCGTAAGCGTTTGCTTCCGACGCGTTCCAGAGGATGCGTCGGTTCCCTTGAAGGGCGGGTCGACTACATCATTCAACAAGTCCGATAAGCGAACGCGTCAACGTTGCTCTTGCCGACGCCAGGTGCGCTCGGCAGGCCCGCTCAATCCGGTCAGATTCGCGGCTTTCGAGCGCATCGATATAGGCGAGATGCTCGAGGATTGCCGCCTGGTTGCGCTGCTTTTCGTCCTGCTTGTTCCACTGATAGTGGTAGTGAAAAATGAACGTGATGATGTCGTAGAAATCATCGATGAAGCGGTTCGGTGATGCCTCGTTTATGAGCCGGTGAAACCGGTTGTCCAGGCCGGAGAAGTCATGAAAACGGCCCTCAATTCGCTCCAGCAGGTCGGCATGCGCCATCTTGAGCGCAGCGAGTTTCGACCATAGGGGAGAACTGTGCGGCTGTAGTGAAAATAGTTGCGCCGAACGCAGTTCGAACATTACTCGGATCTCGAAGAGCTCAAGTGCAAAGCCTTCGGTGAAGCCCTTGAAAAGCCAGCCTGTATTCGGCCGTTTCTCGATCAGTCCAAACCGGCTGAAGCGGATCAGGAATTCGCGAATTCCGTTGGTCGCAACGCCGAATTGGCGCGCAAGCTCGAGCTCATTGATGCTGGTTCCAGGCCTGGTGTCGCCCCGCAGCATCCACTCCATGAACTGCTGTTCGACATGCTTGGCGCGAGGTGTGGTTTCGGCGTCCGGATAGTAATCGTTGTCGCTGACCGGGCGGCCCGTCGACCTGAGGCCGTGGCGTTCGGTGATAAGTTCGCGGTGAACCAGTTCCCGCAAAACCTTTCTGACGGTTGTGCGGCTGACGCACATTCGCCGTCTAAGCTCATTTTCGGAAGGAAGTTCACCGGCCAGTTGCCCGTCGCGCAGCATATTCGCAGCTCGATTGAAGGCCTTCTTGTAGACGGTGTCGGTTCTCATCGGATTTTCCTTGGGAACTATAGCTTGTCCTTTTATCATGAACTTTATCCATAAAAAACAACTTGACCCGGCCCGGCCGGTTGTTTTTTATCGATAAGAAGAGGACCTGAACACGAATTGAATTTTTGACGACACGGCTCGTACAAGCCGCGGCGGGGAGGGGAAATTTGCCTGAAACGGGAAACACCGGCACGACTGTCGGCGAGGCCGCGTTGCCGGCATCGAGGAAGTCAGAAGCCGTTCCCGGCCTTGCGCTCGGCCTGATGCTGCTGAGCGCTGGTCCGGTGGTCATCCTGGTGCTGCTGATCGCCGTTCTCAGCTTTCTGTCGCCCTATTTCCTGACGGGACGCAATCTCAGCAACATCCTTGCCCAGACGGCCGTCATCTCGGTTGTTGCGATGGGCCAGCATCTGGTCATCCTGACACGCGGCATCGATCTCTCCGTCGGCTCGAACCTTGCACTGGCCTCCGTCTTCGGCGCGCTGAGCTTTCATGCCGGTGCTCCCGCCATCATCGTGATCGCCGTGATGGTTGGCTGCGGTGCCGCGGTCGGCGCCATCAACGGGCTCTTCTACGTCTTCGGCCGGCTGCCGCATCCTTTCATCATCACGCTGGCGACATTGAGCATCGCCAAGGGGCTGGCCCTGCAACTGGCCGATGGCCGCGCCATTCCTGGCATGCCGGATTCGATCGATGCGCTTGGCCGCGAGGCGGTTTGGGGCCTGCCTGGATCGGTTTTCGTCGTTGCGGGCGTTGCCGCGGTTCTTTCCGTCATGGCTAAAACCATGGTCTGGGGGCGCTGGATTTATGCCGTCGGCGGCCGGCCCGACGCCGCGCTGCGCATGGGCATTCCCGTGTCCTGGGTGCTGGTTTCGGTCTATGTCATCTCAGGGCTGTGCGCCGGCATCGGTGCCGTCATCCTTGCCGGCCGCACCGACGCCGGTTCGCCGCTGTTCGGCAATCTGCTGGAACTGGACACGATCGCGGCGGTGATCATTGGCGGCGCCAGCTTTCTTGGCGGCCGCGGCCACCTCGGCCATGCCTTGATCGGCGCCATCATGATCGGCGTTATCCGCAACGCGCTCAACCTGCTCAACGTCAATGTCTTTTTCCAGCTCATCGTCATCGGCGTGGTCATCGTGATCGCGGTCGAGTCCGACGTGCTGCGCAATTACCTCGAAGGGCGTGTGCGTGTGCTGCAAGCTGGGAGACAGTCATGAGCGCCGTTGCGGCCAAAGTCGATCACGCGGTCACGGCGGACAATCCCGTGCTGGCGGTACGCGGTGCTACCAAGCGTTTCGGTTCGGTTCTGGCCCTCGACGATGTCAGCATCGAGGTGCGGCGCGGCGAGATCGTCGGCCTGCTCGGCGACAATGGCGCGGGTAAATCGACGCTGACCAAATGCATCAGCGGGGTGCACCAACTCGATGCCGGCGCGATCCTTTTGGACGGTGCGCCAACGCAGATACGCTCCCCTGCGGATGCGCGCTTCGCCGGCATCGAGACCGTCTATCAGGATCTGGCGCTGTTCGACAATCTGACACCGGGACAGAACTTCTTTGCCGGTCGCGAACTGGCTGGCCCGCAATGGCTTCCGCGCGGCCTGCGGTTTCTGCAGCAGCGCCGGATGGACGCCGAGACCCGTGCTCTGCTGGCAAAACTCAAGGTTGCGTTGCCGCGGCTGGATGCCGTCGTCGCCATGATGTCGGGTGGACAAAGGCAAGCGATCGCCGTGGCCCGCTCGACCGTGTTCGCCCGCAAGGTTGTCATTCTGGATGAGCCGACCGCCGCACTCGGCCTGCGTGAATCACGCCAGGTGCTCAATCTGGTCGCTGCGCTGCGCGACCAGGGCAATGCCGTCATCCTGATCACTCACAACATGGAACACGTCGTCGAGCTCGCCGATCGCGCGGTGGTGCTTCGCCAGGGCCGCAGGGTCGGCGAACTGGTGCCGACCAAAGGCAACAAACAGGAACTGGTTTCCATGATCGTTGGAGCCTGACCCGTTCGAAATTTGGGGACCTTTCAGGTCCGCAAATGCCTGAAGCGTCTCCCGCCGGGAGGCGTCTCAATCCAAGGGAGGAATACAATGCCAATGAACCGAAAACTGTTCGCAGGGCTGGTGATCGCTGTTGCGTTTTCCGTGCCGGCTTCGGCCGCAGACAAGATCAAGGTTGGCCTGATTACGAAATTCCCGGTGCCGTTCTACTCGACCATGGAGGACGCCGCCAAGAAATACGCGGCCGCTCATCCGGAGATCGAACTGGTCACCGGCCAGGGCCAGGCAGCTACCGACATCGAAGGCCAGATCGCTCTGATCGAATCCATGATCACGCAGGGCGTCAACGGGCTGGCAATCACTCCGGTCGACCCGACGGTCGCGCCGGCGCTCGACAAGGCGGTGGCCGCCGGCATCAAGGTGGTTCTCGTCGACAACAGCATTCCCAACTGGAAAGGCCAGACGGCATTGGTCTCGACCAACAACCTCAACGGCGGCAAGATCGCCGGAGAGTATCTTAAAACGGTGCTCAAGAGCGGTGACAAGATCGGTATCCTGCAAGGCGTTCCCGGGGTGCCGGCTCTGGATGACCGGGTCACGGGCATGATGGAGGGATTGGGCGACGTCAAGGTCGATGTCGTCGGCAAGGGCGCAACCAACTGCACGCTGGAACTTGGCACGTCAGTGACCGAAGACATCCTCACCGCCAATCCCGATCTCAAGGCGATCTACTCGGCCTGCGGTCCGCCGATCCCTGGCGCCGTCAAGTCGATCAGCAATTCCGGCATTGCCAACGACAACCTCATAGTGGTCGGCTTCGACGCGTGCTGCGGTGAGATCGAAGCGATCAAGTCGGGAGCGGAGGACGCCAGCGTAGCTCAATTTCCAGCGAAAATGGGTGAGCTTGGCATCGACACCGTCGTCAAGGCCATCCGCGGGGAACCCGTCGAGGCCAATGTGGATACCGGCGCCGGACTGGTGACGCTGCAGAACGTCAAGGACTTCGAGTGATCCACCAGCGGTGGGGGGGGGTGGGCCCCCCGCCCCCGGGCGAATTGAGGGCGGCAACGGAGCAAACGGGGTGGTTTTAAAAAAAGAAGCAGGCGGCGGAAATGGGGGTGTTGGTGAAGGG
>NZ_JAMYOE010000066.1:0-21188 GCF_040319695.1 Mesorhizobium sp. M0898 | reverse complement strand
ACGGCTCGGTTATCTTCATCGCCGGCAACCTGCCCTACAAATCCGAGATCGCACCGCTTCTGATCGTCATCCGGCTCGAGGAATACAACTATCCGGCGGCAACCGCGATTGCAGCGATCATGATGGTGCTGTCATTCTTGATGCTCTTGATCGTCAACCTGGCGCAGTCATGGACCCGCAAGCGTTATCGCTGACGTGGCCATCGCATCGCCGATCGGAAGCGCCACCGCCGACCAGCGAGCGACCGGTCGCGCGCTACCTGCTCATGGTCGACCAGGCACCGAGCAGGGCTTCGGCCATTTGGTCGAAACGCTGGCCATCTGGCATTGGTCGCATGGGGCGCGGCCGCCATATCCGCCGAAAGCGCCTTGGCAAAGGTTGGGTTTTTTATTCGCATCTCCTAATATTTGATCGCTCTACCCCGTTCCGATATGTTATGATGGTTAACGCGTTGAGGGCTGAATTGCCAAGGAGCGCGTCGCGCGAGCGGCTGCGAGTGGGACGGCGATGTCCTTTTTGCTTTTTTTGCGCGGCTTTATCATAGTACTGTCGGCATTCGCCATCAGTACATATTTGCTTACCGCCTCGCTTTGGAGTACGTTTGTCCAAACGTTAATTTGTGGGATCTTGATACAGATTGGGTACTTTGTTGCGGTCATGCTGCTAGTGTGGCGCTCGGTCTCCAAAAAATCCGTGATTCCGAAGCCAAATACCCCACGCGATGAGTCTGAAAGGGAGCAACTGCCGAGCCACTTAGTCAATAAGGTGGACCACTCTCCGCCTTTATAGGCTCCGGCTGTTTAGAGTAGGATGATCAGCAGGATGACACTCCAGATCACGATACAAAATGTGACTGCAACCTGTCTTATTCGGACACCTGAGAGGCGTTCCGCGAGCGGCCAAATGCGCCCAGAACTCTTATGGTGATCGATATCGTGCGCCGGTGATCGACGAGTCATTCCAATCGACGTCCCTGTTTCCGCAGGACAGGCTCAACTTAGGCCCGGAATCTCTTGCTCAGATGTTTTGCCATTTGGCAGTACGACTTGATTCTTCCTTTAATTGGATCGCATGACGTGTAGCGGAATTGCAGACAGCATGGGCCGCGTGAGTTTCATTATTGCAATCCGAGGTTAAGATTTTACGTCTTTGGCAAGGAGCGGCTCCCCCGGCGTCGATACTGAATTTCGAGACGGTCAGACAATGTGGTATAGTGTTCGTCACTACGTATACGCTGCCAGTTTCATCCCACGGGTTTGAAGGCTTATGCTCCGCGAAGTTGAAAATCAGCACCCGGATTCTGCCTTTTTTTTTGGCGATCCTCAGTCGGCAACGATTGATCTCGAAACACTCGTGGCGGCAGCGCGACGGCAGTTGAGGTTCGTCCTTACATGCGCTCTCGTAGGCCTTGTGCTGGGGCTAGCGTATCTTCGGCTCGAGGTGCCCTTGTACGAGTCGACGTCCAGAATCCTGATCGACAAGAACCAGCCTTCCGTCGTGACGAGATTAACAGAGAGCGGAAGCTCCACACAGCTTGACCCGATGATGCTGAGCCAGGTCGAATTGTTGCGTTCCGACCGCATCGGGCTAAAGGTCGTTGACAGCCTCGGCCTTGCTACCGATCGCCCTTTCTTGTCAGCGCCGTATTCGTTGCTCAACAGTCTCACAGGATCGGTCGCTCGGGTGGTGCGGTCATTCATCGGCAGTTCCGACGAAAGCGGAGCGCCGGAAAAATCGAGTGCGGCGCAAAGACCCGATCCTCGGTGGCAGGCATTTGACATTCTGGCTGAGAATATAACGGTAGATCGTGTAGGCGATTCTTACATTCTGCAAGTCCAATTTTGGTCGCCTAGCGCTGAAATGGCGCAAAAAATAGCTAATAAGTATGCGGAAATCTATATCTCTGACCAAGTCGGAGCCAAAGATGAGTCGATTATCCGAGCTCGCAGTGCACTGGCGGAAGAGCTCGAGACGGTGCGGAAGCGATCGGTCGACGCCGAGCTCGCAGTCCACAGGTTCCGAACAGACAATACGCTGACCAAGGAAACGCTGGTTACCTTGAGCCAGCTCGAACTTGAGGCGTCCTCTCTCAAGTCGCAATATGAACAGGTCCTGCAGCAGTACCAGGCCAGCCTGCAGAACCTTTCGATGGCGTTGACGGAGGCGCGGGTTATCTCGGAGGCACCATACCCCAGCAGCCCGAGTTCTCCGAACAGCCGTCTTGCGTTGGCCGTCTGCGTCGTGCTCGGCGGCATGATTGGCGCCGGTGTGGGCGGAATTCGAGAGTACCGGGAGCGCTTTTTCCGCACGAGGGGTCAAGTGCGCGATGAGCTCGGACTTGACACGCTCGGAATGATCCCGTTGCTGGACGGAAAGCCAATTCGCCGAAACAAGCATGATCGTGCGACCGAAGAGCCGTCATTCATCGAGGTGGGGAACAGCGCTTTCAACTGGGTAGAGCAACATCCGCGCTCGGAATTCGCTGAAGCGATGCGAACGGTGAAAGTCGCTGTTGATGTCGAGTTACGAGGGAAGAGCACCAAGGCGATCGGCATCATTTCCTGCCTCCCGGGAGAAGGGAAGTCGCTGGTCGCGGCTAATTTTGCGATGGTTCTCGCTATGCAGCATTGTAGGACGCTGTTGATCGATGCCGACATCCACAATCCGGGCTTGTCCCCTATGTTAGCCAACGGCTGGGAACGAGGCCTGGCCAACTTGTTGGCTGGACACTTCAACGCGACAGATTTGCTGGCCCATCAATCATTGCCATTGCGGTTCCTGCCCGGCGTGAACCAGAGCCAACAAAAGCTCGCAAAGACCGTGCAGCCTATCGAGAAAATGGGAGACTTTCTGCTCAAGGCGGGCTCTACGTTCAATTACGTCGTCGTTGATTTGCCCCCGTTGGCTCCAGTCGCGGACGTGAGGTCCTTTGTCCAGCACCTCGACGGCCTTATTCTGGTTGTTGAATGGGGCGTGACCGCTCGTACATTCGTGCGCGAAAGCCTCAACAATCCGATCCTTGCGGATAAATGTATTGGCGTTCTGCTTAACAAGGTCGATCTCAAAAGAATCAAGCTGTATCAAAAGTTCGGCAGTGCCGAATTTTACAGTGAACGTTATAGTCAGTATTACCAGACTTAGTTGTGGAGCAAGCATTGTTTGTCTTAAGCAGATAACCCATGGAAGGCTGTGACGAACAAAATCCTCGAATGCCGAGAATGACGACTAATGATGTTCGTCGGGGCCTATCCGTGCGAGACGCAGGAAATGGTGTTCGACGCGCATGACAGGGCGTTCGCCTTCTTAGGCGGGTCTGCGCGCATCGTCTACGACTACACGAAGACGGCGGTGGAGACGGTGTTCGTCGGCAAGGACCAGCAATACAATCGTCGCTTCCTCCAGCCGGTGGCCTGCGCGCTGGCATCGGGCTGGGAGAAGGGCCAAGTCGAGAACCATGTCGAACAGGTGAGATGCGGAGCCGTCAGAGTTCATGACCGGCCCGGCTATCTTGGTCGCCAGTCCTTTTCCGGTCCTTACATTCCGTCACCCAACACCGCCGTAGCGCGGACGCGCAAAGCACCCTGCGAATAGGCCTGCAACATATCCTGTCGTGCCTGCATTCCGATCTTCTTGCGGAGCGCTTCATCGCCCCCGAACACCAGTGCTTGCGTCACCGCCATCTCCGCTGAGGGAACAGTAAGCTTCAGCATATTCTCTCCATCCTTGCCGTAATCGCGGATACCGCCGACGTCGGTCGCGATCACCGGAAGGCCGGCAAGCATCGCCTCGGCGACGACGATGCAGAACCCTTCCGTATCGGACAGGTTGATGAACATGTCACGATCACAGGCTAGCTCGAACCAGCGCGCGACATAGCCACGGAAATGCACGCGAGCTCCAATGCCGAGCTCATCCGCCTTGCGCGAAAGCGCCTGCCGTTCCGGTCCGTCGCCGTAAAGATCGAGGCTTGCAGAAACGCCGCGGTCTTGGAGCATTCGGATGGCCTCGATCAGGCGGTCAAAGTTCTTTAGCGGGATAAGCCGTCCGGCAGCAGCAAGGCGCAAGGGTGTGCGAAGCGCGTAATCGCGCTTGTGGCTGGAAGCCTCATCGGAGCAAAACAGAGGCACGATATGCGACCGGCGCCTGCGCGGCAGGAAGTATGCTTGCGTCTCCTGCAGCGTACTGTCGCAATCAGCCCAGATTTCGTCGACGCGCCAGGACAGCGCCTTGAGCACAGGGCCATAAACGGCTGCGGCGCGCCGAGAGCGGTAGCGGGCGGTGTGTTCGAATGAAACGCAGCGCAGCCGAGGAGCAAACATCGCAGCAAGCCGTCCCACGAGATTGGCCTGTTTGAGCGACAATGCAACCATATCCGGCCGCCACTCCCGGATGAGGCGCAATATTACAAAGAACGTACCCACGAAGGTGCGCAAGGAAGGCTCTTCACTCTGCGAAGTCAGGATAAGATTGTGCTCTCCGATCTGTGCGGCGATTTGATTGGCAAGAGACCCGCGACCGCGGCAACAGGCGAGAATCTTCAGCTGGTGGCCGCTGAAAAATCCTGCTTGCAACAAGGTGAGCAGCCCATGCTCGGCGCCACCGGGATCGAATCCGTTGATGAAGTAAAGAATTCGCATGTGACCGTGAAGCGCTCCGATTATCTTGCACCTCGTATCAACTATCGCAAATAACTGCCTGATCCTGTGTGGATTCTTCTCCGTTTATGGTGAGGGTGGTGCAGGTCGGAAGATCTCTCAGTTCTTACCCGTCTTAAGAGACCTCGCAACCCCTTAATGCCTCCCCAAAACGAGGGCCCACGTTGGACCGGAGACATCGCGAACAGGTTTTCGGGGACTTCACAACCGGTCTGCCATTCTATCGAGAGAGCGTATTGAAGTCCACGGTTTCCATTTTCTGATGTCTGAACCGTCGAAGCCGCCGTCTGTTGCAGCCGGGCCGCCCCGATATTCGTCGACAATGCTGCTTCGTGAGATACTGGTTCCGGTGAGCCTTCCCAGGAAATAGGCCCCATGCTGCCGTCGATCTTGTGGTCCTCTCCGAGCATGCCGTTTCGATGCCTTGCCCAAGTCCAAAGCCCTCCTCGGCGACAGGGGCTACGACGCCGACTGGTTCCAAACCGTCCTGGCAGACCGCAAGATCATCGCCTGCAGCCCGTCAAAGGCAAATCGAAAGGCGCCTATACCGCACGATGCCGCCCCGCGCTTGCCTCGAAAGGCAAACAACGCACCAGAATGCCAGCTTTGCTCCAGGATTTTCTGGGTCAGCACCGTCAGGTTACGACACCGGCTACCTCGCTGAAAGAGTGGCAATCATCCTGCACAACTAGAGAGGTGCGCAAGGCGGCCTTTAGGCCTCGCTCACACTATTGTTGCAAGGGCGCCGATCAGACCTCAAGAAGCGGATATCCTCTTTGATCTTGTCAGAAATCTTTCGTTCCAGCCAAACAAATGTTGTCGGGACGACGGTAGGAGACCATCAGCCAGAGCGCCTTTGTAGGCCAAGAGAGCGAAGCGATGCTGGCAAGTACTTCGTGATACCGAGCCTCTCCTTGAGCCAACGTCCCTCCTCAGGAAACACCAGTTCCAGGGAGAGCATGACGATGACCAATTCCAAGCCACACATAATCCCGCCAATGACAAGGCGATAGAGCCCATCGGCTTCGCGAATACCCGGCAGTAAAAGTATGGCCCAAGTGCAGCAAGCTGCCAAAGCTGCTACACCCAACGCCTTCATGACCACAAAGGCCTCTTTGACGAGGCGGACTGGATAGAGCGTCGCCAGTACAGCCGCGCTCGCCCAATAGTTGAGTACCATAGCGATGCTGACTGCCATCGCGACACCATTGATGCCCCAAGGACTGCCGATGAGCGCTGCGACCAAGACGCAAAAAGCGTAAAACAACTGCCATAGCACAAGTTGCAGGATGGCGCCCTTGGACCTGATGAGCGTCGAACTTGTCTTCCAGGCGATGCGGAAAGGCATTGACAAGCAGAAGAGCTTAAATGGGAGTACGACGCTCGCCCAAGCATTACCGAGCAATACATTGACAAACTCGCTGGAGAGTAAGAACAAATTGAACGAGGCGAGGGAAGACAGCACGAAGACTACGGCCGTACAGAGATAATAGACGCGAACGATCCGCGCCTCCTCCTTCTTGATCGACGACAAAATGGGAAACAGAACCTGGTCAGCGGCGTTGCCAATAAGCTTGGTCGGCTGCTGCATTAGGAAGAATGCACGCGAATAGTAGCCCAGCGCAGCGGGGCCCAGAAAACGGCCGACCACGAAATAATCCACGTTCATCCCTACATAACTGGCGATGCGTGCAAGGGTGATGCCGCCACCAAAACGCAACAACTTTCGCGCCGACTCATGGCTGTAGGAAAGGCGAAAGGAGTGCGGGCTGTTCAAGATGTAGCCGACATTTGACACCGCGGTCTGCGCGATATAACCCCAGATCAGCGCCCAATAGCCAAAACCATAATAGGCGAGCGCAATCGACACTGGCGTATAGCCGAAGACGTAGCCGTTAAGATCGATCAATGACATCGCTCGGAACTTAAGCGCACGCTGGACCAGCGCACTCGAGACCATGCCCAGTGCTCGCAGCGGAAAGATCAGCGCGACCAACCGCAGCGGTTTTACGATCTCCGGCATATTGAACCCTTGCCCTATGAAGGCAGCGCTGAAGATGATCGCTCCCGCGGCGGCAAGGCCAAGACTTAGGCTAATGGCGAGCGCGGTCGCAACGTCCTCCTGCCCGACTTCGTCCATCTGCACCAGAGCGGGAGCGACTCCGATCTGTCCAAATACTTCGACAAAAGCACAAACGACCAGCACCGCGGCGACCACACCAAAGCTTTCCGGCGCCAGCAGGCGCGCCAAGATGGCAACGACTCCTACCCGCAGGAAAGAAGAGATCAGAGTCCCTGACGACACCCAGGCAAGCCCGGAAAGTGATCGAGCAGAAAGCGATTTCGAGGTGCTCTCGGATGACTTACTCAAGATCCGGCTCCACTGTCTGACGCATCCGAATGCTTACTACCTTTTCCTCGCCGTTTCCATCTGACTAGCCGATGTGTGGCCTGGGATCTTGGAGAGGTGGAAGTTTGGATGCGTGAGCCCCGGCGTGCATCCCGCGATGGGCTAGACTAGGAACCTGTCCAGTTAGTCCTGGCGTTTGGCCGTTTCATGAACGATAACCGGCTTAGACGGCGTTGGCGAGCTTTGTGAGGTTGTGGGCGGTGCGGATTATCGCCCATTCGGCGCTCGCCTTCTCGATGCCCCGCAACAAGAACCGCCTGAACTCCCTTGCTTGATCTGTCAGAACACTGGCTCGACGATTTGCTTTCTGAGCCTGTACCTGCTTCGCCATCCCGCCCGCTTGAGCTTGTGATGCGCCCTTCCTCGGCCTCGGCTCGGCGCTGCTCCTCCGCCGCGGCGGCGGCTTTCGCTTCTGCCTCCAACTCGGCCTTGTCGCGCGAATCTTGGCAAGCGGCCTCTCCTTGTCGGCCACCCAATCGGGCATCTCATCGCCGCGCTTCGTGCCGTGCAGCTTGTCCTCCGCATCTGCGGCCTCGGCGGCGGCCAGCCAGCGGCCGACTTCGGCCGTGAGCTCCGCTTCCCGCTTCTTCATACGCTCATAGCTCATCGCTTTGTGTTTCGACGCGTTCGCCTTGATCTTGGTGCCATCGAGCGCGACGTGCCCGAGCTTCACCAAACCTGCTTTCTCGGCGAGCTTTCAACACCTGCACGAACAGCGAAGCCAGCGCCGGCAAGTGCCGCTTGCGGAAGTCCGAGATCGTGCGGAAGTCCGGCGGGTCGCCCGCCACGATCATCATGAAATCCGCATGCTCCAAGGCAGCCGTGGCGATCCGGCGTGAGGAGTAGAGGCCGCTCGCGTCGCCATGCAAAAGCAGCGCCGTCATCATGCGCGGATCGAACGGCGACTGACCAAGCACGTTCGTGTAACTGCCGCTAATCGCGGATAGATCAAGCTCCTTCCTCACCAGCGACACGATCAGCCGAGAGAGGTGGTTCTTGGGGCACGTAGTCCTTCAGGCTCGGCGGCAGAAGCTTTGCCTCATCGAACTTCCAGGGGCGAAATTCCTTGCTTATAAGTCCGCAGAGAATCAGACTCGTCCCAACTTGACCAGTGACTACTCGGACAGACTCCTAGTTTTGAGCGCCCCGATATTCGTCGACAATGCTGCTTAGTGAGATACTGGTTCCGGTAAGCCTTCCCAGGAAATAGGCCCCATTGCTGCCGTCGATCTTGTGATCCTCTCCGATCATGCCGTCCATGAGCGCGGCCAGCGCGAAGGGAAGACTCAAGACGTCACCAAGCCGCCGGCTCCGGGTAAGGCCACGCAGGAAATATTTCGCCGCCCAGTAGAGTGACAAGCCGGGTCCACCGAGCGCTCCGCGACTGATGGTTTCGAAATTCCGGAACAGCCAGCGATGTCCGACCTCAGTGAAGCGCGTAAAATCATAAGCGCCCTCATGCACTTGCTGCATGAACGGTGTCTCGGCATAGACGAGACCGCCGGGCCGGAGCACGCGGGATATCTCTGAAACGACCTGTTCCGGGTTAATCACATGCTCGAGGACCGCCTGAATGCAGACGCCGTCCACCGAGCCACTGGCAAGCGGAATTTGATGGGCGTCCGCGATGAAATGCGTGTATGCGGTCGGGTAGATGTCGAATGCAATCTGTCGAACGGCCTCGGTTTCATAAAGGCCGTCGGTCCCCGCGCCCTTGGTTGCGGCGCCGATCATGAGCACGAGGGGGCACTCAACGCCGTGCGAGAGAATGTGATCGCGAAAGCTGACAACGTTTCGCGCGCTGAGATTTGCAGTTCCGAAGAGCCATCCCTTGGTGATCCTCAGCCAGTTCGATCGCCTCTTTATGGGTGAGATGCCACTTGCCGTCAGCACATCGGCACGCACGAGACTGCAAGAGAAATCGATCAGTGCGGGCTGACCACGCACAACCGGATAATCGGCCGTTCGCGCATCAGAGAGCTCGGATTTCGTCTCCGTTATGGTCCTGCCGTTGCGGTACAGAATAAGCGGTACGGAAGGATTCCCTGGCTGCCGCATGAGATGCTCGAACTCTCGCCATTCCGCCAGCATCTTTAGGAGCCCTCAGCAAACGTTTTGCGCAAGGCGCGGTAGAACAATAGCTTGGCTGCGCGGCGCACCTGCGAATCCATGCCCCTCGGCAGGGCGCAAAGAAAAATGTAAACGTACACCCGCCAGGACAATGGATCGTGCCGCATCGCGCGAATGAGTAAGCGCGCTCCGCGTTTCTTTTCGCCTTGAGCCACGCAATCATTGCCGGCTTTCGCGTACAAACGCGCGTTGCGCCGGCGAGCGAGGTGCGCAAGCTCCGGCCGTCGCATGACCCATTCTCGCGTGAGGCGTTCGGCTACCGACAGAAGCGCGTCGAGTCTGCGGGTTGTGTTCGAGCCGTGGCGCCGTTTATAAACGAGTGCTCCGGCCGCATATTGAAATGTCCAGCGCTCGGCTACGCGCATACAAAACTCTGTATCCTCTCCAACCCTGAATGCCTCGTTGAATAACCCGATATCGTCGACAATCTCCCGCCGCATAACGATACTGGAAGGAACAATCGGCCCATCAAGCAGAAAATATGTCGGCAGCGTATCGCATTGGTCCGCGCGATAGCGGCGAACGGCGACGTGTAGAGCATCGGAAAGATCCGGAGCGGAAAAATCGACAAAATCACCATAGACAAGACCTGCCTTGCAGCCATTGCCAAAGACGGCCAATTGACGCTCAAGCTTGTCCTCAGCCCAGAGGTCATCGCCGTCGAGAATTGCAATAAAATCACCGGTAGCATGTCTGATGGCAAGGTTCCTCGCCGATGAAGGCCCAATACCAGCCGCCGTCAGGACATGTATGCGCGGCTCCCGATCGGCCAGCGACGCAATCACTTCCGTCGAGCCGTCCGTCGAGCCATCATTGACAATGATGATCTCTTTGATGCGGTTCGATGCGGTCTGATTGATCACGCTTTCCACTGCCTGCACAATGAAGCGTTCTTCATTGTGGCATGTCATGATAGCCGAAACACTCATCTTGTGCTTCCTGGCAAGGGGCGCCCAAGAAATCGAGGATGCCTCATGCTTGTCGGGTGACTCCTCCGCGCCCTGTTCAATGATAGGCAAAGCCCGTGCCGCGTCAATTCCGGCAGGAGCGAGACAAGGATTAGCGTGACGAAAGCTCGTGTGCCTGAGGCTTCTGTTCCAACGTAGAAGGCGCAGGGAACAAGGAACACGAGGGGCAGAAGCCGTGCCTGGGCCGCTCCGATCAATCCGTGAAAAAGTGCCCAGCTTAGAGCACGACTTAATCGAAACCATGCGGCGACCCATATCAGAATGTAGAGGCTGAGCCCAATGATGCCGTTCTCGGTGAGGATGCGTTGAAACTCGCCATGGATTCCCAACCGCAGCTCGGCAGGAAGATCGCGGAACTCAGTATCGATAATATTTTTGAATTGGTTCGTACCCACGCCCATTATTGGATGTTCGGAGATGAGCTGCCTGGACAGAGTCCAGGAAAACGAGCGCTGGACATTGCTCGGCGTGTCTCCAGAGGCATATTTCCCCGTTGAGGCCAGGTATTCATACTGCCCCATGCTCAGCGGATCGAGCATGGACTGCAATTGCTTCTCGACATAGAGGTTGTCCACCATGGTCGACACCGCAAGAAGAGCCATGAAGCCGGCGGCGATCGCCGGTACCATCGCAGTAAGCCTTCCGCGCGTCAGAAGTGCAGCGGTCAGAAACAGATAGATCAAAAACGCCTTGCGTTCCCCAGATAGCACGAGCAGGGGAAGTAGCCCTGCCCATACAAACCAAAGGGTGCGCCCCTTGGCCCGGTTGGCGAAGAGGAGGAGCCCCGCGAGCGCAATTGGAAGGAAGGTGAACACGAGCCTTGGATCGAACAGATGCTTCCAACCGACCAGGTAGCCATGATCCACATGCCAGGCGATCGTATAGGCGAGGATCAACACCATGCCGAAAAGCAAGATGTTCACGGTCTTGTACGTCTCAAGCCGTCTGGTCTCCTGTGCGAGCGCGAACGCAAAGGCGCCCACGGCTGACATCTGCAACAGCTCGCGCAGGCCATTCTCTATGCCCACGCTGAAGGCCGAGACCATGTGCCAGTCCAAGAAGGGCAGGAGCAGTAGAAAACCGGCTGGAAAAGCCAAGCTTTGCCAACGCCCCGTGGCCAGGCCGTTGATGAGCGCCAGCAATGTGATCAGCTCGAACGGACGCAGCAATACAAGACCCGTCTCGAGCCTGATTGGTAGGAAGAGGCTTAGTATCGCGAATGTGAGGAGATAACGCATCACAGCCCCTCGCGGCGCGATATTCTTTTAACATGTTCTCTTTCCCGGAAACAGAACCTTGTTGGATGTGTCGATGCCGACAGGCGGTGAAAGACTCCGCCATGCCGCACGCGTGTCTCACCAGTAAGCGGAACCCGCGATGCCGTATTGGAGGGGGAAGCTTGGCATCATGTTCCTACCGGATTGGGAAAACTCCCGCTTCTCGGTTGCGGCCAGGACTGCTAGCCTAACAGGCTTCTCTGATTGGGGTCGTTGAGGTCAAGCTCCTCCTGATAATTTTCCGGACCATGTCGCCCCGCGGGTCACTCGCTTCTCTTCGCAGTCGGCGTTAGGCCGCCGCATGATGGGGTCCGTAGAGCGAGGCGTCTCAATCTGTTGAACGACCTTAGGAGAGTTCGTCCCAGGATCGTGCCTGCTAACGAGATCGCCTTGCCCGTCGTCCCCACGCTCCTTCGTTGGTCCGTTGTGCCTATTTCATGGCCGATACGGAGCCGGGTGCCTTGCCGAAGCGGAATTCTGTCGCATCGCTCCACATGCGATGCAGGATGACAGCGAGCTTGCGAGCAACAGCAACTCGGGCTCGGGCCATACCGCGCCGCTTGGCGACGTTCATACCCCACGCTCTGAGGCTTGACCATTTCTTGCTGAGCACAAGCAGCAAATGAGCCGCCTCATAGAGGGCCGTGCGGCCGAGCTCGTCAGCGCATCGGCTTACCTTGCCCTGAATGTCCGTCTCGCCAGATTGATAGCGTGCCGGGGTCAGACCCAAATGCGCTCCGACATCCCTCGATCGGCGAAAGCGGTCCGGCTGATCGACCGTGGCACGAAAGCCGAGCGCGGTGATGGGTCCCACACCGGGCACGGACATGAGGCGCCGGCAGACTTGCTCCTTGCGGGCGATATTGAAGCCCTGCTCTGTCAGTCGCCCGACCTCGCGCAACATCGTTGCCACGATCGCCAGAAGCGGCTCGACAAGCGCCATGATGACCGTATCTGCGCCAATCAGTTCGCGCACGCGATGGGCGAAAGCTGCGCGGCCTGGAGTGCCGAGCTTCATGCCGGCCTCCCGCAGAATCGCCCTGACGACATTTTCGATCGTCCGCATTTCATTGAGGACCGTGCGTCGCGCAACGAGGAGGGATCGCCAGAGCCGACACTGCTGGCTCTTCACATGCACCTGCCGATACCAGCCGGTGCGCATGATCTACGCCAAGGCGCGGGCGTCGTTGCGATCGGTTTTGTTCGGCATCGTTTTCATCGCCGCGTTGGCCTGCCGGGTCTCGATGCAGATCGCCGGCAATCCTTCGGCGCGAATACCGTCATAAAGCCAGGCTGTCAGCGAACAGGTTTCGAGCCCGATGCGCTCCAGCGGCAGATCGATTTTCCGCAAGGCTTCATTAAGCGCCCTCGGCTCACTCGCCGCCCGCCCTTCCTTCACGATCCGGCCGCTCTCGTCGACGACACAGATCGCGGTCTCTTCCAAAGACACGTTAAGTCCGGCAAAATACTTCATGGCTGCTCCTCCTGATGTTTGTGGCGATCTACATCGACCACGTTCTCACATCTCGACAGGAGCAGCCGCCCTCAATTTGGCTCGGGCGAGACCCCAATCACCCCATCTGTTGAAAAAGAGCTCGCGACAGTCCCAAGTTCGTGATTTCACTCTGACCACGAAGAGGTGGATTGAATCGTGCGGGGCGGGGACGGACACACGGACGAAGCTACGTGGACGTTGAAGCCCGGGTGCGGCGCGATCATCCGTTGCACCGCATTCGGGCGATTGTGAACGAGGCGGCATCGGCGCTGGAGCGGACTTCGCGGCGCTGTATTCGCCGATCGGACGGCCATCGATCCCGCCGGAGAAGCTGCTCAGGGCAATGCTTTTGCAGGCGTTCTATTCGATCCGCTCGGAGCGGCTTTTGATGGAACGGTTGGAATACGACCTCCTGTTCCGCTGGTTCGTCGGCATCGGCGTCGACGACGCAGCCTAGGACCATTCGGTGTTCTCCAAAAACCGTGACCGGCTGCTGGAGGGCGATATCACGGCGAAGTTCCTGGCGGCCGTGCTGGCGCAACCCAAAGTCAAGAAGCTCCTGTCCACGGATCACTTCTCGGTCGACGGCACGCTGATCGAGGCCTGGGCTTCGATGAAGAGCGTCAAGCCAAAGGGCGGCCCAAGCGGCGGTCATGGCGAACCGCCGGCAGACGGCGGCGGACGCAATGCGGAAGCGGACTTCCACGGCGAGAGGCGATCGAACGAGACGCACACCTCGACTACCGACCCCGACGCCAGGCTCTACCGCAAAGGGGCGGGGCAAGGAGGCCAGGTTGTGCTTCATGGGACATGGGTTGAAGGAGAACCGCCACGGCCTGCTGGTGGAAGCCTGCCTGACGCTGGCCGACGGACATGCCGAGCGGGTGGCGGCCCTGCACATGATCGAACCTCGTGCCGACCGGCCGCGGGCGATCACGCTCGGTGCCGACAAGGCCTATGACGCAGAGGACTTCGTCAACGAGTTGCGCTCGATGAAGGTGACACCCCACGTAGCGCAGAACACGAACGGCCGTCGTTCGGCGATCGATCGCCGCACCACGCGCCACGGTGGCTATGCCGTCAGCCAGCGCATCAGAAAGCGCATCGAAGAGGCGTTCGGCTGGATCAAAACCGTCGCTGGGCAGGAGAAGACCAAATTGCGCGGCCGCGACCGCGTTGGGTGGGCCTTCACCTTCGCGGCCGCCGCCTACAATCTGGTGCGGCTGCCCAAGCTCTTGGCGGCGTCGAAATGACCGTGCCCGCAGGCTGCCAACTGATCGGCCGCTGGCGGATCATCGAAGCCGATCTGTGGGATCGCGGTTACCTGAACCTCGGTGGACCCGCAACCATCGCCATCGGACCCGACAACAACGGCAAGATCGCCTTTGGCGCCCTGCAAGCCGGTCTCGATCTGAGCTACAGCCCCTCGATAGTTCACTTCACATGGGCCGGGTGTGACGAGATGGATGAAGTCACAGGCGATGGCTATGCCGAATTGCTTGACAACGGCTCGATCGAGATCACATTCGCCTACCACAACGGCGACGAGGCCATCCTCAAGGCAATACGTCAGACTTCTTCAACAGCCTGCTAGTGGGCAGAGCCATCACGCAGTCGACGGAGAGTGATGACGCATCCTGACCGCGCGCAGTCGATGCGGCCTAGTCTAGCCGACGGTCTCGCTTTCCGGGGTCCAGGCTTCTGGCTGGTCGAGCACAGAGACCGCGCGAACATGGCAGCGAATCTTATGCCCGACATCCCGCGAGCTGAGCTCATAGCTTGTGCCGGTTTCGCCCACGATCGGAACGCCGTCACGATACCATAGACACTCAATTTGCGACGCGATAACGTTCGCTACGACAGTCAGCGCCTGGCCCGGTGAAGCCTGGCCCGAGAAGGCCGGCAATGCGCTGAACCCCGTCGGAACCCTAGCCAGATCCGTTTCCGTCTGCCGGACCCTTATATAGTCAATCACCATGTCATACGTCTGCGACAGGTCCGGTTGAGCGCGGCCCTTTTTTTCATCGTAAGCGAAATCCACTATGATGTATTTTTTGGCTGTGAGTTCCGGCGTCGACGGAACGCGCGCCACTTCATAGCCATCGATCACGAAATAACTATAATCATCCTCGATCTGTGCGTACCAAGTATGAAATTCGCCATCGTATACGTCGATCGTCGCTGGAAAGCCATTTGATGGATCGACTTGATAGCCGGCGATTTTCCGGTGCACGCCACGTGGCGCGAGATTTGGATCTGCATAATCGAGTCTGGGTTTGTGGACGTGCTGGCTTATGTTGATATAGGCCCCATTGAGGCCGTCATATTCCCAAAAGTCAGTCTCAAGGCGATTACGCGTCCGCCAGATTAGATGCTCCCTGCCATACGCCCAAAAGGCAGGAAAAAATCCGGGGCGGGGCGCTGCGATCTTCGGTAGTTTGGCGCGGATCTCAAAGATCCCCTTTCCCCAACACCGACCCTGGCCATTGTTGTTCACGGAAGAGAACGCACCTGTTCTCCAACGGCGCTTGTGCAAGAGCCGGAGCGCTAGCGTGTGGCTGGCGGCGTCGTGCACATATGAGGACGGCGACGCCGAGACCCGCTGGGCATTGGCATCAACACCGACGCCCGCGAGATGGGTCGGCGCATACCAAATGCTGGCTTGAGCGCCCTTGTAATCATCGACAATCGTTCCGGAATCGAAGTCGTCAAGAAAGACCGTTGAATAACCGCGGATCGGGGGCGCCGCCTCACCACGATGAGCATATCGCTCATTGCCGATGGCTGCCCAGGACGCCCACGAGGCTGAATCGAACTCATAATGTGCCGGTTTGTCGTTCGCATCCACCGCTGAAGGAGGCCTCTGGCGATAGGGGTGATCGTCGGGCAGGGCGGATTGCCGGCCGACGCGCCACATCCCCCATCCGATCAGCTTGTCGATCTGCGAGTCATTTAGTTCGCCTTGTCCAATGATGACACAGTCGATCGCGACTTCGGCCCTCATCGGATTGTTCACATCGCCCATGAAGCTCTGCGATTTCATCCGGTTGGGTGCCAAAGCATAAATCGTCTGGCCCGCCGTCTTGACCCCATTTACCACGGCCTGCATCACAAATCCGCGGCGGTACCCGACCATGACATTCCAGTCGCCAAAATCCTTCGAGCATTGCCCTTCCTCGCTCTTGAGGTTGCCGTCATGGAGCCGCGAAACGAATGTGCCTGCGGAGGGCTTGAAACAGACCTGCGGCTGGCGATGCAGCGGGCCACCCTCTGCTCCATTGACGCAAAGAACGGAAACGTTATTCGCATCGGCGTTGACTGCCGAATTGCACCGGGCGATCACGAACCACCAGCGGTGAAGGTACGGGGCATCGTTATCGACGGGCCAAGTCAACGCCTGTTTCGTGTCCTTCTTGAAGAGGACGCCGCCGTTACTCGGAAGCTTTGTCGGGCGCAGGGTGGGCTCGGCTTGCACCGCAGCCACCGGCTTCACACCGCCGGATTGCCACGAGGAGACTTCGCCTTCGGCCAGGTCCTCCTGAAACCAAGATTTCACGATCATTTCCGGGAACAGACCCGGATGCCAGGAGTGAGCTTTCGGTTGCGAGCCTTGCGCTGGACCGGCGGCGCGAGCATCCAGTCCTGGGCGACCGGATGCCGTCAGCACAAGGGCGGCGCATACGGCCCGTGCCAAATCCCGGCGAGAAATGCGGTCGGTCATTATCGTGTGCCTTACCTATCTCACGTCGCGCCAATATCCGCTGGTTTCGAGCTAAGGCTGGACCAGGACGCCCGTTACCGATTATTGCGCTTCTCCTCGCAAAAACATTTCGCCGCTTTAGTTTGGCTTTTCAATGACGCCCTGCGGCGCGCCGAGGCGACAACAGAATCCTTCGAACGGAGTGGTCTGCGAGCATCGAGGTACTATGGAACGAGCCGTTATCGTCATTCGTCCGGTCTAGGGGGCTCGAACATACAGGTCAACATGATCGCTGCCTCTATCTCGACGTAAGATGGCCGCAGACAAGTTCTGGCAATTCTGCTACAAGATGCCTAGCTTGCTCCGAAGATCTATCCGCGCGCCGGAAGCACCGAACCGCAATCCCTGGACCTCAGAATGGATCGAGCCATTGTCATAAATTCCTTCGGCCGCGGCGGGTCGAACATTCTGGCGAATATGATCGGCTCTTCGCCCGGCGTCCTCATGACCTTCGATGAGTTTTGGCAGTTCTACTACAACGGCGGCTGGAATCTTCCTCCAAGGGTCTACCGGCGTCTGGGACTCCAGGCGGGCAAGCTTGCCTCCAGGTCAGTGTTCCACGCGAAGCGATTTCAGAAGCGTCTGGAAAAAAGCATCCAAGCGTCGATCGCCGCTGACTACCAGCTGCGGAAGGAAAGGGGGCTCGATCTCGCGCTCGCGCGCCACGTCCTCTTCAAGGTGACTGAGTACGACATCTTCCTGAACTCTGAAATCGAGAAGCAGTTCGAAGAGACGATCTTCGTCGGGCTGGTGAGAAACGGCTACGGCCTTTGCGATTCATGGAAGCGCCGAGGGGTGCCGGCAATGATGGCGGGTCGAGTCTACAGCCACATTGCCGGCAAGATGCTTGAGGAACAGGCTGCCAGAGACAACTACTTGCTTGTCAGGTTCGAGGATATGGTTGCCCATCCTCTCCGCTTTCTGGATCGCCTGTACGGGCGCCTGGCGCTGCCGCGGCCCCGTGAGGACGCCTATATTCACAAGCCAAAGAGCTATGGGCCCGGTCAGGAGGCCGCCGCGTCTGCAAGTCGCACCATGCGCATAGTGGACAAAAGCTACTGGGCGTCACTCCTGGCCGAGAACATAAACGCTGCTGCGATCGAGCGACTGACGAGCGAGGACCTGAAGGACTTCAACAGGTACGGCTCCGGCGTCATGGAGACCCTGTACGAGGTTCGATGGAGCAGCCCAGGCCCTTGAATTCGCAGAGGGTAGAGCAAACGACGAGGCGAACGGTGATAACGATGCGGGCCTGTGGCGACAGGCCCTGGCACACTGTAACTAGCGGATGGGGAATGCTCGCCGATGCGTCCGAATGAAGCCAAGCACGTTCAGACGATCTTGGCTTCGCTTCCGAGCGAAGCAATGAATCCGTGCCTGAATATCGGCTCCTCGACCGCCCACTTTCGGACCGTGGAACAGCCCCACGTCGACCTACTCGTGTTTCGGCCGCTTCGCGAGCGCGGGGTACGTATCCTCAATATCGATATGAAGGAAGAGGAGGGAGTGGACTTGGTTGGAGATGTACTGGATCTGGCCTTCCAGGAGCAACTGAGGGCGCTCCATCCCAAGCTCGTCATGTGCAGCAACCTACTCGAGCATCTGGTTGATCCGGGCGCATTTGCCGATGCCTGCGCCAGTATCGTGGAGCCTGAGGGTCTCCTGCTGGTCACCGGCCCGTACAGCTACCCCTATCACCTCGACCCCATCGATACGCTCTACCGGCCAGCCCCCGACGAAATCCGTCGCCTCTTTCCTGATTTCACCTGCCTGCAAGAGGCCGTCGTTTCGGACAGCACCTATCTGAACGATCTATTGAGCCAGCATACATCACGGGAGCTGATCCGGTTGCTTACCCGGCATCTTCTAAGTTTTCCGTATCTCCTTTTTGCTGACTTTGAGCGCTTCAAGGCTCGCTATCATAGATACTTCTGGCTCTTTCGACCCTATTCGTCGACCGTGGTCTTACTGCGTCGCCCCGCTTACGGTTGATCAGTAGATGATTGGATCACCACCTAGAGGACCCCTTCAATCTTAGAGGACGAAGATCGATGTTGAATATACAACGCGTTTGAATCCGGGATGACCAAATCAGCAAAGGTAATTACCCACGCCCGCCCTTGTCAGGGGCAAGAATCCCTGAATCTGATTTGCAGCGTCTGACGAAGGAAGAGTTGATCGATCTGGTGCTGCGGATGCAGCGGCCAGAGAAGACATCGCGCACGTCGTCCAAGCCACCTTCGAGCGATCGCAAGGCGCGTCGGGACAGGGCAAAGCCCGGCGGCGCCAAGGCGGGTCATGAAGGTCACAGCCGCGCCATGCGTGAGGATGCCGATCGCATCATCGATCATCATCCCGACCAATGCCTTTGCTGCCGCGCCAGCCTGTCGAGCGATCTTGCTGCCGAAACCGTCAGCGAGCACGACAAGATTGAGCTTCCCGCGATCAGGCCTGTAATTGAGCGCCATCGGCGTCCGGCAGTCCGTTGCCCGTCCAGCGGCACGCTGGTCGTCGCGGCTGTGCCAGATACGGCGAAGGGGACGCCGTTCGGGCCACGCGTGCACGCCGTAGCGACCTATCTCAAAGACTTTCCAGGCCCTGTCCTACGAGCGGCTGCAGAGCCCGTTCGCGAACCTTTTCGGGCTCAGGCAGGGCGGACTGATGAACATGTTGCGCCGTGCGCAGGGCGCGTTCGCGGCCGAGTGCGACAAGGCCGTCGCGGCGTTGCGCCGGGCCAAGGTCATCGCCTCCGATGAGACCGGCGTGCGGATCGAAGGAACACCGCCTACCACTGGGTGTTTCGCTGCGCCGAAGCGGTTGTTCATCAAGCAGCGCCAACGCGCGGCGTCGTCGTGGTCCGGACCCTGATGGACGGCCATCGGCTCGACGTCTGGTGTTCCGATCGCTATGCCGCACAACAAGGGCACGCAAATGCGCATCAGACCTGCCTGGCGCATCTGGCCCGCGACGTCGCCTAATGCGGACGAGGCAAGTGAGGACATGCTGCCCTCACGGCTCAAGCGTTGGCTGCAAAGAGCCTTCGCCCTACCCGACGGTATCGAAACCTTCGCCGCTCGACCATCGCCGGCAAGCGTCGCGCCCTGGAGCGAAGTCTGAACGATATCCTCGCCACCACAACATCGTGCGATCTGGCCCGCGATATCCAAAACAGGTTCAGGCGAGCTCGCGATCAATTTGACCTTTGCCCAATGGCCAGGAATGGTCGACGCGACGAACAACGCATGCGAACGCGCCCTCGGACCCGCCGTCGTCCAACGGAAGATCACTAACGGCTATCGCGCCATGTGGGCCGCAAAGGGCGAAGCCGACATTCGAACCGTCGTCGACACGGCTCGTCTCGCACCGAGCACGAACCCCTTCAAAATCATCCTTCAAACTGTCAGCGCCTGAAATCCGCCATGACTGAGCCCGCGACCTTGATCTTCCGAGCCTCTCTTCGGGCACGGACTGTGGCCCCGGGCGCGAATGCCGCGGCCAGTATCCGGCACTGATCCTCTTCACGCCAACGACGACGACGCTCAGGCCCGGTCAATAACGTCACATGGCTCATGCTGTGCTGCTAACTTCGCTCGTAAGGGCGACCTTAAGAGCGCAGCCTCGCTACCGTGCCGTCCTCTCGCAAGGCGGCCTTCGCCGGAGGGTATCAGGGCAGGCGCAGCCCGATGCCAATTACCCTAGGATCGTCGGCAAGATCGGCAAGGCTCCACCGCAGTACCCGGACATCGACGACGAGTGACGACGCACCGTGCCGCATCGAGGGGGCAAGGGATGGGTAATTACGATCCGGATACCCCAAACCGCGAACGCAAGCGACTGCTTGCCCACATCATCGAGGATGTCACCCTCATCAATCTGCCGGCGGAAGGCACCACCAAGCTTCACGTGCGATTCAAGGGCGGCAAGATCCAGACGCTCACCACCATGAGCCCAAAATCTTCCGCGCAACAGGTCAAGACGCAGCCCGGCATTGTCGAACTGGTCGACAAACTCCTCGACGACCACATCTATTCCGAGATCGCCGAAGTCCTCAACCAACAAGGATATCGCCCCGGCGAGGCCGCGCCGCGGTCGCCACGACGCGCGCTTCACGGTCTTGCGGGTGGTGGCCTATCTCGTTCACCAGTACAAGCTGCGCTCACGCTATGACCGCCTGCGAGAACGTGGAATGCTGACAAAACAGGAAGCGGCCGCGCGTCTCAATATCCACGAGCACACCGTCACCAGATGGGCCAAACACCGCCTCATCACCAGCCATGCCTACAACGGGCAGTATTGCCTGTACGAAATCCCCGATCCATATCTGCCGCAAGGAAAACTATCAGCTGAAGATCGTTGGCGTAGAGCGACATGCCGATCCCGTCGTGCCAGATAATCTTGACCAACGAGCCGCAGTTCGTTTCATAATGCATCCCCTTGTCAGAGTCCGGGCAGTCGGACGACTTTATCGTATTGATATTGCTCGTAGAACTTCG
>NZ_JAMYOE010000065.1:0-22082 GCF_040319695.1 Mesorhizobium sp. M0898 | reverse complement strand
CCTGATCAGACCAGATACCGTTCCCGATTCGAAGGCCATCCGTCGAAAGCTCCCGCGTCAACGTGCAGCGAAAATAGCGCTTACAGAGAAGATGCCTGAATAGTTCTTTCACTGCGGGCGGTGTCCCGAGCTCCGCAAGTGGCGGGCTGGTGCTGTACAGTCGCATAATATGCGGCGTGGAACTCAACAGAGGACCTGATCAGGTTCCTGATCCATCACAACTTGCACCCTGGCAAATCGAGGTAGAAATCATAAGAGGCGGACCGTGAGTGGGGGTCGTTAGCGAAAGAAGGACCAGATTTGCATGTTCAGGAGCGCCGGCCGGCGGCCGACACCTCCGAAGAAAGATCATTGAGACGACTTCGGGCAAGCCCGCGCAGGAGCCCGACCTCATCTGGCGCGCCAGCCGGCATCACCGAGAAGGGCAGGCGAATGGCGTCTCCAAACGGTTTGCCGCGCCTGCGTGAGTTCAATCCGTATGGATGCGAACCCTAGTTGGTCTTCAACTGGCCGACGCGGTTTTCCGCGATCCAGCGGGCGGCAAGCACCAGCGCGCCCATGCTGAAATCCTTGCCATGCTTGGCCACCATTTCTTCCGACAGCTTGGCCAGCCGTTCGAAAAATTCGTCCTTGCTCTCGTCCTCGGGGGTGGGTTCGGTCTCCATGTGATCCTCCTGTTTCATGTGGGCTGCGTCCGCTATTTGAACATCTGCGCGGGAAAGGTGACGATCGCGGCGGTGCCATCGACGGAACCCACCGCGAGGTGTCTGCCGTCGCCGGCCCAGGCAAGCGCGGTGACGGCGCTGCCCAAAGGCCTGATGAGGAGTTCGTCGCGCGCGCCGATCTGGGCGATGGTGATACGGCCGTTGGCGTAGCCCGCCGCAATCAGTTTCTTCTGCGGGTGCGCCGCCACCGCCTCGACAAGAACCAGCCCGGCGCGACCTGTCTCCAGCGCACCCGAGGTCTCGCCGCCAACAGGCGGGCCGGTCATCGACCAGCCGGCGATCCTGAACGCGCCGGACGCAAACAGCGCATGCGCCGGCTGGCTCCAGCACACGGTGCGGACCGGCGATGGAAACCCTGCGACGACGTCTGCTCTTCCATCAGCCAGACTAACCAGAGCAAAGCCGCCGGTTTCGAGCCCGCAGGCCAGCCAGGTCCCGTCTCTGCTCCAGCGGATCGACACCGGGCGCGCGGAAAGGGGGATGTCACGTATCAAGGCTGCGTCGCCTTCGACCGCCCAAATCGACAGCCCTTCGCCAAGGCCGCAGGCAAGTCGCCGCCCGCCCGGCGACAAGGCAAGGGCATCTGTCGACGATGTCACACCGCGTTCCAGCCGCGTGGCATTGCCTTGGCCGTGCGACAGGAAGACATCATGCCCGTTGCTGACAGCCGTCATGTCCACCTTGGCGCTGTGGTCGATGGCGACGACTAGTCCGTCGATCTTGAGCAGTGCGGCTGCGACGTCACCGCCGGCGCTCATGTGCAGTACTTCGCCGCTGGCCGCGCCGACGAGAAAGCCGGAATGCGCATAGGTGGCGAGCGGGACATCGCCGTCACCGAATGCCGCCGTGGCAATCAATGGCACTGGCGGCTTTTCCCTGGGGCGGATCGTCGTCTGGCCGAGATCGTTGCTCACCCTGATCCGCGCTTCCGGCGGCTCGTGATCCGCGACCGCGGCGATGGCGACGGTTCCGTCGACTGCGGTGAAAGCGACAGCCGAACCGTCGGCGCTGAAGCGCAGATCGGCGATCGCCGACGGCCGCTGCCAGCTGCGGGCCAGAAGGTCGAACAAGGTCAGGTTCTGCATCGTCTGCTGGTTCATGTTTCTCTCCCATCAGTCCTCGTTCGACGCTGCGGCAAGCTTACGGTCGACGTCCTCGACATCGCCCTCCGCAGCTATGATGCGATCCTCGCAAGCCGAGCACGCCTGCGCGATCACCGCCGCGTTCTGCCCTGCCTCATGCAAGTCCCGCACCAGTTGCTCGGTGGCGCCGCTTCTGCCGATTTCGAGTTCCAGGCGCAGCACGTCCATTTCGATGCCGGCGCGTTTCTGGTTGAGCCGCAGCGCTTCCGCGGTAAGCGCCGAGACGCTGGCGACGAGACGGAGCCGGCGAGCAAGCAGCGCGTCACGCCGGGCTGTGTGGGATCCTCCGGTCATTTTTCGCTCCCCAAAAGGCCCCTGCGGTTTCTCGAAAGCCGACAGCAATTTGGGCAATGTGCCGGCCTGCGACTGGAACTGTTTTTCGGCCGTTTCGATGTGGCTCTTGAGCTGGTCCCAGATGTCGACGCGGATCATCGATGTCGTGTCACCGGTCAGGCGCTCGATCTCTTCGATGCGGAACTGGCGCGTCAGCGAAACCCCGGAAAACACGAAGTCGCGCAGCAGGATCGCATGGCTTTCGATGAACAGATGGATCATCGGATGCGTCTTTGTGGTGACGCCGCCGCCGGCAAGCTCGGCCCTGATGAAGTCCTGGAAATGGTTCTGCAGGCGGTGTTGGCTCTCGCCCATGAAGCGCATGACGAAGACCAGGTCGCGCGGCATCAGCTTCACGAGATCGCCGCTGACGCCATCGGCATGGCTGGATATTGGCTCGGGCGGTTCCCTTCGGTCTCTATCGTTCGGCATGGTCTTTCTCCAGCGCTAGGCCTGTGCGTGGGCCATGACCAAATAGTAGAGATAGACGAAGAGTTAAACAGAAAATATGAGTGTTGGGATTTTCTGCAATTGCTAACTAAATATGCTGCGCGTGCGAATATACGGTAAATATTACAGGCGTAAGTTACAACTGTAAAAGAACGTTACAGTTGGCTGCCGGGTGCGCGCCGAAAGAGCGGCAATTTTGCTTTGAGCGCCAGCCATGGGACTGTTTCGAAACTGGCACGACGCTTGCACTGTTCATTCTCACAAGAAGCCCATCGCGCTTGACGCGGTGCCAAAAGAACGAAGGAACGGAGGAAGCAGAACCGCTTCGATACGCCCATCGCAGATGCGGTTGGCGCTGCGGCTCCCTGTCAGACGCCTCGAAACCTTTGCCCCGATCCACTTGAACGGCCGGACCTCGGGTCGCGCCTCGACGCGCAACGCTTTGTCATGCCGCTCGCACTCTCACTGGCGGTGCTTGCCGCTTCATGCCGGGGTCAAGGGACCTGCGGCTCAAACCTGGTGGAGGCTTATGACCATGACGTCTCTGACGCTCAACAAGATTACCTCGCAACGCGGAATCTCCGTCGGCGAGGCGACCAAGAAGATTGCCGATCTCGGCTGGAATCCGTCCTACGTGCAGGAAGCAATGACGTTTCCGACCGACTACAAGATCAACAAGACGCCGCGCGACCCGATGAAGCAGGTCCTGCGGTCCTACTTCCCGATGCAGGAAGAGAAGGACAACCGCGTCTATGGCGCGCTCGATGCCGCCTTGCGCGGCGACATGTTCCGCAATGTCGAGCCGCGCTGGGTCGAGTGGATGAAGCTCTTCCTGGCCATCATTCCCTTCCCGGAAATTTCGGCTGCCCGCTCGATGGCGATGGTCGCCCGCATCGCACCTGGCGAGGAACTCCGGACCGGTTTCACCATGCAGATGATCGACGAGTTCCGCCACTCGACCATCCAGATGAATCTGAAGAAATGGTACATGGAGAACTACATCGATCCGGCCGGCTTCGACATCACCGAAGAGGCCTTCGGAAAATGCTATGCCACCACCATCGGCCGGCAATTCGCGGAAGGCTTCATCACCGGCGACACCATGACCGCCGCTTGCATGTACCTGACCGTGGTCGCCGAGACCGCCTTCACCAACACGCTGTTCGTCGCCATGCCTTCGGAAGCCGCCCGCAACGGCGACTACGCGCTGCCGACCGTCTTCCTGTCGGTGCAGTCCGACGAGAGCCGGCATATCGGCAATGGCCACTCGCTGCTGATGGCAGCACTCAAGGAGCCGGAAAACCACCTCTTGCTGGAGCGCGACCTGCGTTACGCCTTCTGGCAGAACCATGCCATCGTCGATGCAGCAATCGGCACCTTCATCGAATACGGCACCACCAACCGCGACAAGAACAAGGAATCCTACGCGGAAATGTGGCACCGCTGGATCTATGAGGACTATTATCGCACCTACATGCTGCCGCTCGAGAAATACGGCATCAAGATCCATCACGACGACGTCCAGGCGGCCTGGGAACGCATCACCAAGAAGAACTATGTTCACAAGGTAGGACAGTTCTTCGCGGTCGGCTGGCCGGTCAATTTCTGGCGCATCGAAGCCCAGACCGACAAGGACTTCGAGTGGTTCGAGCATAAGTATCCAGGCTGGTACGCCGAGTTCGGCGACTTCTGGAAATGGTACGCCAAGCTCAGCCACAAGGGCGAGAAGGTGCTGCTGTTCAACAGCGACGTCGGCTACGTCTACCCGCACCGCTGCTGGTCCTGCCTCGTCCCTTGCCTGATCCGCGAGGACATGGTGGTCGGCGAGATCGACGGCCGGCTGCACACCTTCGCCCATGAGCTCGACAAGTGGACCGCAACGGTCGCCTTCGCCGACGAGTATCAGGGCCGTCCGACGCCGGCGATGGGCCGCTTCAGCGGCAAGCGCGAGTGGGAGACGCTCTATGACGGCTGGGATCTGGCCGATGCGATCAAGGACCTGAACTTCGTCCGTTCCGACGGCAAGACGCTGGTTCCGCAGCCGCATCTGCGCTTCGACGACAAGGAGATGTGGACGCTCGACGATGTGCGCGGCAACAAGCTCGGATCGCCGCTCAACGCGCTGCGTGCCATGTCGCCCGCGGACCGCGAGAAGCACCTGGCGGAATACGCCAAGGGCTTCACCATCACCCCCTGCAACTGATCAGGCCAAAGGGGGGCGGGTTGGTCCCGCCCCTTCCTTTCACTGGAGGTCCGTATGTCGGAAACCCACACGGTCAGGCTCAGCCCGGTTGGCGTCGAATTCGACGTCGAGCATGGCGAAACGGTGCTCAACGCCGCCTTCCGCCAGGGCATTGCGCTGCCGCACGGCTGCAAGGAAGGGCAATGTTCGGCCTGCAAAAGCGTGTTGCTCGAAGGCGAAGTCGACATGCTGAAATACTCGACCTTCGCGCTGAACGACATGGAGAAGGAGAGCGGGCACGTCCTGTTGTGCCGCTGCATCGCCTTCTCCGACCTGGAAGTCGAGCTTCTCAACTACGACGAGGAGATTTTGGCGAAAGCGATCGCCGTGAAGACGTACAAGGGCCGGATTGCTCGCATCGAGCACCTGACCCACGACATTCGCGGCATCGAGATCGAGCTCGGCTCCCCAATGAAGTTCTGGGCGGGGCAATATGTCGACATCACGGTTACCACGCAAAAAGGGGAGACGATTACGCGCTCGTTCTCCATGGCAAATACGCCGGACCAAACCGAAAAACTCTCCTTCATCATCAAAAAATACCCTGAGGGAAAGTTTTCCGGAGAACTCGATTCCGGAGGCATCGAAGCCGGAGCCGAAGTCACCGTCGTCGGACCCTACGGAACCTGTTTCCGCCGCGACGAACGGCAAGGACCCCTGATCCTGGTCGGCGCCGGCTCGGGCATGTCGCCGATCTGGTCGATCCTCAATGACCATTTGAAGAGCGGCGAGAAGCGTCCGGTCTATTTCTTCTACGGCGCCCGCACCCGCAATGACCTGTTCTATCTCGACAGGATCGCCGAGCTGGTCGGCAAACATTCCGACGTCACCTTCATTCCCGTGCTGTCGCACGCGAATGACGACGCCGAATGGCAGGGCGAACGTGGCTTCGTGCACCAGAGTGTCGACGCCGTGCTCAAGCAACTGGCGGTCGACGGGCAGGGCGATGTCCATGCCTGTGGCCCGCCGCCGATGATCGATGCGCTGCAGCCGGTGCTGTTCATGAACGGCTTCGAAACCGAGCGGATATTCTTCGACAAATTCACCACATCGGCGGGTGCAACGCCGGCCCATTGAGGGCGGCCGCGCCAAGCCAACCACAACTGCAACAAGGGAGAGAGACTATGCCTGCAACCTCGAGTTCAGTCGGATCCGGAGCCGCCGGCGCGGCGATCTTCGCCGACTCCGACAGCCGGAAATACCGGTATTTCGACCCGAAAGGCCAGCGAGCCACCCACTACGAGGACATGACGGTCGACGTTCAGCCCGACCCGGAACGCTACCTGATCCAGGACTGGATCATCTCGTTTGCCGACGGCAAGGGCGCCTATGTCAAGCAGAACACCGCCGCGCAGAGTTCCAACTGGCACGCCTTCCGCGCTCCCGACCAGGAGTGGGAGCGCACGCACTACCAGCGCCAGTCGAAGATCGAGACCATGGTGCAGAGCGTCATCAACAATGCGCGCAAGTCGGGCACCCCGAAGACCTTCGACAAGGCCTGGGTCAAGATCCTGCAGACACAGCTCGGCGCCTGGAAACACGCCGAATTCGGGCTCGGCACGTCGCTGATGCAGGCGCAGCGTTACGGCTACACACAGATGATCAACAACGCGACGCTGACCAACTCGTCCTACAAGCTGCGGCTTGCCCAGGACATCACGCTTTACCTCGCCGAGATCGGGATGGACCTCCCCGGCTGGGACGACGAGCTTGGCAAGAAGGCGTGGCTCGAGGACAAGAACTGGCAAGACACGCGCGAGGCGGTCGAGACCATCATGGGCGCGACCGACTATCTCGAGCAGTATTTCGCCATCAACATCATCTTCGAGCCGCTGGTCGGCGAAGTGTTTCGCTCCGGCTTCCTGATGCAGATCGCCGCCGCCAACCATGATTTCATCACGCCGGCGGTGATTTCGGCAGCCGAGGCCGACTACGAGCGCAACCTCGCCAACACGATCGACCTCATGCACCTGCTCGCCAATGACGAGAAGCATGGCGCGGCCAACAAGAAGCTCTTCCAGGGCTGGGTCAAGAAACATGGCGCGCTCGCCGACAAGGCAGCCATCGGCCTGCAGCCGATCTGGTCGATGCCGCATTCCAAGCCGGTCGCATTCGCGGATGTCCGTGCCAAATCCGAGGAACGGATTGGGCAGATACTCGGCGAACTTGGCCTCAAGCGCTGAAACAGGAGAAATCGTCATGTCACTAGCAGCACGCGACGCAACGCATTCCAACATCTTCAAGGCGATGAAGGACATCACCTTCGAGCAGACGATTTCGCACCAGTGCGGCGTCACCATGAACGACTCGGTCGAAGCCAGGGCCATCGCTGAATTCATGGGCTTGAAACCGAACGTATCCGTCACCTACCAACCGGCGATGATCCGCATCGACGGCACCGGCAAGCTGATCTTCAAGATGGACGAGGTCAGCGAATATCTCGGCCGCGAGATGACGGCGGAAACCTTCGAGGTCAACAGCTCCACCCACTACGGCCGCATGGTTCGCGTCGACGACAACACCGTGATCCTGTTCGGCAACATGGACGAGATGTTCGAATACATCGAATAGCCAGCGAAATGAGTGCCGGAAAGGCAGGTATTTTTCCGGCACTCCACGCAAGTCGACTGAAAACTGCCGGACTGTAGAGGAAATACGAATGTCTTCGAAAATGAAAGCTGCTGTGTTTGTCGAGAAAGGCCGCATTGTCCTTGAGGACAAGCCAATTCCCGATATCGGGCCTCAAGATGCGCTTATTCGCGTAACCACCACGACCATTTGCGGGACCGACGTCCATATCCTCAAGGGCGAATATCCGGTCGTCAAAGGCCTCACAATTGGTCACGAGCCGGTTGGCATCATCGAGAAGCTCGGATCAAGCGTCAGCGGCTTCAAGGAGGGCCAGCGTGTCATCGCTGGCGCGATCACCCCTTCCGGCTGGAGCCATGCCTGCCTGTGCGGATGTGGTTCTCAGGATGGCGCCGGCACCAAGCACGGCTGGCAGGCGATCGGCGGCTGGAAGTTCGGCAATACCATTGACGGCTGCCAGGCCGAATATGTCCGCGTGCCGGACGCAATGGCCAATCTTGCGCCGGTTGACGACGGCGTCACCGACGAGCAGGTGCTGATGTGCCCGGATATCATGTCGACCGGCTTCGCCGGCGCCGAAACCGGGGGCATCCGGATTGGCGACACCGTTGCGGTATTTGCCCAAGGACCGATCGGTCTCTGCGCCACCGCCGGCGCAAAGCTCATGGGCGCAACGACGATCATAGCCGTCGACACTGTGCCGGCTCGCCTGGAGATGGCCCGCCGGATGGGCGCTGACATCGTCGTCGACTTCAAGAAGGAGAATCCCGTCGACGCCATCATGAGGTTGACGGACGGGCGCGGTGTCGACGTCGCGATCGAGGCATTGGGCACTCAGGCAACGTTCGAGGCCGCTCTGCGTGTTTTGCGTCCGGGCGGCGTGCTGTCCAGTCTCGGCGTCTACTCCTCCGATCTCAAGATTCCGCTCGATGCATTTGCCGCGGGCCTGGGCGACAAATCCATCCGAACGTCCCTTTGCCCCGGAGGCAAGGAGCGGATGCGCAGAATGCTGGGAGTGATCTCGGCAGGCCGGGTCGATCTCGGCGGCCTGGTCACGCACCGCTTCAAACTCGACCAGATCGAGGACGCTTATGAGCTGTTCGCAAACCAGCGCGACGGCGTCCTCAAGGTCGCAATCACAATCTGATCCGCAGCCATTCAAAGCAACGCATTCGCGTGGAGGAAAAAATGTACAGAACACCGGAAGGCAAGGACATTTTCGTGGTCGACGGCCACACCCATTTCTGGGACGGCAGCCCGGAAAACCAGAAGAACATCCACGGCAAGCAGTTCATCGAGTGCTTCTATGCCTATCACACTGGCTTGAGCCCGAAGGACCACCTGTGGGAGAAGAGCAAGTTCGAGAAATACAGCGCCGACGATCTCTATCGCGACCTGTTCATTGACGGTCCCGACGATGTGGCGATCGTGCAATCGACCTATCTCAAGGACTTCTACAAGAACGGCTTCAACACGATCGAGCGCAACGCCGAGGTGGCCAAGCGCTATCCCGAGCGTTTCATAGTCAACGGCGCCTTCGATCCGCGCGACGGCGAGAAGGCACTTGAGTACATCCACTTCCTCAAGGAGACCTACAACGTCAAGGGCGTGAAGATGTACACGGCCGAATGGAACGGCGCTTCCAAGGGCTGGAAGCTCACCGATCCCGATGCCTACAAGTGCTTCGAACTCTGCGACAAGCTCGGCATCAAGAACATCCACGTGCACAAGGGTCCGACGATCATCCCACTCAGCAAGGACGCCTTCGACGTGCATGACGTCGACCACGCGGCGACGGATTTCCAGAACCTCAACTGGATTGTCGAGCATTGCGGCCTGCCGCGCCTCGACGATTTCTGCTGGATCGCGACGCAGGAAACCAACGTCTATGGCGGGCTAGCGGTGGCGCTGCCCTTCATCCATTCCCGTCCGCGCTATTTCGGCGAGGTCATCGCCGAACTGCTGTTCTGGATCGGGCCGGAGAAAATCCTGTTTGGTTCCGACTACGCGATCTGGACGCCGCGCTGGCTAGTCGAGAAATTCTGGGCCTACCAGATCCCAGAGGACATCGCCGCAGAACGTGGTGTGCAGCTGACCGACGAGATCAAGGAGAAGATCCTCGGCCTCAATGCGGCGCGTCTCTACAACATCGACGTGGAAGCCAAGAAGAAGGCGCTTGCCAGCTCGCCCTTCAGCATCGCGGCGGAGTAGGAGCCATGGCAACCGCCAGCGTTTCCGGCGGCCGCGAGAAGGAACTCTGGCGGCGCCTTGGTGAGGTCAACGACCCGGAACTCGACGAACCTGTCACCGAGATGGGCTTCGTCGAGCGGGCCGCGGTGACGGGCGATGGCAGCGTAGAGATCGACTTCCGCCTGCCGACCTACTGGTGTTCGCCCAACTTCGCGTTCCTGATGCTGGACGGCGTCCGCAAGGCGCTCGACCAGCTCTCCTGGAAGCCGGCCTATCGCGTCAAGCTGCACGACCACATGTTCGCGGAAGAGGTCAATCGCGGCATGGCAGAGGGCAAGGCCTTCGGCGACATCTTCGCTGTGCTTGCCGAGGATCAGGATCTTGGCGCCTTGCGTGAGACCTTCAGGATGAAGGCATTCAAGCGGCGCCAGGAGGCGGTCCTGCGCGGCCTGCGGCAGCACGGCCTGACCGATCGCGAAATCCTCGGCATGGACCTGCCGGCCTACGACGTCGCGCGGTTCGAACCGGGTGAGGCGGCCCAACAGCAGCCGAGGTACCGGGCGGCTCTGCTTGAGCGTTTTCCCGACCGCCGGGCCGACGATCCTGTGTTCGTGACCTGGGAAGGGCAGAAAATCCCACCGGCCGCACTCAGTGCCCACCTCGCCGAACTGCGCGGTGTGCGCATCAACATGGAGTTCAACGGCGCGCTGTGCCGGGGGCTCAAGCAGACCAGATACAAGGAACTGGATGTGATCGACGGCGAACCGACGCTGGTCGATTTCATTCTGGATCGCGTGCCGGCCGGAACGGCGCCGACTGCCTGAAGCAGAACTGACACAACGGCCTCCCTTGCACGAGGCCCCTAACCAACAACCCGCCCGTAAGGCGGAAGGAGGAATCATGCCCAAGATAATGCTTCACAACTCCGAAGCCCGCCGTGCTCTTGCCCGCGGTGTCTTCCGGCTGGCTGCGGCCGTCGAGCCGACGCTCGGCCCCAAAGGCATGAACGCCATGATCGACCGACCGATCGGCACGCCGATGGTGACCCGCGACGGTGTCAGCATCGCCTCCGAGATCGAGTTGCACGACCGTTTCGAAAATATGGGCGCGCAAGTCGTGCGCGAAGTGTCGATGCAGACCAACGAGGTCGCCGGCGATGGCACCACGACGGCGATCGTGCTCGCCAACGCGCTCATCCAGGGTGGCGTCGAGGCGAATGAGCGCGGCGCCAAATCCGTCGATCTCTGCAAGGGCATCGACCTTGCGGTGGCGGCGGTGGTGGCCGCGCTCAAGGCGTCGGCCAAGCCGGCCAAGGGCAACGGCATCTTGGCTTCGGTCGCCAACATCGCGGCGACCAACAGCAAGCTTGGCGCGCTGGTGGCGGAAGCCCATCAGCGGGTAGGCGCCGAAGGCGTCATCACCACCGACTTCAGCGTCACCACCGAGACCACGCTCGACGTCGTCGAGGGCATGTCCTTCGAACGTGGCTATCTCTCCCATCACATGGTGACCGATCAGGAGAAGATGGAGGCCGTGCTCGAGCGGCCCTACATCTTGATGACCGACCTCAAGATCAAGGAGCCCGGGCAACTCGATGCGGTTCGCCGCATTGCCGACGGGGCCGGCCGCCCGCTGCTGATTGTGTCCGAGGAAATGTCGCCGGAAGTGGTGGTGACGCTGCTCGGCAAGCAGGGGCCAGGACGATATCTCGTCGTCCATCCGCCGGAATATGGCCACTGGCGCAAGGCGATGATGGAGGATCTGGCCATCATCACCGGCGGCAAGGTGATCGCGCGCGATCTCGGTGGCCGGGTGGAGGATATCACCGCCGAGGATCTCGGCACGGCCGACCGGGTGAAGACCAGTTCGTCCTACACCTCGATCATTCGTGGCGGCGGCGACCATGCGGCAATCGCCTCGCGCCGTGCCCAGGTGCAGCGGCAGTATGAAGCCGCGCCGCCGAACATCGACCAGGACAAGCTGCGCGAACGCCTGGCCAAGCTCTCCGGCGGAACGGCGATCCTTTATGCCGGCGGCGTCACGCCGGTCGAGCAGAAGCGGACCATCCAGCTGATCGAGGATTCCTTGAATGCGGTTCGGGCCGCATCCGAAGAGGGCGTGGTCGCCGGCGGCGGCTCGGCGCTCGCCCAGATCGCGCCGCTGCTCGACAAGATGGCGGCCGGCGTCGACGGCGATGTCGCCGAGGGCGTGCGCCTGGTGCGGTCGGTTTTGTCGCGGCCGCTGTGGCGCATCGCCGCCAATGCCGGTGCCGATCCTGACGCCGTGGTAGTCGAGGTCACCCGCATCAATGGCGGCTATGGCTACAACGCATCGACCGGCGCGTACCAGAACATGTTCGAGGCAGGCATCATCGATCCGGTCCGCGTCACCTACACCGCCCTCGCCAACGCAGCTTCCGTGGCAACGCTGATCCTGACCACCGAAACGCTGATTGGCGATCTCGCCGAGGATGAGGATCCGACGGCCGGACCGGCCCGTGGCGGCGGCTCGGAAAAGCTCGGCCGCGCCTGAAGCGACAAATTCCAACGGAACGATTTCGACGTTGAAAGGATACGACGATGAAAGCTGCCAGACTGTACGAATACGATCCCAAGATGAACGTCCTGCTCAAGATCGAGGAGGTCAAGGCACCGACGATCACTGCTCCCGACGAGGTGATCGTGCGGGTGGGTGCCGCCGGCCTCTGCCGCACCGACCTGCACATCATCGAGGGTGTGTGGAAGCCGACCATGGATCCCGAAGGCACGCTGCTGCCTTACATCATGGGCCATGAAAATGCCGGCTGGGTCGAGGAGGTCGGCAGCGGCGTCCGCTCGGTCAAGCGCGGCGACGCCGTGATCTGCCATCCCTTCCGCTCATGCGGCATCTGCCTCAACTGCCGCCATGGCGAGGACATGTATTGCGACAACGGCCAGTTCCCCGGCCTCGGCATGAATGGCGGCTTCGCCGAATACTTCATCACCAGCGAGCGATCGCTGATCAAGCTCAATGCCAACATCACGCCGATCGAAGTGGCGCCGCTGGCGGACGCCGGCATCACCGCCTACCGCGCCGCCAAGCGGGCCGCCAAACTGCTCCGCCCAGGCAGCTATTGCGTGCTGCTCGGCATAGGCGGGCTTGGCCACATCGCGCTGCAATCGCTGCACGCGATTTCGGGCTGTCGCATCATCGCCGTCGATCGCGAGCCGGCGGCGCGGGTACTGGCAAAGGACCTTGGCGCCGATTTCATCCTCGATGGTGGGCCGAATGTCGTCGAGGAAGTCGCCCAGATCACCGGTGGCGGCGCCCATGTGGTGATCGACTTCGTCGGTGAACTCGGTGTCGAGAACATCTGCTGGAAGATGGTGCGCAAGGGTGGGCAATTGTTCGTCGTCGGCTATGGCGGCAACATCAACGTGCCGACCGCGCATCTCGTTATCGAGGAGATCAATATCGGCGGCAGCCTGGTCGGCAATTTCACCGAGCTTGTCGAACTGATGGAGCTCAACGCCGACGGCAAGGTGAAGATGCACTACACCGAGTATAACCTCGCAAGCATCAACACCGCGCTCGACGATTTCAAGAACCGGCGGTTCACCGGACGCGGCGTCATCGTCCCCTGAAACATTTGGACCGAACGTGGCGCGGAACGGCTACCGCGTCCGGTTCGATCTGACTGCTTGCCTGACCCGGCAAGCCTTCCTTCTGAGCTCCGTGGCTGATGCCATGGCATTTCCGTATCGGGACGTCAGCGAAGCGCGATCCTGAAACGAGTTTCCTTGCTTCGTGGTGTGGAAAACGGGAGGACAACATGGATCTTGTTACAGGGCTGGCCGTCGTCATCGGCATTATGGGTGGCATTGCAACGTGGGCAGTGATCACGATCGGCAACCCCTATCTGCTGATCTGGGCGGTATTTGTGGGCTGGGGGAGTTTCTATCACTGTGGCGGCAAGGCAGCCGGGTTCAAGAATTCGGCGGTTGCAAACCTCTGGGGAGCGATCTGCGCCGCCGGCGCATTGATAGCACTGACGTCCATTGGTGTTACGGCGATCATGGCCGGCATTTGCGTCGGCATTTCAATCATAGTCCTGATTCTCGCCGCCAAGCTGCCTTTGCTGAGCGCCATTCCGTCAGCGGTCTATGGCTACGCAACAACCGCCGCGCTTTTTCTGCTTGCCGCCGCCGCTTACGGCGAAGGCGCCAGCGGCATCACCAAGGTCGCGGCCGCTGCGGTGATCTCGCTGATCATCGGCAACATCCTCGGCTATGTCTCAGAGAAAGTGACCGGTGCTGTCGTAAAGGCCTGATCATTTCCGCGTCCGCTGCCTGAAGGCAAGCTAGTCGACCAACTTCCCCCAGCCCCGCGGCGCGAATGCCGCGGGTTTTGTGCCGGTGAACGGACCTGGGTCTAGATGAAACCGCGCCGGATGCCGTATTGTCCGAGCTTGCGATAGAGCGTCGGCCGCGAAATACCGAGCCTCAGCGCGACCTTGCTGAGATTGCCACCCTCTGCGGCGAGCGCGTTCTTGATGACCTGGCATTCTGCATCCTCGAATGTGCACACCGGTGCTTCGAGCATGTCTGCGGGATGATCGCCGTGCATGGTCATATTGTTGCGATTGCCCGTACTGATTTCCCCGGGAAGATCCTGAAGCTCAACGGTGCCGCCGCGCGCCAAGATGTGCAGCCGCCCAATGAGGTTCTTCAGTTCGCGCACATTGCCCGGCCAATGGTAGGCGAGCAGGGCCTCGAGCGCTTCGTGCGAGAATTCAAGCGGGTCCTCGCCTGCTGTGGCGGCGATCTGCCGGTTGAAATGTTCGATCAGCAGCAGCACATCCTCACCGCGCTCGCGCAGCGGCGGGACCGTGATCGAGACCGCACCAATTCGATAATAGAGATCGCGCCGGAAGCGGCCGGCGGCAACTTCCTGCTTGAGATCGCGATTGGTCGAGGCGACCATGCGCACATCCACTGGGCGACCCCGGCTGTCGCCAATGCGGTTGACCACGCGCTCTTCCAGGACGCGCAGCAGAAACGGCTGGATCTCGAGTGGCAATTCGCCGATCTCGTCGAGACTGAGGACGCCGCCGTTGGCGAGCTCGAAAACACCTGGCTTGCCGTCCCGCGAGGCGCCGGTAAAGGCGCCGGCGACATGGCCGAACAATTCGCTGCCAAAAAGATCCTTGGTGATCGCCCCGCAATTCATCGCGATGAACGGATCGTTCGCCGCGCGCCGGCTGCCTGCATGGACGAGCCGGGCAAACAGCTCCTTTCCAACTCCCGTCTCACCTTCGACCAATAACGAAGCCGCGCTGTTCGATTGAGCGACACGACAGGCGATTTCAACGGCGGCCAGCAGCGCCTCACTCTTGCCAACGATCATGGCGACAGCATCCTGAAGGTGCTTGCTCGCTTCCCTACGGACCACCGTCACGCTGGAGACTGTCGGCACGGACGGGAACACCAGTGCCGCGCCGCGGAGATCGCCGTCGAGCTTGAGTGGCGTGATGTGGCAGGATCGCAGATGTGCCGGCAGCGCCTTGGTGAGGTCGGCGTCCGACCCGGACGACGGAAGGTTCATCAGCCAACGGCCACGACCAGGTTCCATCGGACCGTCCATCATTTCTGTGGTCTCGCCGTCGGGCACATTGTTGCAGAAGATGGCGCGGCCGCGATGGTCGACGATCACCAGCCCGTCTTTTCGGCGGTAGCTGGGAGCCGAGGAAATGAAGGCTTCGAGCAGGCGCGTGCGCTGTTCCTGCTGCTGTTCGGCCAAGGCCTTTTCGATTTGCCGGGCTGTGGCGGCAACGAGCGCGGTGTTGTGCGGCCGGAAGATCGGCGAATAGCCTGACAGGTCGACGACGCCGATGATCTTGCCGTCGAGCGGATCGCGGATCGGCGCGCCAGCGCAAGTCCAGGATTTGATGCCGGCGCAGAAATGCTCGGCCGCATGGACGAAAGTCGGCTCTCCGGTCCACAGCGCCGTGCCGATGCCGTTGGTTCCGACGGCATCCTCGTTCCATTTGCCGCCGATGGCGAGGTGGATATCCATGCCGTCATGCAGCGTCTTCTTGTCGCCGATGGCGTCGATCAGCACGCCGTCGCTGTCGGCCAGAACCAGCATCGCGCCCGTCCCATCCAGCAGCTGGCCAAGGGAGGCGAACGACCGCCGCGCCGCCGAAAGCAGTTCGGCATTGGCGCGGGTCAGATATTCGATCTCGTCGCGATCACTGCTCAGCGGCGCTTCAATACCTTGAGCGTTGATGCCGCCGGTGGCGCTGCGATACCAGGAATCGTGAATGAGAGAGCGGACGTGGTTGGGGTGGATTGGACCGCGGGCACATTTGGGCTTGTCGGCCAGAAAAGTTTCCCAGGCGCGCATGGTAGCGCGCTCGTCATAGTCGATGTTGCTCAGAACCATTTGCCCGGCGGCCAGCGACGCACGCGCCGGAACAGCATCGATCTTCATCTGATTGGGGCCTATCTCGCGTTTCATTCAGCCATCACAGAACCTTTTGAGGTATGCCATTTCTGTATGCTGTCGCGTTCGTATGCTGACGCGGATTGGACGTGCACAAGCACAGGCGTCTGCACGGTCAGTCGATGCCGAGTTTCGCGCCGATGTCGGCGGCAAGCTGTTCTTCGGTGTAGGTGGCGGCAAGGCGGGACCCGTCCAGGTCGGCAAGCGCCTCGGCGACGGTTTCGTCGACCGGCGAGAAAAAGCCATTCTGCTTCGTTGCCAGGACGAAGATCTGTTCCCCACTCCGATTGCGGATATCACCGATATGATGAAGTTGGCGGCCTGTGTTCTGATCTTTCGAGACCACGCGGCCGTTCATGGTGACCTGGATGGACGGCCTGGCTTCGGGCACAGGCACCGCGCCGCCACCAACATGGATGATCAGGCCTTCCGCCTTCGGTTGCTGGCGTGGTTTCCTGGAAGCCGAATAGCCGCCGCCGCTGATCTGGTCGGCAAGGCGAACGATGGTCGAACGGTTCTGCTCGATCAGTCTTTTGACTTGTACGTCCTCGCGCCGCGGGCCATCCCGCTTGGAGATAATCTCGACCATGAATCCTCCCAGATTCGCTCAGCATTGCCGTTGATACGGCTCATTTCTTCTTTTGTGGTGAACTCTACACCGCCTCGGTGAAGTTCGCCATTCATATCACATAGCGCCAAAATTCGGGTCGCTGGTAGCAGGCGGCTGCTACACGGGATTTCCGGTACCCCGACGTTTTGAATAAATGCCCGCGGGTCAGGCTGCCTTGTTCGTGAATTCCGAGGGTTCGCTGTCGAGTGGTTGCCTGTCGCGCAGATAGAGCGCGCACGTGGTGCGCAGCATGGAGGCAAAGTTCGGGATATGCCCGTTGATCTCCAGTGCTTCATCGTAAAGCGTCGAGAGGAATTTCGGCGCCGTCATCCCCTGTCCATGGGCGATCTCGTCCAACAGCGTCCAAAAAGTGGCCTCAAGCTGGATGCTCGTTGAATGGCCACCTATTCGAATGGAGCGATTGACCAGCCGATACCCTTCCGGATCCTGCCCGGCAAAGACCTTACACATGCGAAGACCTCCCGTTTGATGGCTTTGTGCGAAAGCGCGGTCTCTGCGCGCATCCGCCGGGATGATACCAACCCGACGCGCATTTTCTGCTCAATTTGCAGTGACTACAATCGGACCTTAGTGCGTAGACCAGCTTTAAGCCAATTTCTCGACGTGGTAACCGGCTGCCACCCCTTTTTGCAACCAATGGGCCACGGTAGGCGCGTTACCGAGACCACGCGGCAGACTGGAGGCTCCTTTGGCGAAAGCAATTCATTCCATGATCCGGGTGGTGGACGAGAGCCTGTCGGTCAGTTTCTACAGAAGGGCATTCGGATTCGATGTTGCGGACCGATTGGATTTCGTCACGTTCACACTGGTTTATCTTCACAATGCGGAAGCCGATTTCGAGCTTGAACTGACGATCAACAAGGGCAGGGAAGAGCCTTACGCGCTTGGTGACGGCTATGGCCACATGGCTCTTTGCGTCGACGATATCGAGACAGAACACAAGCGCTTGGCGGCGGCAGGTTTCAATCCGCGAAAAATTGTCGAGTTCAACCACGAAGGCGAGCTGCTTGCGCGGTTCTTTTTCGTGAGCGACCCCGACGGTTACCAGATCGAAGTGCTGCAGCGCCACGGCCGCTACCAATAGGGCGTTGCGCGCCGCATGTGGCAGTGCAATCTGACTTGGCTGTCGGCCAGGGCATGAGTGCCAGCGTGCGGCTCCACTGGCGGCCGATCTGCCTGAGGCTTACCGGATCGGCGTCTCGCCGCGAAACAGCGGCTGGTGCGCCCGCATCAAGGCGGCAATCCGGTCGGCGACTTTCCGTACCGGCGGGGAGTGACGTTCCTCGTGATGGGTGACGATCCATTGGTCGGTTTCAAGTTCGGGGATAGGCTGAGCAACGCGAACCAGCCGCGGATCGCCGTCACCGACGAAGCACGGAAAGACCGAAAGGCCGGCGCCGGCGGCCACCAGTTCGCGCACCGAATGGGTGTTGTTGCCGCGTACGGCGATGCGGTCGCCGTGATGGGCTTGCAGCCAGCGCGCCGAGGCAATGTTTGCGCCTTCGCCGGTGACGCCGACGAACAATCCGGCGGCGATGCCATTGATCAGGTGACGTCCGGAATAAATGGCGTGGGCGACCTTGCCGCTCTGACGGCCGGCCAGCCACTGCTCGGTCGGGCGCTCGCTGCGGATGCCGATGTCGGCGGCACGGCGGCCGATGTCGACCCGGTCGGTGGTGGTGACAAGCTCTACCCTTATGCCGTCATCGACCGTCCAGATATCGCCGATATGGGCGGAAACGAAGGCCGAGGTCCATGGCCCGGCCGAGACGCGGACAATGCGGTCGGGCAGGTTTCCCTCGCGCCAGCGGGTCAGCGACTGCATTGCCGCCTCGACGTCTTCGGCGCGCCGCAGCAGTTCCTCGCCGACCGGGGTCAGCCGGTAGCCGGTCTGCTGGCGCACGAACAGAGGTTCGCCGATCTGCTTTTCGAGCGCGGTGACGCGTCGTCCAAGGGTGGCTGCGCTGAGGCGCGTGGTTCCCGTCGCTGCGCTCAAGCCACCCAGCCGCGCAACGTCGAGAAACAACCTCAGATCGTCCCAGCCGATATCCATTTTGCAGAAATGAAAAACTCCTTGCGACCGTGGCTGTAGCGCGTGAGGAGCTCAGGCGGCCTCAGACCTGTGGATCAGATTCATGATGCCCTCGCTCATGCCGGCATAGGATCCGTCATTGATTAACTGGCCCTGAAGCCGGTAGTCGTTCATGACCAGAATCCTGTCAGCGAGCAGGATCATTTCGGGCATGTCGCTCGTGATCAGCAAAATGGCAGTGCCGTTGTCGGCGAGTTCGCGCAGCAAATCGTGCAGGTAAGCCTTGGTCTTGATGTCGATGCCGACTGACGGCTCGTCAACCAGCAAGATTTTGACGCCTGCCGCCAGCCATTTGGCGACGCTGATTTTCTGCTGATTGCCACCCGAAAGGTTGGCCACCGTCTGCGCGAGGCTGGGTGTTTTCACCTCAAGCTTCTCGATGTATGGCGTTACCTTGTGTCGCACGAGGCGGTCGGTGAGAAATCCGAGAAGTGCCGAAAGGGGGCGCCACACTGCAATTCCAGCATTTGACAGCACCGAATGCATCAAGACCAGACCTTCGCCCTTTCGATCTTCGCTGACGTATCCCACACGATGCGTGTGGATGGCTTCGCCGACCGACCTGATCTTAACCGGCTTCCCGTCGATCTCGACGGTACCAGCCGTCAGCGGAAACTGACCCAGGATGCATTTTGCAAGCTCGGTCCTTCCGGCGCCCACGAGGCCATAGAGGCCCACAGGAGGAGCGGAGAGAAAAAACCCAACAGCTTGAGGCGTCCGAACGCTGCAAAGACGGGTGGCAGAGCGCGATAGGATTCTGCACGCGTCAGGAAAATCATTACGCCGAAGAAAATGCTCATTGTCGCGAGCGTGATGATGAAGCTGTGCAATCCTGTGTGAACGGAAGTCCATCCGTTGATAAAGCCCAGCAAGGCGCCAAGGGCCACGGCTGAGAGAATTGCGAGTGGCCATGGAAGCCCGACCACCTCAATGAGATAGCCGCAAGTCATTGCGGCACAAACGCCGATCGCCCCTACAGCAAGGTTCAATCCCCCAGTTATAACGACGACCATCATGGCCAAGCCGATCATGATGTTGACGGCTGCGACGTCTGCACGACGCGTGCCTGACATTTAGTCAAGGAACGAACACTGTCCGGTTCTGTGTAGGTTTTCGGATGCCGTTCGGCGATAGAGATAGCTCTCGGAAAGGCCGAGGCGGCGGCACGACTGGACGGCTGGTGATGAATGAAGCACGGTGCTGTCGCAGATTGCAGCCGTCGTCTTCACAACAGCACGCTCCCACGGCTTCAAGGTCCAGCGGTCGCCGAGTTCCAACCGCTTGCGGACCCATTGGGGTAGGATCTCGACGGCCGCCTTCAGAAGCGGCCGCTGAAGGGGTCGAGCAACTCCCGGCAAGGCGGGAACTTCTTCCATGATCTCCAGGAACTCCGACACGATCGGCGACGCGACGAGTCTTTGCCTCATCACGTCGAACAGCGCGTAAAGCTCGGCCTGAGACGTGGGCGCGCCGACCGCACCATAGAGAAGCGCCACGGGGCGAGCCTCAGCAAACATCGCGTCCCGTTCGAAAAAATGCAGACGATGCACATAGGTGTGATAGGCCTCCATGAAACCAAACTCGGCCGTCGCTTGCACCCAGTCCAGCAGCTCCGGGTCGGTGGCGTGGTATGGCTCGCCTTCGCTGGTTCGACCCGAAACGCGCCCATGCATCCTGACCACATCTTCAATCATGGCCTTAGCCTTGGATCGGGGGCCGTAGACCGTGACCAAAGCAGCGAGGCCCGTACGCTGCAATCGTCGGAGCGCGAGGGAGCGGAAGCTGCTGTGCTGCCAAATGGCGTCGCGAACCCGCGGCTCTGCCAATTCGAGCAGCACCGCCGTTACCCCGCCGATGAACACCGCAACAGGGTTCTTAAAAATGCGCCAGGACACCGAGTTGGGTGGTAACAGCGCCGGCTCGCCTTCCGGAGTCGAGAAGTCCATCTGAGATCCGAGCCGCTGGCGCATGAACGACTGGGCAAGAGTGTCCACACGACGCTCAAGCGGGCGAGGCAGAGAAATGATGCCCGAGTTGCGAAACATGGTACGCCTCGAACTACTGAGAATAGCAAGCGTTAGACCTGTGGCTGGCGGATGCAATATGCACGAACGTCTTTGGTCTTCCCGTCGTTCCAAATCATCCTCGCGCGAAGCCGATGAACCCTGCTTGATCTGCCCTGTTGCCGATGATGATGGAGCAAGGCTCGGGCGTGGTCATCCATGTCACCTCGATCCAGCGCGAGCTTCCGCTCCCGGCATCAACTACCGGGCCGCAGCGAAGGCGGCGCTTTCGACTTGCAGCAAGAGCCTTTTCCAAGGAGGTCACGCCAAAGGGGATCCGTGTGGTGCGGGTCTCGCCCGGATGGATCGAAAAGGAGCCCTGCATTTGCGGCATCCAAGCCCGGCGCCGCAAATCCAGTCCCGAACAACCTGAACTGGCGTGCGCCCCTGTTGGGCACTCTGCGAGTCCATCTGGATCAATCGTTGTCGTCCCGTGCGGACTATGTCGCGTCAAAGTTATGAGTGACGACGGTCCGAGCCGGAAATCGCTACGGAACCGCAGCTTTGGGTCAGCTCTCTGAATGGCCGCAACTGGTGAAAGCACGACAACGCTGAATGTCGTTTCGGTTCCTCGTAAGAAGGGCCACTTACCTAGTGGCTAGGTCCGTATCGTGCGATACGGACTGAGATACAAATCGCTATGGAATTCTAGAAAAATCCTTCAAAATCAACTCGCGAGGCGGTGCAGCGTTGCATCTCGTGAGACTCGTGTTCAACTATAATAGATTGAGATCATTCGGTCATTATTTTGCAGGTGCGGAACATCTCTCAAATGCGGATGGAGATACTGGTTCGAGTCTGAATGCTGCGGCTTCTCATTGGCGCCACGGGCTTTTTCCGGGGACTATTGGCGGATGGCGAACGAGATCGGTGCCCTCTGTTTGTTCATCGGGGTAGGAGCGGCCGCACTCCTTTGAATTCATCAGTGTTGCGGTGGCAGCGAGCGCGGCAGGGTCAATGCCGTGTTCGCTCCGGCAGGAAAGGGGCCACTCCGTGCTAGTTGTCCATGTCATGGGTTTACCGAAAGAAACTTTTCTCTCTCGAACGGCGAATGACAGCTTTGCGCCTAATGCACGAACCCGCTTCGCGGGAGGGGCGCCTCGTTCTGAGATGGCGCGACTGCCATTTTGACTTGAGCGGGT
>NZ_JAMYOE010000064.1:0-22517 GCF_040319695.1 Mesorhizobium sp. M0898 | reverse complement strand
CGACATCGACAGCATCGTCCTTGAGGTAGCCGGGATTGACATAGTGGATGCCCATGGCGCCGCCGGTGATGCCGCTGGCGCAGGGAATGGGCGCGTAGCCCTCGGCGGTCGCCGCCGCCACATTCTCGAAGCGGCTGTTGGCCGCGCGTACCTTGTCGGCCAGCGGATTGGGACCGGGCGCGGGCGCTGCCTGATGCGCCTGCGCCAGCGCGGTGCAGGCCGACAGCAGCGCCGCGGCAGCGAGGAACTTGTTGCGAAAGTTGATTGTCATAGTCATTCCATTCTTCTTGAAAAGCACAGCCCGGCCGGCCGCCGGAAGTAAGGAGGTCCGGCAGGTGGGCGCTGTGGCTGTTGTTGCTGGGAGATCCCTGTCCCGATGCGACGAATGCCGATCATCCCTTCGGCAGATAGGGGATGGTTCCGGCCAGATCGGAGTTGTCGATCAGCTGGAAACGGCTGTCGCTGCCGCCCTGACGGGCCGAAACGAACGGCGCGTAGGCAGGATCGTCGGTGAAGGCGCGCGCCGCGGCCTCGGTCGGGAACGCCATCAAGGCAATCAGCGTCGTGTCGAGCGGCTTGCCTTCGAGCGTCTTCACATTGCCGCTGCGCGACAGATATCTGCCGCCGTGCTTGTGAACGAGGTCGTGGACCGACGCGGCATAGGCCGGCATCCACTTCGGGTCCCTCACCTTGATGTCTGCGATAACGTAAGCGGTCATGGGTCATGTCTCCTGGTCGTGCACAGGGGTATCCCGTGCAGCGGCAGAGGGGTCGCATGGCAAGGGTCGCGCCAGCCAGTCCCCGATCTGTACTGGTGTGGCGAATCCGAAATTCGCATTCACTTTGGAGCAACGCAGCGAGCGAATTTCGGATTCAAAAGCCACACCAGCAAGTGCTTGGATTTCCAGTGTGGTTTTGGATTTGAAGTTCCTAATGCTGATGCCACCCAGAAAGCAGGAACTTCGAATCCACCGCACTGGGCCGGTACAGTTTCTGTACTCGCCGCGTCGCCGGGAAAGGCCTATGGTTCCGGCGGAGTTTGAGGGAAGGCAACATCGTGACCCAGTCCGGATACAAACAGTTCTGCCCGTTATCGATGGCCGCCGAGGTGCTGTGCACCCGCTGGACCATGGTTCTGCTTCGCGAATTGGTGGCGGGCTCGACCCGTTTCAACGATTTGCGCCGCGGCGTCCCCAAAATGTCGCCGACCCTTCTGTCGCAACGCCTCAAGGAGCTCGAGCTGGCCGGGATCGTCGAGCGCAAGGAGGTGCGCGGCGAGAAAGGCATCTTCGAATACCGGATGACCGAGGCAGGCAGGGATCTGCGTTCCGTCGTCGAGGCGATGGGTTTTTGGGGCCAGAAATGGGTCGAGTCCCGGTTGTCGCTGAAGAACCTCGATCCATCGCTGCTGATGTGGGACATGCGGCGCAATCTCAACGCGTCGCCGCTGCCCGACGGGCGCACAGTAATACAATTTCTGTATCAGGAGCTCCCCGCCTCCAAGCGGTCATGGTGGCTGATCGTCGAGAAGCACGGCGAGGTCGACCTCTGCTGGTACGATCCGGGCTTCGATGTCGATCTCTACGTCTCGACCGACCTGCACACCATGACCGAAATCTGGATGGGGCTGATCACCGTCGAGAAGGCCGGGCCGAAAGTCATCTTGACGGGCGACCAGGACATCGCGCGCAAAATGCAGACCTGGCTCGGCCTGAGCCCGTTCGCGGTCGAACCCAAGCGAGCGGCCTAGCTGCCTCTTGGCGAAACGATCCGAAGCGGCTATGTGTCGGGCGCGATGGTCCCGTAGCTCAGTAGGATAGAGCGGCAGATTCCTAATCTGTAGGTCACAGGTTCGATTCCTGTCGGGATCACCAATGTTTTCAGGTGCTTAGCAAATTGCCGCCGTACTTTTTTGCGAATTAGTACGGCAATTAGTACGGCGTTTTTGATGGCCAGTCGGCAGCGCGGCGTTTTTTCCAAGATTCGGTAGCGGCTTGTATCACAGTTTGTATCTCAGTCTGTATCGCACGAGGGCGGACCTGGCCGGCAGGTAGGTGATCCTTCTTGCGACGAGCCGAAGCGGCGTTCAGCGTTCTCGTGTTTTGCCCCATTCTAGTCCTATCGCCGGAACCCTCATTTTCCACTTGTCTATAGTTTAACCTGAACTCCGAACCGAACTGCTGCCATCGAATCACTGGCTCCGTCACCACAGTCGCCGCCGCAATGCATGGGGACGCAAATCCATGGCCAGCCAGCGGGTCCGGAGCACCATCACATGCCCGCGGGCATTCCTGATCTTTCACGTACGCCGACACGGCCGATTTCGATCGGCGCAGCTTCGACTGGCCACCATTGCGACTCTGGGGACGATGAATGAGATCCGACCGTAGTTGACAAACGATCGTGAAAACGCTGACGGTCATCCTTGTCTAAGAATGCCTTCGGGGGGCGGCTTTGGTTTTCTTTCGCTGTTTGTGGCGCGCTGCGCTCTTGATCTTGCCTGCGACCTGTTTTGTTGCACTGCAAATGCTGCCAGCACTGGCATGGGCCCCGGATACCGTCATGACCTTTCAAGTCATCCGGAACTCGGACCCGGCATGTGAACCGACATGCCCCGAGTGGATCTACGCTGCAGGCTCAATCGAAACCTCGTCGCCACCGGCTTTGCGCAAGCTGCTGAAGAGTCTCGGCCCAGTTCACCTGCCGATTGTGTTGACATCCAACGGCGGTGACCGTCAGTCCGCCCAGGAACTCGGCAGGATCGCCAGAAAGAACAAGCTGACGATCGCTATTGGCACTTCACCCCTGGTTTGCGAGGGCAAGCCCTCGGTCTGTCGCACGATGTCAGGAATTGATGGCACAGCCCGATTTGAAAAGGCCAACTGCCTGTCTGCCTGCCCCTTCTTTCTTGCTGGTGGCGTAAAAAGGCTCAATAGCGACCGCAACCTTATTCGGGTCCACAAGGGACAAGCCGTCCTGTACACAAAAGGCGACAGGAGCTTCACTGAGATAAAATCGGCCAAAAGGGTCGCCAAGGTTCTAGCCAATGCTCATCTGGAAAAGAAACGATATCTCCGAGAGATGGGTGTAGCCGTCGCTCTGGAAGATGAAGCTTTCAAATACAGCGGCGACGATTTTTATGAGATTTCGATGGATAAGCAGCGCAGTTGGGGCTTGGTCACCGGCTCAGTCGAAGAGCTGGATTTCACCGATCCCCGATTCTGCAAAAGACAGCCGCTGCCCGAGAATTGCGTCCGGAAATAAAACAGGCTGCCACGATGGGAGAATGGCTGCATCTCCGCGCGGCCACTCGACCCGCCGTCGCGAAGCGAACCGGCCCTTGAGCCGGTTCGCATTTGCCCCATCACTCAGCCTCAAGCCGTCGCCCAGGAGGACTGTACCGCCGCGGCGATGGTGCCGATCTGGGCCGGATCGCCGAGCCGGGGATCACCGGGCTGGATGCCTGTACCGCCGGGAGATGTTGCCGGCTGGAACCCGGCCATGGCGGCGACCAACGTTGCGACCTCGGAATGGTTGAGCACCTTCCCATCGCCGGACTTGATGGTCTCGACGACGTTGCCTGGACCGGCGAACCAGTTGCTGACGGTCACCTTGTCGGTTGTTCCCAGGACCGAAATGACCAAGTCATTGCCCTGCTGGCTGAACCAGAGTTCGTTCGCATCAAGCCCCGTGCCGAAGTCCAGCTCGTCACTGTCGTTGTAGGTGCCCGATTCGACGATCGTGTCGGCGCCACCTCCCGCGTTGAAATGATAGCTGTCGTTGCCTGTGCCGCCCGACAACGTGTCATTGCCGGCGCCGCCGTAAAGTGCATCGTTGCCGGCATTGCCGTTCAGCACTTCATTGCCAGAAAGACCGAAGATTATGTCGGCGTCCACGCTACCGTTGACGGTCCCACCAGCGGCCGTGGCGACCGCGAGGTTCATTGTGCCCATGCCATCGAGCGTCAGCTTCTCGATGTGGCCTGCGACGCTCTGCTGATATAGCAGCATGCTGTCGCCTACCGGCCCTCCGGCAATGTTGATCAGCAGATTGTCATTGCCTGCACCCGTCCAGGAGAAGGACAGGTCGTTTGCGGAAATCCCTTCAAGGGCCAGAGTGTCTGTTCCGGCCTCCTGCCGCTTGAGAAGCTGGTTTGTGCTGGTCTGCCAATAATAGCCGCCAACCCACGTGTTAACGGTTCCTCCGGCGTAGACGCCCTTCGCTGTTGCGGCGTTGATGTCCGCTGAAGCCGTCGTTACGATTGAGGTATTGTCGTCGATCGCATCGCTGCCATCGCCTCGACGATAGACGAAGCGATCGTCGCCGGCGGCTCCATTGGAATAGTCACTTCCGGCGCCGCCGTAGATGGCGTCGTTGCCGATCCCACCATTCATCGTATCGTTGCCCGCGCCACCAAAGATGACGTCGTCGCCATCACTGCTATTCAGGGCCTCGTTGCCGGCAAGCCCGAATATTATGTCGGCTGTCGTGCTACCGGTCACCATCGCGCCTGGGGCTGTCGCAACGAAAAGATTCAGCGTCCCCAGGCCATCGAGCGCCAGCTTCTCGATTTTGGCAGCGGCCGTCGTCTGCTGGTAGAGCACGATGCTGTCGCCTGCCGGGCCGTCGGCGATCGTAATTGCAAGATTGTCGCCGCCCACACCAGTCCACGAGAACGAGAGATCTTCGGCTTTGATGCCGCTTTCCAATGCTAGTGTATCGACATTACCCTCGGTCGCTTTCTGGAGGCCGTTGATGCTGGTATTCCAGTAGTAGCCGCCGACCCAGGTATTGACGATCCCGGTTGCGGATACGCCTTTCGCTTGTGCCGCAGTGATATCGGCACCTGCGGTGGTCGTGACAATGTTGAAATCCTTGACGCCGTCAGTGCCGTCACCGCGACGGAAGACATAGCGGTCATCACCCGCTGCACCATTCAGGGTATCGTTCCCAGCGCCACCATAGAACGTGTCGGTGCTAGACCCGCCATAGATGGCATCGTTGCCGGCTCCACCAAAAAGGAAGTCGATGCCGCCGTTGCCGGTGATCGTTTCATCGCCGCTGACGCCAAACAGGATTTCCGCGGCTGACGTGCCGTTAAGCGTTGCGCCAGGTGCGCTCGCGACGCCGAAGAGCATCGTGCCCCACCCATCGATCGTCAGCTTCTCGATTTTCGCGGCCGCAAGCGCCTGTTGATTGATCGTGATGCTATCCCCGACCGGACCACCCGCGATACTGACAACGAGATTGTCCTGACCAACACCCGCCCACGCAAATGAGAGGTTGTCCGCAGTTATGCCGCCGGTGAGGGTAAGAGAGTCCTTGCCACCATCCGTCAGCTTCAACAGCGAATTCGTGCTTGTCTGCCAGAGATAGCCGCCGACCCAGGTATTAACTGTTCCGTTCGCTGAGACGCCCAAAGCTTGCGCGGCGTTGATATCGGCGGATGCGGTGGTCGTCACCGACACGATGTCTTCGAGAGTATCGCTGCCATCGCCGCGCTGGAACACATAGATGTCGCCGTCATCCTGGCCGTTCAGGTAGTCATTGCCGATCCCGCCAACCAGCGTATCGCTGCCTTTACCGCCGGTCAGCGAGTCGTTGCCGGCGCCGCCGTAAAGACCATCAGACCCCGAACCGCCGCTGAGCGAATTTGCTGCCGAATTGCCGGTCAGCACATTGTCCGAAGAATTGCCAGTCGCATTGATGGCCGAAGCTCCAGTCAACGTAAGGTTTTCGACGTTTACGTCGGATATGGTGTAGGTGACCGAACTGAGCACCGTGTCGGTGCCACTGCTGCCACCGACGACGTTCGGGTCCTCGCTGACCTGGTCTGCAGCATTGTCGACGATATAGGTGTCATTGCCGGTGCTGCCAGTCAGTTCGTCCGCACCGGTGCCGCCGTCGATGACGTCGTCGCCGGCGCCGCCGTTGATCTTGTCGACGCCAGCACCGCCCTGGATGTGATCGTCGCCGGTGCTGCCGGAAATCGTATCGTTTGTAGTCCCCGTGGCGATGAATTCGACGCCGACGCCGGTTGTCGTGCCGGTGCCCGTCGCATCTTTTACCATCACCACAGACGTCGATTTGCCATCGGCGCTGACGTCGGTGGTCACGGTTTTCGTCGCCACCCCGCTGGCATCATAATCCGTTACGACCTTTCGGATCGACCCATCGATGCGAGTGACGGCCGTCTCGGTGTGTTCATAAGTGCCGTTGTTGTCGGCGTCCTTCAGCAAAGTCGTGGTCATTCCATCGGCGCTGGTCGTCATCGTGCCTTTGGCGACAACAACGCCGCTGTCGTTCTTCTCCGTGAACGTAGTGACGACGGAGCCATCGATCTGTGCTTGCGTTACCGCGACAACCTCGAAGTTGGTCGTGCTCGGGTTCGAAGTCGGATTGCTGGTAGGATCCGTGGCGTTCCCGTCGAAGTCGAAATATGTCGTTGTCGTCAGCCCGTCCGCGCTGGTTTTTACTATAACGTTTTCCGCAAGAAGCCCGTTGGCGCCGGTATTTAAGATGCCATTGTCGGTAACAACGTTCTTCCAATAAACCAGGCCCGGAATGAGCAGGGTGCCACTGTGGTATCCATTGTGGAAGCTTTCCGTCACGGAGCCATCCGCGGCAATGATGGCCGCGCGGATGTTGTCGAAGCCGCCATTGTCGATATCAGTCGCGGTATAGATGGTACGGCCGTCATCGCTGGTGACCGTGTTCCATGCTCCGGCGAAGGACTCGGACGGAAAGCCGAGCTGGCTGACCGCAACGTATTTGTCCCTTGCTTGCGTTTCTATCGAACCATCTCCCAGGTCCGCTTTGGTCGTCGTGCGTCTTTGGTCGACGGTGCCGTCGCCGTCGAAATCCCATTCCGAAGTCGTGCTCAGCCCGTCCGCGCTGGTCGTTATGGTGACCTCGGCCGATTTGTGATTGGCCGCGCTGAAATCGGTGATCACCGTCTTGACCGAGCCGTCGACAGCTCTCGTCGTCACTTCGGTCTGGTCGACGGTGCCGTCGCCATCAACATCGCGGACAATCGAAATTATCCGCCTGTCGCCGCTCGTCGTAGCGGTCGCGCTGTCGAGCAGAACACCACCTGTGGTCGATCTCTTGATGGTTTCCACGATTGCGCCGTCGGCCAGGGTAAGCACGTTGTCGCTCGTGGTCCGGTCGAAGCCAACCGCGCCGTCGATGTCTTCCTGAGTGGTCGTCGTCCTGCCGTCGGCACTTGTCACCGTGACGAACTTCGACAGCTGGGAGCCGTCGGCCTTCAGGTTGGTAAGGGTTCGCGTCGACGAACCATCAGCATTGATCGTCGTTACGTCCGTCGTGTCCTGGCTGAACGGATCCGTTCCGAAAACATCCCAGTTGGTCGTGGTCGACAGGCCGTTGGCGCTGGTCGTCGTGACGAAAGTGCTTTTCAGGACGGCGCCTTCGAATTTGCTGATGGTGCGCACCGTCGAGCCATTGGCATTCAGCACCGTTACGTCGGTTTCCTTGCTGTCGTAGCTCCCATCACCATTCACGTCCCATTCTTTGGTGGTGGAAAAGCCGTCACCGGCCTTTGTGATCCTGGTCTGGTCTGCCAGGAAAAGTGTCGGGGTCGCCGTCGTTGTCAATTGATAATCTTTGACGATCGTCACGGTCGAACCATCGGCGCCGATTGTTGTGTCACTGGTGGTCTTGGCGGTCATCGTCGGCATTTTCTTGATCGACGTTGGCCCGTACAGGGTCACGCTGTGCAGACCGTCGGCACTGACCGTTGTCGTTTTTGTGGTGGTCGAAACCGACGACCAATCCTCGCTGTTGGCTCCCGACATCGTTGAGGTCACGCTGCCATCGGCATTTTTCACAGAGGTGGTGGTGATATCGACCGAACCGTTGCCGTCGACATCCCTGGTGGTCGTGCTGGTAAGCTTGTCGGCGCTCACGGTGGTGACTGTCTGGCTCTCCAGCGAGCCGTTCGATTTCCTGTAGGCAACAGTCTCGGTCGTGCTGCCATTGGCGTTGAGCACTGTTGTGTCGGTCATCGAGCGACTGGTGGTCGTGCCGACCGCGGCCCAGGTCACTGTTTTCGTCAGTCCGTTGGCACTGGTGACGATCGTCGTCTTGTCCTTGACCGCGCCGGCAGCATCGAGATCGGTGATGGTTTCGGTCTTGCTGCCGTCGGCATTGAGCACGACCACATCTGTGGTCGACTGGTCAATTGTGCCGTTGCCGTCCAGATCGGTGGCGAGCGTTTCAGACAGGCCGTTGGCGCTGACAGTATGGGTTGCCTTAGAGGTCAACGCGCCTCCGGCACCATAGGTGCTGGCCGTTTCGGTGGTCGTGCCATCGCTGTTCAGAACGGTGGTCACGTTTTCGTCGGTGGTTCCGTTGCCGTCCAGGTCGTTTGTGGTCGTGACATTGTGTCCGTCACTGCTGGCAACCGTCTGGGTGCGGGCAATCTGGGCATTGCTGCCGTTCTTGATCGTGATCGTGGCGGTCTTGGAACCATCGGCAGCGAGAACCGTGGTTGCAGTCGTGGTCTGGTCGATGGTGCCGTTGCCGTCAATATCAGCCTGGAGCGTCGACGTGAGCCCGTTGGCGCTGGTCGTGGCAATGGTCTTGCCTACCAGAGCGCCGGTGCCGGCGAGCGTCGACACGGTCCTGGTTGTAGACCCGTCCGCATTGAGCACGGTAACATCGCTGGATTTCGCCTCGATAACACCGTCGCCATCCGCATCGTACTGGGCGTCCATGGTCAATCCGTTGGCCGACACCGCAGCAATCGTCTTCGACAGCAGCGTGCCGTTGCTCGATGTCTGCGAGGTCGTTGTAGTGCGGACGCCGGTGGCGGCAATGACCGTCACCGCCTGCGTGGTTACATCATAGATGCCGTCGCCATTCACGTCCTGCTTGTTGGTTCTGGTCAGGCCGTTGGCGGACAGCGTGGTTTCCGATTTGGCGTGCAGCGTGCCATTGATGTCGGTATCCGATACTGTGACTACCTGACTGCCATCGGCATTGACGACAGCGACCTGCGTCCGGTCGATCTTGGTGTCGCCATTGGCGTCTATCGTGGTGGTGGTTGTCTTGCGGTCGGCACTGGTCCTGGCCTCAGTCTTGGCAAGCATCGCGCCGCTGGTGCTGGTCGTCGTCGTGGTCACGGTGCGGCTGCCGTCGCTGCCGAGCACGGTAGCCTGGACCGTCGTCCGGTCCACGGTGCCGTCGGCGTTGACGTCATCCTTTACGGTCTGGGTCAGGCTGTCTGCGCTTGTGGTGATGGCGCTGCTGCCGATCAGCGCACCGCTGGCGCTGGTGGTCGTCACCGTCCGCGTGCGGTTGCTGGATGCGTCGGTGGTGGTCACGTCGGTAACGATAACGTCGTAGACGCCATCGCTGTTCAGATCGGCCTTGCTGGTCACCGACAGGCCGTTCGCGGAGGTCTGGTCGAAGGTTTTGCCCACGATCGAACCATCGGGATTGTACAGAATCCCGGTCGTGGTCGTCACGCCTGCGCCGTCGATGACGATGGTCTTGACGGCATCGGTGCGGCCATCGCCGTCGCCGTCCGTGGATATGGAGATGGTTTTGCGGTCGGCACTGGTATCGGTGGTGGAACTGCCCAGCAGGGAACCATCTCGACTTTTTAGCTGCTGGGTCTCGGTCAGGCTGCCGCCAGCGCCGACCACCGTCACATCGGAGGAAATGACGTCGAAAAGCCCGTCGCCGTCCAGATCGGTGGAGGCCGTCTTCGCCAAACCGTCGTCGCTGGTGGTGACGACCGATTTGCCGATGAGCGCGTTGGTAGAGCTGTAGGTGGAGACTGTGGTGACCGAGACGTCATTGGCGCCGTCAGTGATGGTGGTCACATCACGGGTTTCATAAGTGCCGTTGCCATCCAGGTCATGCGAGACGGTGCGCGTGCGGCCGTCGGCGCTGGTCACGGTCTGTTCCTTGCCTATTAGCGAGCCGCCGCTGCTGGTATTTGCGACTGTCTTGGTGCGCGTGCCGTCTCCGGCGACGACCGTGGTCTCGGTGCTGGTCAGATCGTAGACGCCACTGCCGGTCGAATCGACCTGCACCGTCTTGGACAGGCCGTTCGCCGAGGCCGTCGTCACCATTTTGTCTAGCAGGGTGCCGTTGACGCTGCTTTCCGAAACCGTCGTCGTGGTCGAACCATCGGCATTCCTGACGAACACCTGAGTTTGGTCGACGGCGCCGTCGCCGTCCTCGTCGAGCGTGGTCGTTACCGTCGTCTTGTCAGCACTGCTTGTCGTGGTGCTGCGGTCGGCAAGCGAGCCGTCGGTGTTGAAATCACTGACGACGCGCTTGCGCACGCCGGCGGTGATCGTCGTCACGTCGCTCTGCGAGCGTTCATAGGTGCCGTTGCCGTCATCGTCGAACTGCGTCGTCGTGGACAGGCCGTCGGCGCTGATTGTGATGCGGTTCTGGAACGCCAGCGTTCCATCCTTGCCGTAGCCGGCAAGATCGGTGGTCTTGGAGCCGTCGCCATTGGTGACGGTGGTGCTCTTGATGATGTAGCCATTGGCATCTGCGGTGAGCACGGCATCGCCGACTGTGCCCGTAGTCCCGTCGGTCCGGGTGAACTGTGCTGTGCCGGTGATAGCCGAGCCGTCGGTGAAACTTTGGCCGGTGCCGGTCGGGGTCAGGCCGATCGAAGCAATGCCGAGCGAGGCCAGCGACACAAGCTGGCCATCGATCATCACCTTGAATTCGGACCAGCGCTCGTCGCCCGCGTCGAGCAGGCCATTGTGGTTGGTGTCGAAGACGCTCTTCAACGCCTCGAGATCGCTCGTCGCGGTCTGATCCCATTCGGTGAAAACAAATTCGCTGGAGCGGCTGATCTTCCCGTCGCCATCGGCATCGAGCACCAGCACGCCGGTGCCGACATCCGCCCAGGCGGTGCGATGCTGATAACCGTCGCCGTCGAGATCGAGAAACTGCGAGGACGAGGACAGTGGATTGATCGAGAGGCCATTACCGGAGAGGTCGAGCAGGACAGGTTTCCCGTTCCAGCCATTGTCCTTGTTTCCCGAAACGCCGTTAGGGTGCCCGGCATGATCACCAACCGGTGTCGAAATGAGCCCGCCATTCCCGAAAGGGCTCGAGCCAGAACTGGTGTGGTCACTGCCGCCAGGAGAAGCATTTGAGGTATAATATGGGGTTAAATTAAAATAGTGCACAGTTGGGTCCACCTGATAGAGAGGCGCCCACACCGTTCCTAGCACGGGATCAACCTCTTTAACGTACAAGTAAGGTCTATCCGGCGTGGAGGGGTCTTCGTAGCCGGCAACCGATATATGAGGCGTCATTACTCTTGTCTCTGGTCGTGGGCTAGGCGTTGGAACCGCACCGGATGGAACACCAGGCGTATCCCCATACAAATCGCCACGACGGTTTGTAGGCGACGTGCCCCTTCCAGTTGTAGGTGACTTCCCCCTGCCAGTTGCAGGCGACGTACCCACGTTGTTAGGCGTTGAGCTACGATCTGGAGCCCGAGCGTCGGTAGGCGAGTGTGAGGGGCTGGCAGCCGGGGATGATCCGGGACCGGTGCCTGGGCTGCCGGTAGCATTGCCACCCCGCTCGCTGCCTCCAGGTTGCGAGCTTCCTCCAGGTCGCGAACTTCCCCCAAATTCTCCGCCTCCGTGAGCGCCACCCGGATTTGTTGAAGGCGACAGACTTGGGTCGGAATTCCTAGGTCCAGGAATTGGCGCTTGGTCGGGCAGCCTTATTGCCGGGCTATAATGAAAGATTCTCGGAAGCACTTTTTCAAAGGGTGCCAAATCTGGTCTCTGGCCGCCTTTTTCAACCGTCTCAAAATAATCTTGGAATAGGTGGGCTTGCTGTTCGATGTTTAGGTCATTGAAACTCTTAACACTAGTCAAGGGGCCATACTCATAATAAGGACCACTGCCAGGAACAAAAGGGTTTCTGTAAAAAAAGTTATTTTTAAATAGACCAGAATTGAATAATCCAGCCCGATGTTGATATTGAAAAATATGCATCAACTCGTGCATAAACTGCGATCTTTGCCCTACGCTGAGAGTTGGATTAGAATAATCTTTTTGATATGAAGGATCGTCGTTCCCAATATAAATTCCATTATTTGGCGTGACGTATGTATAACTTGGTTGACCTAAGAAGTATGAAAATCGGTTGATATTAACTTTGCTGTAGTCTATTTCATCACCATAATAGCGTCGCGCCATGTCAATTTCACCTGGCGTCATTTTTCTTGATGGGAACAAATCAGACATGTTAATTCCTCCCGCACTGCACTATGACAGCGTCATTCATTGCTTTGTCGGCGTAGAAGTAGAATTTCATAAAGTCGTCGACTATGCCCACGGCTTGCGCATTCTCAATGCATTCCTGCACTGCCTCTCCAGAGCCCTTAGAGGCGGCCAGACACGCTCCTATTTTTTTGCCCCCAGGCTGCATAATCTCTGGCGACAACAAACGACGCATCAATCGATTATCGCTTCCACGACTGCCGCGACCAAAAATCTTCATCTGAAGCATCAGGGAGATCTTTCTGTCAGACATATCGTACTTATTTAAATCATCTAGAACAATCTTATTGTTCTCTATGTAATACGATAGTATTTCTGTTGGTTTTACTTCGCCAGTCGCCACTCTGTGCCAAATAGACCGAAATGCATCGTCGCATTTACCTGACCGAACCATCTTCACGAACGCCTTTTCGTCGAAATCGGAATTATTTTGTGCCAGCGCTCCTAAGACATCGCAGGCGAGCGCTATGGTCAGAGTTGACACATGCAAGATTTTCAAGAATGCGTTTTTATCTTTCATGAAACGCCTCATCCGTCATCTCCACCAGCGGATCGAGCAGGAACTCGATCACGCGGCGATTGCCAGTCTTGATCTCGGCCGTCACCGACATTCCAGGCGTTAGAAGTACATCATTCCCTTCCACCCGTATCGACGTCTCATTCAGCGCGATCCTCACCGGAAACACCAGCGGCCCGGCGGCGTCGCGCGCGGTCTCTTCCTTGGCCGGAGAACCCGGCTGCGGCGCGCCGGCCGGGATGGCGTCGTTGGAGACAGTGAGGACCTTGCCGTTGAGCGTGCCGTAACGGGTGAACGGAAACGCCTCGAGCTTGACGCGCGCCTCCTGCCCTTCATGCACAAAACCCTTGTCGCGGTTGAGCAGCATCGCCTCGATCTCAAGCGCCGTGCCATCCGGCACAATCACCATAAGCTTCTGTCCGGTCTGCACCACCTCGCCAAGTGTGTTGACTTCCAATTGCTGCACGCGGCCGGCGACCGGCGATTTGAGTAGGCTGGCGCGCTCGAACAGCTCGGCCTTGGCCAGATCCTGCCGCAGCACGCCGATCGAGCGGTCGACCTCGATCAGTTCTGTCGCGACCTTGTCGAGATAGGCCTCGCGGCGCGCGCGTTTCTGCGCGGCGAGCGTCCTTATCGTCGCTTCGAGCTCGGCGATGTGGCCCTCGTCGGACACCGCCGCCATCAATTGGTCCTGCTCGCTCTGGCGCGCATCGATGGTGCTGGTCTTGATGCCGACCTGGCGCTTTTCCAGCTCCTCGAAGATGTCGAGTCTGTCGCCGGCCAGGCTGATCAGTTTGCGGCGTTCGACCAATGTCCTGTTGCCGCGCTCGATCTCGATGCGCTTCTGGGCGATCTCAGCTTCGAGGCTGTCCTGCTCGGCCTGATAGGCGGCAAGCGACTGGCGCATCTGGAGGCGCTGCAGGTCGACCAGAGGCGCCGGCGCATCGGCCGGAACCACAAAACCTGCCTCGGTCGACCGCGTGCCTTCAGCGACTGCATCGACCAGCGCCTCGAGCCGGGCTTTCGACACCTCGGCGGCGGCAAGGTTGCCGGCGTTCTTCTGCCGTTCGGCCGCGTATTCGGCCGGCTCCAGTTCGACCAGCTTGTCGCCCGCCCCGACATGGTCGCCGGCCCTGACGTGAAGCGCCTTGACCGTGCCGGTGATCAGCGGCTCGATGACCTGGACCTTGCCGATCGGGATCAGCTTGCCCTGGATGGTGGCATAGGTGTCGATGCGGCCGAACCACGACCAAGCCAGCGCGCCAACGGCAAACAGCATGATCAGCGCCGAGAAGATGCGGGCCGCCGGCGAGGCCGGCGTCTCGAGGATCTCGATCGCGGCGGCCTGGAAGGCGCGCTCGTCGCGGTTGAGCGGTGGGCGCTTGTTTCCGGTCTCGCGCGCCACGCCTTCCCTGATTGCTTGCCAATAGCGCCCCATCGCCTACTCCGCCGCCTCTGCTGGCATTGGTGGCGCGCTCGGGCGCTGTTCGGCCTGCAGCCGATAGAGCTGGGCATAGCGGCCGTTTAGCTGCAGCAGCTCGTCATGCGAGCCCTGTTCGGTGATGCGGCCGGCCTCGATGGTAATGATACGGGTGGCGTCGCGAAGCGCGGCCAGCCTGTGCGCGATGATGAACACGCTGCGGCCCTTGGCCATCAGCCGCATGTTCTGCTGGATGACATATTCCGACTCGTAGTCGAGCGCGCTGGTCGCCTCGTCGAAGATCAGGATGCGGGGATTGGTGACCAGCGCCCGGGCGATGGCGATGCGCTGGCGCTGGCCGCCGGAGAGGTTGGAGCCGCGCTCCTCCAGCACCGTGTCGTAGCCGGATTTGAGCTGCAGGATGAACTCGTGCGCGCCCGACAGCTTTGCCGCCTCGATCACCCGCTCCAGCGGCAGCGCCGGGTCGGCCAGCGCAATGTTTTCGCGCAGAGTGCGGCGAAACAGGATGTTCTCCTGCAAGACGACGCCGATCTGACGGCGCAGGCTGCGGGGATCGATCAGCGCCAGGTCGACACCATCGACCAGCACGCGGCCGCGTTCCGGCACATGCAGCCGCTGCAGCAGCTTGGCGACAGTACTCTTGCCGGAGCCGGACGGGCCGACAATGCCGACGATCTCGCCAGGCTCGGTCTTGAACGAAACATCGCTCAGGATCTCGCGCTCGCCCGGCCGGTAGCGGAAGGTGACGTGGTCGAAGGCGGCATGGCCTGCGATCTTACGCAGCGAGCCCTGCCCGCCACCGCCCGATATCTCGACCGGCGCGTTGAGGATATCGCCCAGCCGGTCGACCGAAATACGCACCTGCTGAAGGTCCTGCCACAGCTGTGCCAGCCGCAGCACCGGGCCGGAGACGCGCCCGGCCATGATATTGAAGGCGACCAGCTGGCCGACGGTCATGTCGCCGGCGACCACCGCCCTGGCGCCGAACCACATGGTGGCGACGATCACCGCCTTGGAGATGAGCTGGGCGGTGTTGCTGGCAAAATTGGCGAGCCTGGCGGTGCGGAAGCCGGCGGCGACATAGCCGGCAAGCTGGTCCTCCCAGCGCCGCTGCATCTGCGGCTCGACCGCCATCGCCTTCAGCGTTTCGACGCCGACGATGGATTCGACCAGAAAGGTCTGGTTTTCGGCGCCGCGATTGAACTTTTCCTCGATCCGGCGGCGGAACTCCGGCGTCACCGCCATCGACAGCGCGACATAGGCCGGGATCGAACAGATGACGATCAGCGTCAGCCAAGGGCTGTAAAGATACATGACCGCGAGGAAGACGAAGAGGAACAGCACGTCGAGCAGCACGGTGAGCGCCGAGCCGGTCAGGAAGGCGCGGATGTTCTCGAGCTCGTGCACACGCGCCACGGTCTGGCCGGTCTGCCTCGCTTCGAAATAGGCGATCGGCAGGCCGAGCAGATGATGGAACAGCTTGGCGCCGAGCGCCACATCGATGCGGCTGGTGGTATGGATCGTGGTGTAGGTTCGCAGGCCGGTGAGCAGCACCTCGAACATCGAGACCGCCGAAAGCCCGATCACCAGCACTTCCAGCGTCGTCAGGCCGTTGTGGACCAGAACCTTGTCGATCACCAGCTGGAAGAAGATCGGTGAGATAAGGCCCAATAGCTGCACGAAGAACGAGGCGAGCAGCACTTCGGCGAAAATCCAGCGATAGCGGATGATCTCGGGGATGAACCAGGAGAAATCGAAGCGCCGCGAAAACCCCTGCGAGAAGGCCCGGCTGGTGACAAGGACGACGTAGCCGCCCCACAGCAGATCGAAGTCGGCGCGAGAAAACTCCTGCGGCGCGCCCGATTGCGGATCCTGCAAAAGCACCTTGCCTGCGGACAACGCCGCCAGCAGTGCAAAGCTGCCGTCGGCCTTCTCGATGATCACCGGCAGCGGCAGGCGGTCCAGGCGCCTGGGCGAAGGCTTGGCAATTTTGGCCTTGAGCTTCAGCCTCTTCGCCGCCCGCACGATATCGACGCGATCGGCGACCCGCTCGCCCAGCCCGAGGTCATGGCGAATGGCGTCGGGGTCAGCCGGTTGACGCAAATACTGCGTCATCAGCGTCAAACAAACGACGCCGCTGTCCAGCCTAACTATCGGCGTAGCCGCGCCCACATGCGTTCCCGCAAACCCAAATTGCCCTGCTTTCTTTATCCGCCGTCAGACGCCGCAAAAGCAATGCGTGAAGAAGAGAAAAGAAGAAGTGTTGCCGAAATGCCGAAAAAATCCGTAGTCTACATTAGATACCTTGAATTTAAGCCAGCACTAATGTCCTTTACGCATAGAGATCCGTCGGAGGCCTCCCTTCTGCATGTGAGGCGTACTCGTCCGCTGACTCTTCATTGTACGCTCTTTACTTTTCGTCGACTGTTCGGTCCCGGTGGGCTTTAACTTTCTTGCTCAAGCTGCGGGTGCGCTCGTTTCCAGGGGCGGTCGGATGGTGGTTCAGCGCAACGGCGCCTAGCTGGATTTCGCTTCGGACCTCGATTCAGGGACGGATGCTAGGCGCGGAGACGGGCGCCAGGTCGCCGCCTGTTGAACTTAGGACCCTCGTCGGCAAGCCGTTCAGGCCACGTCTGCTTTCCGATGCGGACCAGATCACTGAGCGCCGAGCGGATTTGCGGCCAGGGAAATTCAGAGCATTCCTCCCAAGCCTCGCCCTCACGCAACACGGCATCGAGCTTGCCCGCTACACCGGCGAGGGTCGTGGCGGGGGTCATCGAGAACGCTTCCAGCAGATCGTGTGCCCGGTCGCCAGCCTCGCGCTCGGCCCTGAGCGCTGCGGTGTAGCCGGTCTCCTCGGCAGCCACATCCCACCGCGCCTGATGCGCCGCGAAATCAGCTTCGGCCTTCTCGCGGAGAGCCGCCATATCCGGGTCTGTGCCGAGCACTTCGTTGAGCGCCTCGATCGAGTGGACCGTCACGTCCTCACCGTTGGGCAGGCGGACAGTCACACAGGGAAAGCCGACGCTCTCGACAAGCTTGGTCTCCAGGCGCTGCTGCCAGCGGCAATGCCGCTCGGCCGACTCGCGGGTCATCTCCCATTCGCGCCAAAGCGCCATCGCAGGGTCGGAGGGCATGCTGGTTGCTGCTACATCCCCGGGAAGCGCATTCTTCTCAAGCATCAAAGCGGTGGACGTGATCATTCCTCCCGTAAGTATTTGTCGGCGAGTGACCAAAGGCAGAGTCATGCTATTGTCGGAATCAGCCATGATCCGAGCTCCTGAACAGCTTGGTTGTGGTCAGGCTGCTGAGGGTGGTTGCACACCAACAGCAGCCGCTTTCAAGCGAAATCGTATCAGCGGTACGATAATGAAAATGTCACGATGGATCAACAAGAATCGTATCACGGTTACGAAATGAATGCAGTTCAATGCAAGATGGCACGCGTCGCATTGGGCTGGGGAACTCGAGAACTAGCCATAAACGCAAACGTATCTCCTGATACCATCGCCCGGTTAGAAAGAGGCGAGCAGTTAAAGAATTCAACCCTCGCCGAAATTCGTGCAGTCTTCGAAGCGGCCGGGATCGAATTCATCCCGGAGAACGGAGGCGGTGCTGGTGTTCGCCTCGCGCGTCGATCTGACGGTACAAAGGGCAAGCTGTGACCGTGGATTGACCGGCTACCTGTCGCATGAGGTGCAAGGAGAACGGAAGTCGCACATAGGTGTCCGGCCTGTGGAGCGGATGCGCGATGCCGGGGTGCGCCGTGAGTGCCTGACAGATGCAGGAACAGAATTCATCGTACAGAGCGGCAGCGGACCTGAAATGAGTTTCGGACGGACCGATCCTCACATCCCGATCCCCATGGCGCGCTTTCTGCCGAAGCTCCAGTCTATGCCGCCGCTGTCTTGCACGAGGCCGGTGATGTGCTGGCCGATGCGCTTATCCAGCATCGGCTGCCACGGCACCAGCCGAAACCCGAGGCCATCGTCCAGCATAGCGAAGCGCCCGCTGGCAAGACGGACCGAGCCGAGGAGCGTGCCGCCGACATGGTTGCCGGGCTGGACGGGCACAAATGTGAGGCCGCGCGCAGCGGCCATTTCTTTGCCGATGCGCGTGACCTCCTGGCGCTCCAGCGTGACAACAAGATCGCGCGAGAAGGTGATCGTACCGCTCGTCGCATCGCGTTCGGCATGGCCCATCCTGACGAGTTGGCTAGCCCGTCTGTCGAGGGCGTTGTCCACCTCGAGACCAAAGCCTGACCGGACCAGCGGCACAGGGTTCTTGGCCGTCAGCTCCCGGTCGAGCCAGCTGGCGCCGTCGCTGCCGACCTGCGCGTCCAGATCGAGCGTCGAGAGCACGCGGATGGAGAAGTCCTTGCCGCGGTTATTGGCATCATAGGCGACGCCGCGCTCGGGCAGGTCTTTTGGAACGCGCCAACGGTCGTCGTCGATACGTTCGACATGACCGGCCCGGCGCAGCGCTTCGAGACGGCGGACGTGGAAACGGACAAAGGCGTCAGGGTCCTTGCCCTGCTCCAAAAACGTCTCGCGGATCGCCTCCAGGTGTGTGCTCGGACGATAGATACCTTCCTCGCCCGCCACGACACTGATGTTGCGGTCGGCCGCACGCGGCTCCTCCTTCGGCGGGATCGGATCGAGCACCACGATATGGCCGCGCTGAACGTCGTCGAGCTTTGCCGCATCCGCAGTCTCGACATAGTGGGTGCGCCCGTCGACGCCATCGATGACGAGCGACAGCCAGTCACTCATCTCGTCGCCGGCAAGGCCCTTGGCGAGCACACGGCCAACGACCGGCTCGGTGATGGTCCGCCGGTGCATGACATATTGGGCCGCGCCCCGCTCTTGGGCCAGGCCGTGCTCCTCGAGTGCCCTATGCATGGTCTTGATGATGTCGTTGCGCTCGCCAAGCGCTCGCAAAGTACTTTCGGCCCTGTCGGAAACGACCCACCGGCCGGGCTCGATCTCGCTCGCCAGGCCGAAGTGCTCCAGTCTCTTCGCCCGATCGATCAGCAGATAGCGATTGCTGGAAATGGTGTAGCGGTCGCTGGCATTGGGACGGAGATCGACAAGATCGTGCTCCTGCTGTTCGGCGATCAGCATGCGGTCGAGCCGGGTCAGCCGTTCGGCGTCCACCTCGCTGGCCAGCTTGCGGGCGACCTCGATCTCGCTTTGCAGCCCGAGTTCCCGTTCGACCAGCTCGCCTGCCCGGTGACGGATGCCATGGGCGATGTAGTCGCCGGCGATGTTCAGGATCTTGCCGTCATCGGTGATGCCGCGCACCAGGACGTGGGTATGCGGATGACCGGTGTTGTGATGGTCGACGGCGATCCAGTCGAGGCGCGTGCTGAGGTCGGTCTCCATCTGTCGCATGAGATCGCGGGTGAAGGAGCGCAGGTCTTCCATCTCGGCGGCATCCTCCGGCGCGACGATAAAGCGGAACTGATGTCGGTCACCGCGCCCGCGCTCGACGAAGGCCTTGCTGTCGGCCTCGTCGTCGACGGCCGAGTATACCCTGCCCTTCTCGCCGTCCCTGGTCACGCCGTCGCGCTGGAGATAGCGCAGATGCGCATCGACGGCCTTGCTGGTCGTCACGAACTTTTGGCCTCGCCCAGTCCCCTTGCCTCGCCCCGGCAGCTTGACGACGCGCGCCTTCACCACGACGCGGCGGGAGCGAAAGCGCACGCCATTGCCGTCCTGCTTCCACCCGCCACCGCCCTTTGGCAACGCTGACGCCACCTTGCCGCCGCGGCCGCGGGCGTTGAAGCGGCCGCTCCCCTTCCCGGCATGACCGCTTCCGCCCAAGCGATTGGGGTTGCCGCCTTGCTTGCGGATGGCGATCTCGACCTGGCGCACAAAGGGCAGTGCGCGCGAATTGACCGGCGCGCCGCCATGCCGCATCCGGCCGGTGCGAACCTGGAACCTGTCGCTGTCACGATCTGCCATAACGACAGCATCGGGGGTCAGATTTGGTGCTTCAAGATGGCCGGAGCGCCGAGCGCGCTATGGCGCGCAAAGACTTGCTGCGGCGTAAAACGGCGGATCGCACATCGCTAGGGCGCCGCAGTTTCTCGTTTCAGATCAATAGCGTAGCCGACAGCCTCGAGCCCCGCACCTCACATCATTCCGCCTGGTCTCGGAATCTGCCGGAAAAAACAATGTGCAGACAACAACTTACGAGCGAAGCGAGGGCGAGCGCCAGCTCGCTTTATCTTGCTGTCCCTCCCGTCCCTCGTCCTCCGTCTCCCTAAACCACCCTCCCACGCCATTTCCCACAGGGTAGCCGACCGAAAAAACGTCTCCAGGAATGCCACCGTGATGTTGGTGAGCTATCCGGCAGCGACTCGACCGCAGTTAAGTCAGTTACGGCAACATTCATCGGCGACTAAACGTTGGAGCGATGAATCGCCGCTAACACTATCTCAGCAGCAACATTGGCGTCACGGTCGTCACGCGATCGGAAGACATCCTGAATGTCCGCGGTGTGCGCGAAAACCGACGAAGGGATTGCGCTCGTTCTGCCAGCTCCCTGCCGTGGGCCGCCCGTCGGATGAGAACGGTCCCGATAATCAATGGCGCGGGTTTTCTGACGTAGTCGATTGTCTCGGTCGGCAGCGGAGAGGTGCTGTTGATATCGTCCATGACCGGCAATGTAGGCAGGCAGGAAGCCGTTGGGCCAAAGCGGTCAAGCATCTCGCGAAGACATGCTGTACGCAAGAATATTGTCACGCGGTTGATAAGAATCGATGCTGAGATCTACTTAATGGGCAGTTCTTCCCATATCGCTGGCATGATCTGCATCAGTCCCATCGCGCCCTTTCGCGACACGGCATGAACTGAACATCGTCAACGCACTCGACATCTATGACGGTGAAAGCAATCTCCCGAGATATAGACTGGCCACGGACCGGCGGAGGAGATGCTAGTGTCAGAGGAGCCGTGCGCTCACCCACGCGATTGCAAATCCGCCTAGCTTGCCGACACTGCAAAGGATGGGCATTACGCATGCGGATAGCATTGCGGTGCCTTTGTAGATTGTAGCGCACGACCATCGCCCCGACGCACCAGCAGCCTGCTCGTCTCCGTCAAGGGCAAGGCTTCGCCGGCCGTCTTGTTCACCTGCAATTCGGCGCGATGAGCCTTCGGAACGATGGGCAGTGTCTGCCGCCTCTTGATCCTTCGCCACGCACGGCGACCGCCCGACGGGACATCGGCCGAAGGGTTTGACCGGCGCCCAAGCGATCTGGCACAGAACGCTCACTGAGGCGCAATTGGAGCATTCGATTAGTCTCACTCGTGGCGCTTTGATGGCTAGCTCAGCGCAAGGCCCAGGCACTTTTCTCGGCGTCGAACTGGAAATAGTTTGGCGCGGATCGGTCGTTTGAAGGACGGATTGTCGATAGAGACGGCGAGATGGGCGTCGGCCTTGCCAATGCGATCCCACGCCGCGCCGATCTCGATGCTTTCGCAAGAGACGCAATGGTGTGGCGCTTTTTCGCGTCCGATTTTCCCCAGGAACAGCGAGAGCTTCGCGTCCAGCGTCAGCATTGAGATGCTGCCGAACAAGCCGTTATCACTAGGGCCATTATCACTAGGGTTGATGGTTCCATTGCGTTGCACCTTTCATAAGCGTTGACGATGACTGTCGCGCGCCGTCACAGGTCGCCTCGCACGCGATCTTTCAAGTCTCTCGCGCTGGCGGGGTGCGGTTGCTGGTTCAGACGGTTGCTGGTTCAGACCGGCACCGCGCCGCCGATGATCGAAGTCCGCGGGAGGGGGCCGAAATAACGGCCGTCAAAGTGTCCCCGGTTCATGAGAAAGACTTCGTCACTGGCGGCCGCCCCGCACGCCTGCCAGACAGGCAGTGCTCGGCCGCGCGATCCCATTCGAGCGCAGTCCAAAGGTCACACCCCGGACGACAGCGGTACCGCGATGGCAACGGGTAGTCCGCTGCGAGCTGGCAACCGCTTCACAAGCAGCACGCAGTTCGTCAGATATTCGTTGAGCCAGTAGGCTGACAGCCGTTCGGGCGCATGATGGCGGCCATATCAGCAACATCCATCCTGCCGACCGACTCGACGCTGTACGGCAGCCAGAACGCTCGCTGATGCGTCCCAGATGAACTGCGCTCGAGGCCATTCATGCCGGCGCGACGACCAGGACCGCGCCACAGCGTGCCGCGACGATCACTGTTGGGCGCATGTTCACGGCTCAACCCTGCGACGCAGGAGCCATGGTTCATG
>NZ_JAMYOE010000063.1:0-22541 GCF_040319695.1 Mesorhizobium sp. M0898 | reverse complement strand
AACGGTGATGCAGCCGCCGGTTTGGGGTGTTTGACCAGGATGGGTCAATCGCGAAGGAAAACGTTGGAAAGTTGTCGATCACTTCGGCTCTGACTCCGGACTTGTCGAATGCCTGATGTGACCCGACATCCTCGACGCGATGCCTGCAGGCCATCACCCGCAGCGCAGCAGACAACGAAAGTCTCCGCTGGTTTCTGCCGATCAGGCAGGCCGTGCTTTGTAAAAGCGGCACCAACCATCGGGGCTGATTTCACCCGCGACAATCTCGGATGCATTCGGCTTCAGGAAACGGGTACACCCGGCGCAGCGGCGACCTTTGTTTGGAACATCCTAATAAAGCACCACAGGTTTTGGGGTTGTTTCGGCGCCGCGCGCCGCAGGCTGACCTGTCATGCAGGAAGCAAGCCCACCTGCACCGGCAAATCGCCGCGCCGGCCGTCGACACCCTAAGAAATTTCCGGCGAGACAGCGCTTGGCCTGGCTCACGTTGTGCCGACCCGCAATTTATCTCACCACGATCTTCTTTAATGAACTTTCCTCCCAATCCAATCCAAAGAAGCGCCGAGTGCTGATCAGATCGATTTGACGTACTCGATCAGATCACTCTTTTCCTGATCGGTCAGATCGAGGCCGAGATGGCCGTCATAGTGCTCCTTCTGCGCAAGACGTCGATCGGTTCCACTCCTCCTGCCAGGGGTCGATCAAGTTAAAGACCCGACGTCTCCTCCCGGCTCGAGGTCTATTTCAATAAAACCGTGCGTCACCGTCCTGCTTCCTTGATCCCTTGCCTTCCCTTACAATCCCTTCCGGACACAGAGGAGTTCCGCCATGAGCGAAGACGCCGTCAACATGTCGATCCGCAAGTTCCTGAAGCAAGTCGGCGTCACCTCCCAGCGCAAGATCGAGGAGACGGTGCGCGAAGGGCAAATCGGCGGCAAGAAGCTGAAGGTCCGCATGACGCTGACGGCGGAAGGCACCGGCCTCAACCACGTGGTGGACGGCGAGATCGAACTTCCATAAGCCGGGCGAAGCGATCTAGCGAAACGGCCGACGCGGCCGAAAGCGGTCGAGACGGATCAGCGTCCGCTGCCAATCCAGCGTGGACAGGGCAGGCGGCGTCTTTGCCTGCCGATCCAGTGGTGGCAGGAGGTGGAGTGTCGCGGACCGGAGGGCGCGCCCCGTCATCTGGCGGGGAAGCGGAGCGGCCGTTCAGGCTTCTACTACTATTGTCGGCGCGCCGGGCCTGGCATGGCCGATGATGCGAGCCAAAGGATAGCCGTCCGCGACGATCCTCTGGACGAGCGCCGCTGCGCGGTCGGTCTCGCAAGCAACCAGCAACCCGCCCGAAGTCTGTGGATCCGTGAGAAGATGGCGTCGCCACTCGGGCATGCCGGGAGGTAAGCTTACCGCGTCGCCATAGCTCGCCCAGTTGCGCCGCGATGCGCCGGTAACGTGGCCGTCGACTGCGAGCGAGGCAGCTTCGGAAAAGAGCGGCACGTCGTGGCTGCAAATTATCAGCGTGCACCCGGAACCGCGTGCCATCTCGAGGGCATGTCCGAGCAAGCCAAATCCGGTCACGTCGGTGACGGCGTGGATGTTCGCGTCCTGCGCCAGCTCCGATCCGATCCGGTTGAGAAGGGTGGTGGAGGCGATCATTTCGCGATAGCCGCTCTCGGAAAGCGCCTGCTTCTTGATGGCGGCGGAATAGATGCCGACGCCGAGCCCCTTCGTCAGGATCAAGGCGTCACCCGGCTTGGCGTCAGAATTGCGTCGGATATCGCCGGGCCGGCATGTGCCGATGACTGCGAGGCCATAAATCGGCTCCGGCGAGTCGATCGAGTGGCCACCTGCAACCGGGATTCCGGCGTCGGCGCAGACAGCTTCGCCACCTTTCAGGATTTCGCGGACCATGAGCATCGGGATATTGTCGAGAGGCATCCCGAGGATCGCCAGCGCCATGATCGGCCGGCCACCCATCGCATAGATATCGGACAGGGCGTTGGTTGCGGCAATCCGGCCGAAATCGTAGGGGTCATCTACCATAGGCATGAAGAAGTCGGTGGTCGCGATGACGCAAGTCGCGCCGTCGAGTTGCCAGACTGCCGCATCGTCGCCGGTCTCCGTGCCGACGAGAAGCTGATGATAGGGACTGGCAGCCGCCGGATTAGCGAGAAGCTGCTGCAGCACTGACGGTGCCAGCTTACAGCCGCAACCGCCGCCATGGGCGAGGCTGGTCAGGCGCACAACGGGCGCATCGGTTATGTCGGGCGAGAGGGCGATTGCCATAGTCGTCGAGCCTCCTCTGCTGGCACGCTTTAGTAGGGATCAAGGTCAACCGGAATGGAAAATACGATCGCGCCAACGCACGGCGCGTTTGGAGCACGCTTGCTCTCAGCGGATTTCATTAAGTTGGGAAAGGCAAGGACCGTATCCGGCGTGCGAGGCATCGCCGTCATTGGGTATCGATCGAAAGGCGCCCCGACCCGCGGGAGCTGTTTCATCACCACGCTTTACTGTACGGTAATGCGTTCGTTTTCGTCAATCGCAGTCGCGGTCACGAAAAGATGACGAGAATATTCAACAATAATACACAATGCCGATTTGGGGCACAAACCTGTTGCAGAAAGGCGGTTCGGAGGGGCACTTTTGCTGCACCGTACGCACCTGGTTCTTTGGCATTGATTTTATTTGGTCCGAGACTAGTTACTCGGATTAAACCGTTGGTTCGAGTTGCCTTGTGGGGCACCGGCTTCGGGAGGAACCCATGAACATCGATCTTTCTCGACGCGCGTTCCTGCAAACAGCAGGCGCGGGTCTCGCCGGTACTACGCTTGGAGCCCTCGGCTTCGGCGATAGCGAGGCCGCACACGCGGCGGCTATACGGCCCTTCAAGCTCGCGAACACCACCGAAACACGCAACACCTGTCCATACTGCTCGGTGGCTTGCGGCATAATCTTGTATTCGAAGGGCGATCTCAGAAAGGGCGAGCCGGCCGAGATAACCCATATCGAGGGTGACACTGATCATCCGACCAATCGCGGCACCTTGTGCCCCAAAGGGTCGGCCCTGCTCGGATTTGTCAAGTCGCCGACCCGTCTGCAACATCCGATGATCCGCAAACCGGGCTCGGACAAGTTCGAGCCGATAAGCTGGGAAGACGCGCTCGGCCGCATCGCCCGCCTGATGAAGGACGATCGCGACAAGAACTTCGTCGCGACGAACAATGACGGCGTGACGGTCAACCGGTGGATCACCACCGGCTTCCTCGCCGCCTCGGCTTCGACCAATGAAACCGCGTTCGCGACCTACAAGGTGGTCCGCAGCGCGGGCATGCTGGTGTTCGACAACCAGGCACGTGTCTGACACGGCCCGACGGTGGCGAGTCTCGCCCCAACATTCGGCCGCGGCGCAATGACCAATTCCTGGACCGACATCAAGAACACGGATCTCGTCGTCATCATGGGCGGCAATGCCGCGGAAGCGCATCCTTGCGGCTTCAAATGGGTCACAGAGGCGAAGGCCAACCGCGGCGCCAAGCTCATCGTCATCGACCCGCGCTTTACGCGCTCGGCTTCGGTGTCGGATCTTTACGCGCCGATCCGCCAGGGAACGGACATCGCCTTCCTGCTCGGGCTGATCAACTACTGCATCCAGAACGATAAGGTGCAATGGGACTATCTGAAGGCCTTCACCAACGCGACATATGTCGTCAAGGAGGGCTTCACCTATCAGGACGGCCTCTTCTCCGGCTATAACGAGGCGAAGCGAGACTATGACAAGTCCAGTTGGGACTATGACATAGGCACGGACGGCTTTGCCGTTGTCGACGCGACATTGGCCAATCCCCGCTGCGTCTGGAATCTGCTCAAGAAGCATGTCGCGGTCTACACGCCGGAGATGGTCGAGCGCATCTGCGGCACACCGAAGGACCGGTTCCTGAAGGTGGCCGCGATGGTCGCCGAGACATCGGCTCAGACCAAGGCGATGACCTCGATGTACGCGCTCGGCTGGACCCAGCACTCGAAGGGCTCGCAGAACATCCGCGCCATGGCGATGCTGCAGCTTGTTCTCGGCAATATCGGTATACGCGGCGGCGGCATGAACGCGCTTCGCGGTCACTCCAACATCCAGGGGCTGACCGACCTCGGGCTGATGTCGAACCTGCTGCCCGGTTATCTGACGCTGCCGACTGAGAAGGAGGTCGATCTGGCAGCCTACATGTCGACCCGGGGCTTCAAGCCGCTCCGGCCGAACCAGATGAGCTACTGGCAGAACTACAGGAAGTTCTTCGTAAGCTTCCAGAAGTCAATGTGGGGCAACGCGGCAACGCCGGAGAACGGCTTCGCCTATGACTACCTGCCGAAGCTCGACCTGCCGGGCTACGATCTGCTGCGGGCTTTCGAGTTGATGCACCAGGGCAAGATGAACGGCTATTTCTGCCAGGGCTTCAACCCGCTACAGGCAGCTCCGAACAAGAAGAAGGTGATCGAGTCCCTCTCGAAGCTCAAATACCTCGTCATCATGGATCCGTTGGACACGGAGACGGGCCGGTTCTGGGAGAACCACGGGCCGTACAACGATGTCGATCCGTCGCAGATTCAGACGGAAGTCTACCAGCTTCCCTCCACCTGCTTCGCTGAGGACGACGGCTCGCTGGTCAATTCGGGGCGCTGGCTGCAGTGGCATTGGGCCGGCGGCACGCCCCCCGGCGAGGCCAAACGCGATACCTGGATCATGGCGCAGCTCTATCTGCGCCTGAAGGAGCTCTACACCAAGGAAGGTGGCGCCTTCGCGGATCCGATCGTCAAGCTCAACTGGCCTTATGCCGACCCCGGCGATCCGAAGGCCGAGGAGCTTGCCCAGGAGATCAATGGTAGGGCGCTCGCCAGGGTAACCGACACGGCCGACCCGACAAAGGTGCTGGCCGAGGCCGGAAAGCTCTTGCCGGGCTTCGCCGCGCTGCGCGACGACGGCTCCACCTCCTGCGGCTGCTGGATCTATTCCGGCTGCTTCAACGAAAACGGCAACAACATGGCCAGGCGGGACACCACCGATCCTGACGAAACCGGCGCCTATTCCAAATGGGCGTTCTCATGGCCCGCCAACCGCCGCATTCTCTACAACAGGGCGTCGGCTGACCTCACCGGAAAGCCTTGGGATCCAAGCCGCAAGGTGATTGAATGGGACGGCACGAAATGGTCGGGCTACGATGTCCCCGACATCTTGCCAACGGCAAAGCCTGATCAAGTAGGCCCGTTCATCATGAATCCGGAAGGCGTCTCGCGCCTCTTCACCCGGGGCATGATGCGCGACGGACCATTCCCTGCGCATTACGAGCCATTCGAGTCGCCCATCGCGAACCCGATAGCTCCCAAAGTTCGCGGCAACCCCGCAGCGCGGGTGTTCGAAGGCGATATGGCCCAGTTCGCGGAATCGGCTTCGCAGGAGTTCCCCTACGCGGCGACCTCCTACCGGCTGACCGAGCATTTCCACTTCTGGACCAAGCACGTCATCACCAATGCGGCGATGCAGCCGGAGTTTTTCGTGGAAATTTCGGAACAGCTTGCGGCCGAGAAGGGCATCACCAAAGGCGGCTGGGTGCGCGTCTGGTCGAAGCGCGGTTCCGTTGTGGCGAAGGCCATGGTGACCAAGCGGATCAGGCCGCTCACCTGCGATGGCAAGACCGTCCACATCGTCGGAATACCATTGCATTGGGGCTTCACGGGAGCGGCGAAGAAAGGCTTTGGCCCGAACATGCTCACCCCCTTTGTCGGCGACGCCAACATCGAGACGCCGGAATACAAGGCGTTCCTTGTCAATATCGAGCCCATCGCCGGGCCGGCAGCGTAGGAGGAGTAAGCGATGTTTCCTCCACTTCCAAATCCTTCGACGACGGATACCGCACCGCGATTTTCCGACAAGGACCTCATCCGCCGCTCTGCCTCGACCGTTCCCGCGCCCGAGCAGCAATTGACGGAAGTCGCCAAGCTCATCGATGTTTCGAAATGCATCGGCTGCAAGGCGTGCCAGACGGCCTGCATCGAGTGGAACGACACGCATCCGGAGATCGGCTTCAATACCGGCGTCTATGAGAATCCTGCCGATCTGACGCCGGACATGTTCACGCTGATGCGCTACAGCGAATGGGACAATCCCGAGACAAACGAACTCGAATGGCTGATCCGCAAGGATGGCTGTATGCATTGCGCTGACCCGGGCTGCCTCAAGGCTTGTCCGGCGCCAGGCGCCATAGTGCAGTATTCGAACGGCATCGTCGATTTCGTCCATGAGAACTGCATCGGCTGCGGCTATTGCATCAAGGGTTGCCCGTTCAACATTCCGCGCATCTCCAAAGTCGATCACACGGCCTACAAATGCACGCTCTGTTCCGACCGCGTGGCTGTCGGCCAGGGACCAGCCTGCGCCAAGGCCTGCCCGACCCAGGCGATCGTGTTCGGTACGAAAGACGAGATGAAACAGCACGCCGACGGCCGCATCAAGGACCTGAAATCGCGCGGCTATTCGAATGCCGGCCTCTACGATCCGCCCGGCGTCGGAGGGACGCATGTGATGTATGTGCTGCACCATGCCGACCAGCCGGAACTCTATTCTGGTCTGCCGAAGGAGCCGAAGATCAGTCCGCTCGTGGAGGCGTGGAAGGGCGTGACCAAATATGCCGGCCTCACCATTCTCGGCGTGGCGGCCGGCGTCGGCCTGCTTCACCATCTGGTGATGGGACCGAACAGGGTCTCCGAGACGGATGAGGAGCATGCCGAAGAGCTGACGGAAGGCGACAACGATGGCCGCATATGACGTGAAGCCGAACGAGCAGGTACATCCCGGCAAGCCAGTCATCGTGGACCGCTACACGGTGAGCGCGCGGATCAACCATTGGATCACGGCGGCCAGCCTGATCCTGCTCGCCTTGTCCGGCCTTGCCATGTTTCACCCGAGCCTGTTCTTCCTCTCGGGGCTGTTTGGCGGCGGTCAGTTCACGCGCTTCATTCACCCATGGATCGGCGTCTTGCTCTTCTTCAGCTTCCTTGGGCTTTTCCTTCGGTTCTGGAAGGCCAATTTGTGGAGGCCCGAGGACGGAACGTGGCTCGCCCGTTTCCGTGACGTATTGTCCAATCACGAGGACAACGTCCCCGACGTTGGCAAGTACAATGCCGGCCAGAAGCTCGTCTTCTGGTCAATGTCGATCCTCATCATCATCCTGATTTCGAGCGGCATCGTCATCTGGCAACAATATTTCGCCGCTTACACCACGATCGGGCAGCAGCGGGTGGCGCTGCTTGTCCATTCGATCGCTGCCGTGGCGATCATCGGCGTCTGGATTATCCATTTCTACTCGGCCATCTGGGTACGCGGCACCATACCCGCCATGACGCGCGGACGGGTGACCGGCGGCTGGGCTTGGCGGCATCATCGCAAATGGCTGCGTGAACTGATCGCAGGCAAACCGGACGGACGTTCGGGATCGAATCCTGCCGAATGAGCGAGTATTTGTTTTTACGCAATTCCGGACGGAAAACCGTTATACACTTTTCGTGGAATTGCTCTGGAGCAGTATCAAGCCGACCACGTGGCCCGTGAGGTTCGTGAGGTTGAAATGCCAAGGCAACAAGATCCGTCACGCCCTGACCCGACTGTAATCGGCGAGGTCTCGGCCCCACCCTTTGCGCGCCTGCCTGATCCGCGGACCTTGTTCATTCGCCGCTCCGAGCGATTGAATGTGTTGGTGGATGACCACCAGCTCGGCCCCTATCTCCGCTTCCTCTCTGCACTGACGGATGCGCAGCACCGCATCCAGGACGGCTTGCCGGATGTCAAATTGCCGACCGCGGAGGCGCGCGAGCGCGCACGAACCTTCGGTATGCCGCCGCTCGATCGCAGCCAATTCACTTCGGATGCTGCCCTTGGAATGACGCTCGGCCGCCTGTTCGAAGTGGCAGCCACGATCGAAAAACCCGAGGCGGCCGCAGCCGCCTTGGACGGGCTGGCGAATATCGATGCGTCCGGGGTCGAATCCATGGTGCGCAATGTGCTCACCGATGCGATCCCAATGAACGCGCTTGCCGAGCATGTCTATGTCGCGGCCGCGCTGCAGGTTCACTTCGCCCGCCTCGCGGCATGTCTCGACAGCTCGACGCTGGTTCCGGTTGCCGACGGCGCCTGTCCGGCCTGCGGTGGGCCGCCCGTATCCTCGATCATCGTCGGTTGGCACGGCGCACACGGGGCGCGGTTCTGCGCCTGCGCGCTGTGTGGAACATTGTGGAACCACGTCCGTGTCAAATGTACGCTGTGCGGCTCGACCAAGGGGATAGGCTATCAGGAAATCGAGGGAGGCCCTGGCACGGTCAAGGCCGAGACCTGCGATGCATGCGGCTGCTATGTAAAGATCCTGTACCAGCACAAGGATCCGGCTCTCGATCCGGTCGCCGACGACGTGGCGACGCTCGGCCTCGACCTGCTCGTCCGCGAGGGTGGCCATCGCCGCGGATCGTTCAATCCGTTCCTTGTTGGCTATTGATACGATGACCCCTTCATCCGCAAACCCTTTGCGCAATCTTCCGTCGGTCGACCAAGTGCTGAGGACCCCGCTGGCGGCGGCCGCAATAGAGCGCTTCGGACGGCAGGCCGCGACGGAGGCCATTCGCCGAGCCGTCGCCGATGCACGAATGGCCTCCCGCATTGCCGGAGCCGTCGTGCCGGAGGCAAACGATCTTGCCGGCGACGCGCTCGTGCAACTCAGGGACGGCGAACGCTCTTCCCTGCGCCCCGTTTTCAACCTGACCGGAACGGTGCTGCATACCAATCTCGGACGAGCCCTCCTCGCGAAAGAGGCGGTCGAGGCTGTTCGGCTGGCGATGCGCGAAGCGGTGGCTCTCGAATTCGATGTCGACAAAGGCGAGCGCGGCGAACGGGACGATCATCTTCGATCGCTCGTTTGCGAGCTGACCGGAGCCGAGGATGCAACCGTCGTCAACAACAACGCGGCTGCCGTCCTTCTCGTCCTCAACACGCTGGCGCTCGGTCGCGAAGCGATCGTTTCGCGAGGCGAGTTGATCGAGATCGGCGGCTCTTTCCGGATGCCCGAGATCATGACGCGCGCTGGCGCCAGGCTTGTCGAGGTCGGCACCACCAACCGCACGCATCGCAAAGACTATGTCGCGGCGATCGGCCCGGAGACCGGGCTCATCCTCAAGGTGCACACATCGAACTACCGGATCGAAGGATTCACGGCCGAGATCCGGGCACCCGAGCTCGCTTCAATCGCCAAGGCGCATGGGATACCGCTGATCCATGATCTCGGTTCGGGCACGCTGGTCGATCTAGCCCGCTACGGCCTTGGGCGCGAGCCGACCGTGCGCGAGGCGGTCGCCGACGGCGCCGATCTCGTCACATTCTCCGGCGACAAGCTGCTTGGCGGTCCGCAGGCGGGGTTCATCGTCGGCCGCAGGGACCTGCTCGCAGCGATCCGCCGCAACCCGATGAAGCGGGCGCTCAGGGTCGACAAGCTTCGTTTGGCAGCGCTCGAGGCGACGTTGAAGCTCTACCGCGACCCCGACCGCCTGGCCGAGCGCCTGCCGACGCTAAGGCTGCTCTCGCGCTCGGTGAGGGAGATTGCAGCGCAGGCAAAGCGCCTTGCTCCCCTGGTTGCTGACGCCGTGGGCGAAGCCTTTGCGGTCAACACGGTGGAGTGCCGGAGCCAAGTCGGATCCGGCGCGCTACCGCTCGAAACTATGCCAAGCGCCGGGCTTGCACTCAAGCCGCGCTCAGGGAGCGGCCGGTCGCTCGTAGCGCTTGCGGCTGCGCTGCGTGGGCTGGACGTCCCCGTGATCGGGCGCATCGAAAACCAGGCGCTCGTGCTCGATTTCCGCTGCCTGGAAGACGAGGCGAACTTCGTCGCCAATCTGGCCGGCTTAAATCCGGGAGGAACCGATGCGCTGGCTTGACCGCCTTGCGCGCCGCCCAGCCGAGACGCCTGTGGCCGCACGCATGACCGAGGCCCTCGAAGCCGCGCGGCGAGGTGACCACGCCGTGGCTCTCTCCATATGGGAGCCGCTGGCTCACCGGGGCGTTGCCCGCGCTCAGAACAATATCGGCGCCTGCTTCGCCGAAGGGCTCGGCGTCGAGCGTGATGCGGAAATGGCCTTTCGCTGGCTGGCGCTCGCCGCCGAGGCAGGGGATCCTGTCGGACAAAGGAACTTGGCGTCGCTCTATTTCCGCGGCGAAGGAGTCGAGCAGGACTTTCGCCGGGCGGCCGAGCTCTATCGGGCCGCAGCGGAAACTGGCGACGGACCGGCGCAGGATATGCTGAGCTGGATGCTGCTGGAGGGCGAAGTGATGGTTCCCGATGTCGGCGAGGCGCGACGTTGGGCGCTTGCCGCGGGCGATCAAGGCATCGCATCCGCGATGACCCGGATCGGCATGCTTTATCACAATGCGCTCGGCGTGCCGCGCGATCCGGACGAGGCTGTCCGCTGGTGGCGCCGTGCTGCCGTGCGAGGAGACGCCGAAGGGCAGGCAATGCTCGGTGCCGCCTGTCATCTTGGCACGGGCGTGCCGGCTGACGCGGTCGAGGCGCTGGTTTGGCTCCTGCGCGCCCAGGCAGGCGGCAGCGCCCTTGCCAGCCGCTATCTGGCTGCGGTGCGGGCCGAATTGAGCGCGGGCGATGCCGCCGAGGCCGAGCGTCGCGCCGCCGCGCCGTGGCCGGAGGCCGCATCATCATGATCGTTGGCACGGCGGGACATGTCGACCATGGCAAAACTGCTCTGGTGTATGCGCTGACCGGTATAGGCACCGATCGTTTGCAGGAGGAAAAGACACGCGGCATGACGATCGATCTCGGCTTCGCCTATTTCCCGGTGCCGGGCGGGGATAGCATCGGTTTCGTGGATGTTCCCGGGCACGAGCGTTTCGTACACACGATGCTCGCCGGCGCCAGCGGCATCGACTTCGTGTTGCTCGTGGTGGCCGCCGACGACGGCGTCATGCCGCAAACCCGGGAGCATCTCGCCATCGTCGATCTGCTCGGTGTCAAGCGCGGCGCCGTCCTGCTCACGAAATGCGACCTGGCCGATCCAGAGCGCCGCACTGCGGTGGCGAACGATATCCGCTCGGTGCTTGCCGGGACGATGCTTGCCGAGGCCCGCCTGATTCCCGTCTCGGTCGTTACAGGCGAAGGTATCGATGAACTCAGGTATCTCTTGTTCGAGGAGGCGTCTCATCTTGTCCGGCGTGCAGTTTCGGGCCGTTTTCGGTTAGCGGTGGATCGCTCGTTCACGCTGCGCGGCGTGGGCACCGTCGTGACGGGCACCGTGCTTTCGGGTTCTCTCGGTACTGGGGACAACGTGGTCGTAAGCCCGTCGGGATTGCTTGCGCGGGTCCGATCGATCCACGCCCAGAACCGGCCGGCTGAACGTGGTCGGGCGGGAGACCGCTGCGCGCTCAATCTGACCGGCGAAAGGGTTTTCAAGGAGGCGATCCGGCGCGGCGACGTAATTGTCGATCCGAAGCTTCACGCGCCGTCGGACCGGATCGATGCAAGCCTTCGCGTTCTGCCGGGTGAATGCAAGCCGATCGGCCAATGGTTTCCGGTGCGGCTCCACCATGCCGCGACGGAGGTGGGGGCACGCATTGTACTCCTCGGAGACGAACCGATCGGGCCTGGCGGCACGGCCAATGTTCAATTGGTGCTGGACAGTCCGATCGCGGCCGCTGCCGGCGACGTTTACGTGGTGCGCGACACCTCCGCGCAGCGAACCATCGGCGGCGGACATTTTCTCGATCTGCGGGCGCCCAGCCGCAAACGCCGCGCGCCGGAACGGCTGGTCCAACTCGATGCCCATGCGCTATTGGCGCCCGAACTGGCCGCCGCCGCCCTCCTTGATGCGCCGCCCCACTATTTCGACCTGAAGGCTTTCGCGCGCGACAGGGCGCTCAGTGACTGCGAGACGGAAGGCCTGATCGATCAACTCGGACTTGTCCGTTTTGCCGTCGGAGAAATGCTTCTCGTGCTGTCACCAGAGCGCTGGTTGCGATTCAAGCGCGACTTGGCCGCGACCCTGGAGACCTTCCATGCCGACAATCCGGATTTGCCGGGCGTAGGAATCGAGAGACTGCGTATTGGGCTTGATCCACGTCTGCCGGCCCCCTCGTTCATAGCAGTTCTGCGGAGCCTTTCGCACGCTGGAGAAGTTGCCTTGGACGGCGCCTGGGTGCGGCTGCCCGGTCATGAGGCGCACCTGACGGCAAAGGATGAAACTCTCTGGCTGCAGATCCAGCCCCTCATCGGCGGACCCGAACGATTCCATCCGCCGAGAGTGTGGGATATTGCCGAGGTGCTGGCCGCGCCGGAGACGGAAATCCGGCGGCTTCTGAAGCTTGCCGGCCGCATAGGGAAGGTCCACGAGGTCGCTCATGATCACTTCTTCCAGCGCCAGGCGTTGGCGCAGATCGTCGAGATCGCGCGCGACCTCGCTGCGTCGATGCCCACAGGCGAGTTCACCGCTGCTCAATTTCGCGATCGCGTGGGCAGCGGACGCAAGGTCGCCATCCATATCCTCGAATTTCTCGATCGGCACGGCGTGACGCTGCGGCGGGGAGACTTGCGCCGTCTGAACAGGCGCAGGCTGGACCTGTTCCGCCTGACAGGCGAGGGTGAGCCGCCGATGGCGCAAATTTCTGGAGGAGCGTCGTCCCCGGTGGGGCGTCCGGACTTCAAATCCGGGAGGGGCCGCGAGTCGGTCTCTGGTGGGTTCGACTCCCACTCTCTTCCGCCATCCTCGTGAGCCAAGATGAACCCGACGGCTTCCTTTCTGAATGACCTGAAGACGACGGCTGAGACCGCCAGGACAACCGAGGCAAGCTTCAGGCGGCAAGCGGCCAATCAGATCGCGGTTCTGGAACAGGAGCGCGCCTTCGCCTTCAGGCGGCTCAACCTCATGCAGGCGATCTCGGACGCCGTGGCCTCAGCCGAAAGTGAGGAGATCGCCGTGGCCAGCGCCTTGGCCGTCCTGCGCTTGCGGCTCGGCTGGAATGCGGACAGCGAGGCGCGCACGGAAGCGATCACGCATTTTGGCCCCGTTGCGCTTGCGTTGTTCCAGGCTGCGAAGCTGCCCGAGGACGAACCCGCCACCAATATCGGCGAGGCCCTTGCGATTTTTGAGCATTGGTACTCCGAATCCCGGGGATCGCCGTTCTGGTTGCTATTCGAGCACCAGATCGTTGACACGCCGCTGGTCGACTTTTGACCGACGGACTTTTCGGCATACCCGGATGTGAAAGCAGAGAGCGCAACGTCGCTTTATTACCGACGACTCGATGCGGTAACCGGCGCCGCAATCAGCAGGCGGCCCGCTGAGCGCGGCAGCATGGCCACTCGCACTTCCTCTCTGGTGTCGAAACCCGGCCGAATCCTGCTAACTGAGCCAATGGTGCGTGGCATTTGGGCATTGACAGGCGATGTACGCGCAAAGGCGAGCTGGCCGACCATGCACCAGGACATAGGTGGTTGAGTTTGTTCGGTAAGTGACAACAACGGACGTCCGACGTTCACTTTGTGAGGCATTCGCATCAGATTCGCGATAAACAGATAGCCAGCGCCGCCGACGCTATCCCTTGACCGCCGAGCCGACGATCGAATCCACGAAGAAGCGCTGCAGGAAGACGAAGAGCACCAGTGGCGGGAGCACGGCAAGCGTCGCGCCAGCCATCACCAGTCCCGTGTTTAGAGCGCCTCTGTTGTAGCTGAGCAGGCGACTAAGGCTGATGACGATCGGATATTCGTGTGCATTGCCCTGTAGAACGGTCAGCGGCCAGAGATAGCTATTCCAGTGATAGACGAAGGCAAACAGCGCCAGCGCCGCGATTGCCGGCGCCACGCTCGGCGCGACGATCTTGAACAGGATCAGGAGTTCCGACGCCCCATCCATCCGTGCTGCGTCGATCAGATCGTCGGGCACGCCGGCTATGAACTGGCGCATCAGGAAAATGCCGAACGCATTGGCGAGATTGGGCACGATGATGCCGGCAAGGCTGGCGTTCAGGCCGATTGATCCGACGAGACGGTAAAGCGGGATCAGCGTGACGATCGGCGGCAGGAACATGGTGGCGATCAGCACCGAAAACAGCAGTGAGCGGCCGGGAAAGTGATGCTTGGCGAAAGCGTAGCCAGCCATCATGCTGGTGACCAGAATGCCGGCGGTGGTGATCGAGGCGATCACCAGCGAATTCCACATCGAGCGGCCGACATTGATGACGCCGGACACGTTCTCGTACGCTTCGAGGGTCGGCGTGCGCGGTATCCACACCGGCGGCACCTGCATGGTTTCGGCCGGCGTTTTCAGGCTGGAGAGCACCATCCACAACAGCGGGAAGGCGGAGGCCACGGCAACCAGCAGCATCAGCGTGGCAAGCAGCGCTCTGCGGACCGCCAGGCGTTTGCGGGCCAACCGGCTCGATGCTGAGCGGCCCGGCGCGCTCATTCGTCATCCTTCCGGTTGGCGAATGCAAACAGCGCACACACAATGATGACCAGCGCCAGCATCAGCATCACTGCCATGGCCGAGCCCAGCCCGCCTTGTGCCCGCTCGATGCCGACTCGGCGGATATGGTAGGTCAGCACGTTGGTCGAGCCGACCGGCCCGCCTTGGGTGATCAGCGCCACCGGCTCGAACACCTGCACGGCGTTGATGATGGCAATGACGGCGCTGAACAAGAGCGTGCGGCTCAACAGCGGCAAGGTGATGAAGCGGAACTGTTCGCGCCGGTTGGCGCCGTCAAGCGTCGCCGCCTCGTAAAGACTGCCCGGGATCTGGGTCAGCCCGGCAACGGCCAGCACCGTAAAATAGCCGATCTGCTGCCAGACATTGAGGACGACGATCGAGATCAACGCCGATCTTGGCGAGGACAACCAGAGTTGCGGGCCGATGCCGGCGAGACCGAGCACCTGATTGAGCGGCCCCTCGCTCGGCGAATAGAGCTTCGACCAGACCAGCGTCACGGCGATCATCGGCACCATGTAGGTGGAAAACAACACGGTCCGCAGCGCCGTACCGCCTGCGACATCGCGCTGGTGGACCATCAAGCCGAACACTACCGAAAGGGGCAGGATGAGGATCACCGAACATGCCGTGTAGATGGCGGTGTTGAGCAGCGCGCGCTTGAAATCCCGCCCGACCGAGGTCGGCCCGAATATTTCGCGAAAATTGTCGAAGCCGATGAAGCTCGCATTGGAAAAAGGCGTCTGCGTCGACCAGTCCTGGAATGACAGCCAGATGGTGAGCAGCATTGGCAGCAGGATGAAAACGCCGATCAGTGTCACGGCCGGCGCCAGCATGATGCCCGCCGAGGCACGATAGGTCTTGATCATCGCTCTGCTTCCAAAGCGTCGGGCTCTCGAAACAGCGCCTTCGCTATTTGGCGGCACGCTCCAGGATCGAGACGGCATCGGCCTGCGCGTTCGCCTGCGCATCCTTGGCCGAGAGCTGCCCATACTGCAACGCCTCGAGCGTCTGCTGCAGCGATTCGCTGAACTCCTGGCCGCCCGGGACGACAGGGAAGGGCTTGGCGTCGGCAAGCACACTGACATAGCCGGACAGGAACTCGGAACCGAGCTTGTCCTTATGGGCTTCGATGTCGGAGGTCCGAGTCGGCAGGATGCCCATCGACATCAGAATATCCGACATTGCCGATGCGCCGTTCTTGCCGGACTTCGGACTGTTTAGCCACACCAGGAAATCCCATGCCGCTTTTTGTTCGGCCTGACCGGCATTGGCGCTGACGACGGTCATCCATGAATAGGAGATCGAGTGCGGCTTGTCCCCGCTCGGACCGACCGGGATGGGTGCGGTGGCGATATTGGAGAACTTGTCGCCCATGCCGCTCTTCAATGCGCTTTCCCACCAGTTGGCCATGATGATCATGCCGGTCTTGCCGGAGACGAAATTGTCGAGGAAGGGGCCGGTTGTGTTGGCGTCGGCCGGGGCCATCGCCGGATCGCTGGCGCCGGAGTTGATCAGGTCCTCGTAAAGCTGGAAAGTCTCACCGGCTTGAGGACTGTCGAGCATCGGTTTGCCGTCCTTGACCAGCTCGCCGCCATTGGAGACCAGCAGCGAGGCGAAGGGATGGACGACACCCGCCGCCCAGGAATTGATCAGGCCGAAGCCTTGCTGGCCGGCATCTTTCCTGGTCAGCTTCTGGGCCGCATCCTTCAATTCGGACCAGGTCTTCGGCGCGGCTGTAATGCCTGCCCGTTTGAACAGCTCCTTGTTGTAGTTCAGCGCGTAGACGTCGATCTCGTTTGGAATGCCGTAAAGCGTGGCGCCAACAGAGGCCGCACTGACGACACCGGCCGGCCACGCACTCTTGACCTCGCCGGCAACTGCATCGGGGGCCGGCGCGACCAGCTTGTCTCGCGCCAGTTCGGGCAGCCACAAATCATAGATGCCGCCGATCGTCGGCCCGTCCGAGCTGCCGCCCTGGGAACGCAGTGTCGTGAGGAGATCGCCGAAGGGGACGGCGCGCACGGTGACGGTCACATCCGGATTGCTCTTGGCGTAGTCCTTGGCCGCGGCGTCCAGCAAAGCGACCGTTTCGGGCGACCAGTGGGTCAGATAGGAGATGTTGACCGATTGCGCCCAACCAATGGTGGGCGAGGCCAACAACCCTGCAGCAAGTGCCAGTTTCGAAATCCAAGCCAAAGACATCCGACCCTCCGCATAGCCACACAGCGATGTCCATGACGTTATGACAACCCGAAGCAACGATACAAGCGCTATCTTCGTGGAGAGCTCCTGCCGGCGTTGCGGCGTTTTCTTACTCCGGTTTTGTGAAGGGAGATCACAAATCATAAACAGTAGTTTAAGTGCGATGGCTCGAGCTGTTTCTCACTGCTGGCTATCCCCAAAACCTCTTGCGATCGAATTCATGTCGTTATAATGACACTGAACCGCTGCAAAGGATGCCGATGTCGAATGGGAGACGGAGCATGGTTCATCGACACGCTGCGCTCAGCCCGATCGGCTTTCGCGCCGCGTGCACCGGAGTCTGTACCGCACTGCCGACCAGAGTCGACGGCGCCGTGGCGTCGTGGAGCTGGCGCTTCGAGGACCGGGCGGCAGCCAGTCGGAGTCGCTCTCGATGACACGCGTTCTGGCCATCGATCTTGGCGGCACCAACTTGCGCGCCGCTATCCATACCGGCGATGTTCGCTGGCTGGAGATGCTCAGCCGCGAGCCCGCACCAGCAAGTCTTGATGCCTTCGTCGCCCGAATCGGTGCCTTGCGCGCCGAGGCCGGTCCGGTCGAGGCACTTGGCTTAGCGGTGCCGGGGCTTGTCGAGGGCTCGGTCTGCCGCTGGATTCCGAACCTGCCCTATCTCGACGGCATCGACATCGCGGCCTTGTTTCCTCGTCTGCGCGTTGCCGTTGGCAATGACGCGCAGGTCGCCATGCTGGCCGAAGCGGTCGAAGGTGCCGCAAAAGGCCTGTCCGATGCCATCCTGCTGACGATCGGCACCGGTATCGGCTCCGCCGTTCTGGTCAATAACCACATCGTCGCCGGCGTACGTGGCGGCGCCTGCTCATTCGGCTGGGCCTGCGCCGACATCGAGGATGAAGGCGAGGACCGCAGCGGGTGGCTGGAGCGCTTCGCTTCCGGGCGGGCATTCGACGCCGCGGCGCGCCAGATCGGGCTCGCCAATGGCGGCAGGCTGGTCGAGGCGGCCCGGGGTGGCAAGACGGCCGCCCTTGACGCATTGGAGCTGCCGGCGCGCCGGCTGGGCACTGCCTTGGCGGGTGCGGTCGCGCTGCTTGACACCCAGGCGGTCCTGATTTCCGGCGGGCTTGCCGATGCGCTGGACGTGGTAGGGCCGCCGCTGCTTGCGGCATTGCGGCGTCAGCTGCCGCCGCATCTGCGCGATGTCGTGCTGCGGTCCGGCGAATTCGGCTCCCGCGCCGGTCTCGTCGGCGCCTCGCTGGCCGGTCTCGCCGGAGCACAGTGGAGGCAGATTAGATGAGCCAAGTGAGCTTTCAGCAACCGGACCGCCGAAGACCCGAGCCGCTCTGGTATCAGGTGGAAGAGGCCATCCGCGCCATCGTCAAGAGTGGCGATTGGGCGACCGGCGACCAGATTCCGGCCGAAGACAGACTGTGCGCCCTGTTCGGGGTGAGCCGCATCACGCTGCGCCACGCGCTGCGCAATCTGGAAGAGCACGGGCTGCTCAGGCGCGAACATGGCCGTGGCACCTTCGTGCGCTCCACCACGCTGGTCGCCGGCACCCGCGAACTCACCAGCTTCACCCAGGAAATGGGCAATATGGGCGTGGTCGCCGGCTCGCGCTTGCTCGACTGCAGCCTGACCACCGCCAATGCCGCCGCGGCCGGAGCGCTGGAGATCGAAGAGGGCGACCCGCTGGTGCGCATCCGGCGGCTCAGGCTTGGCAACAACGAACCGATCGGTATCCAGACTGCGCAACTCTCGGCCGCGCGCGTGCCCGGCTTTCTCGATGCCGGCCTGTTGCAGGGCTCGCTCTACGAAGCGTTGGAACGCCATTACGGCATCGTGCCGGTCGCGGCGCGCGAAAACTACCGTGTTGGCGCGGTCGGGACGGCGGATGCCGAGTTGCTCGATCTGCCTGCGGGGAGCCCCGCTTTCGTGGTCGAGCGCATCACCACCGACGAGCGTGGCCCCTTCGAATTCACCGTCTCGGTGATGCGCGGCGACCGCTACGAAATCCGCTCGACGCTGCGTGCCGGTCGCGCCGCGCCAACCGCAAAAAGCTGAGCCATTACCGAAGCCGACCCATAACAGGAGTACCGACGTGTCCGATCTCTACATACCTCGCCTTGCCGCCCTCATCGAACAGGCCTCGGAAGCCAATGCCGAAGCCTTTGGCGAAGCGGCCAGCCGCTTTGCCGACACGCTCGAGAGCGGCGGGTTGGTTCATCTTTACGGCTCGGGCCACTCGGTGTTGCCGGTCCAGGAAGTGTTTCCGCGCTACGGCAGCTATGTCGGCTTCAATCCGCTGACCGACCCGCGTGTCATGTGGCATAACGTGCTCGGCGCCGGCGGCGTGCGCGAACTTCTGTGGCTGGAGCGGACCGAGAAATACGCCGAGAAATTCCTCGATCACCAGCCGCTGAACAAAGGCGATTCGATCATCATCTTTGGCCACAGCGGCCGCAATTCGTCCGGCATCGACACCGCGCTCTATGCGAAAAAACGCGGCATCTTCGTCGTTGCGATAACCAGCAAGAACAATCTCGACAAGCCGGCGACGCACTCTTCCGGCAAACGGCTTGCCGATGCCGCCGACCTTGTCATCGACACCTGCTCGCCGATCGAGGATGCCATCGTGCCGGTCGAGGGCTGGAGCCGGCCGGTCTCCGGTTCGTCGACCGTGCTTGCCATGATCCTGGCGCATGAGCTGATCGCCCGCACCGCCGAGGCGCTTTCGAAACGCGGCATCGAACTGCCGGTTTTTGCCTCGCCGACAATTGCCGGCGTCACACTGCACGACACCGACGTCATCTATGGCGTCTATCGCGAGAAAATGCTCGAGGCACAAAGGAAGCATCTGCCGACGTTCCAGGCGACCATGCGCGGCGACTGACAACCGGGGAGGGCACGCCAAACACTAGGACGTAGTGTTCTAGGCAAGCCGCTTGAATGGTTTGGCCGAGGACGTTTTCGACAAATCCGCCAGCAGCCGACCTTCAGGTCGTCGCGTATCCTTCGACCGGCCGCGGCCGGAACCGAGACGGCAACTTGCAGGGATGGAGCGGTCGATAGCGCTTTCGCGGACTCGCGCCGGTGCCGCTACGTCCGCCACCTGGTGGCGTGCGGGGGTTTCACCAACGCCGAAATATGCCTAGTCCGGCAAGCCCGCCAGACGCCAGCCATCGACAAAGGGCTGGGCAGCACTCATGCTCCTAAATGGCAAGTTCGCTACTAGTTCGCCGATCGTCCAACCTGGATTGCCCGCAAGAAATAGGCGGGCTTCCTCCTGTGCCTCAGGCAAGCGGCCGCCAAGGGCAAGCGCGGCAATCAGGTGCTCCCTCGAACCTGTCCCGTAGGTTTCTTCCCGGCTCAAGGACACGACCGCTTCTTCGTACTGACCGGTGGAAATCTGCGCCATTCCCACGATCCAGAAATACCAACCGGGTGGACGAGGATTTAAACGCAGCGCCTCCGCGCAAGCTATCAGCGCCGCTTGCGGCTTGCCCAAGTAGATTTGAAGCTCACCAATCCATGCAACCGCATCTGCATTGTTGGGATTTATCCGAATGGCAGCATCGAATTGAGATTTTGCTTCATCCCAATTGCGCTCAAAAAGCTGAACGCAGCCCAGGATCCTGCGAACGTTGGAATCGCCGGGATCGATTTCCACGGCCCGTTGTGCGTGCATCAGAGCCTTTGCGCGGTCGGGTACCTGCGGTTCTCTCCAAATAATCCAGCCAAACAGCAGTGAGATGGCAAGATTGCTGTGCGCTTCACAGTAGTTTGGATCGAGTGCAACGGCACGTTCCAAAGCTGAACGCGCCTCGCTGTTGTCTGATCTGGAAATGTTCCATTTGCCTCGCGACCTAACACAGAGATCATAGGCTTCGAGATTTGACGGTCGAAAACGGCTAACAATGTTCCTTTCACTGAGCTTGCCAGAAATCGCTTCAACAACGCGTCGCGTGACCTCGTCCTGAACGTCGAAGATGTCGGCGATTTCGCGATCGAAGCGCTCAGCCCAGACATGATTGCCGCCTTCCGCCGCGTTGATCAGCTGCACATTTACACGCAAACGCTTGACGGACCGCCTCGCGCTGCCCTCAAGTATGTACTTGACCCCTAGATCGCGAGCGATCTGACGGACATCACTGGGCTTGCCCTTGTAGGCGAAGGTGGAGTTACGGGCGATTACGAAGAAGCCCGGTACATTGGAGAGATCGGTGATGATGTCCTCTGTCAGGCCGTCGGTAAAGAACTCCTGTTCGGCGTCGCCGCTCATGTTGATGAAGGGCAGCACGGCGATGGACGGCTTGTCGAGAAGGGCGAGCGGAGCCGGAGTGGCGCCGATTAAGACAGTTGGCTCGCGACGGGCAGGCGTACCGACCTCCAGCGCATAAACATGCATCGGCTCAGCAATGTTCTTAAGGACTCTCTCGCCGAGATCACAAATCGCGAGGTCGTGCCGGCTCCGCACCTGACGGTAGGCATCTTCAGACAGGCAGATGGTTCCTGGCTTCGCCATGCCCTCCAGACGAGCAGCGATATTGACGCCATCGCCCATCAGGTCGCCATCCGCTTCCTCGACAACATCGCCGATATGAATACCGATGCGCAGTTCAATTCGACGCTCTGCCGGCAATCCGGAATTGCGCTCGAGCATCCCTACCTGCAGCTCCATAGCGCAGCGGACCGCGTCAACGCCGCTCCGAAACTCGGACAGCACGCCATCGCCGGTGCTCTTCACGACCCGACCCCGATGAACTGCGATGGTCGGGTCGACGAGGTCGCTTCGCAGCGTGCGGATGCGAGCGAGCGTACGATCCTCGTCACTCGCCGTCAGACGGCTGAAGCCGACGATGTCCGCCACCAGGATTGCCGCGAGCTTGCGTACTTCGGTCATTGCATGCCCATACCCGAACCTATCACAGCTGCGGACGGATGCCGCGCAGTTTGTGGCCAGCGAGATACCCTCCAATCAGTTCCGCATACGGACGAAGAAGCACAGCTTTGGGTAGTGAACGGAGTGACCGCTCAACGCGTCACCCTGGACGTCGAGGCGACCCGCGCGATCCGGCAGGCTGAGGTGGGAGCCGCGCGCACCAGGATTGACAGGACCGCGGACCGCTTCGGCCTGAAGCCGGAGTATTTGGCCGCCGACAGCGCCTATGGATCGGCGGCGAACCTCAGGCGCGCGACGAGTTCCTCCTCGCCGCTACCACTGTTCACCCTGAGCCGAGAAGGTCGCAATCGGCTGGAGAACCGACCCGCAGTTTTGGACAGCTCGATCAGCCGACGTCAGCCGTCTGGTTTGAGCGGTTCGTGCTCAATGACCTGGACTATGTCGGTAAGCTCGATTTCCGGTAATGCTCGCGCATCCCACGCAGCATCATGTCATCCGGCCACTAGGCCGATTTTGTGAGACAGGCAGCTCCGATGCTAGCTGAATATCCGCGCATTTTAAGACGTTAATGACAGCGGATTTTGCTCGCGTCATCATCGCAGAGATACCGCATCGGACCGGGAACGATGCGGACCTCGCGAAACCGGATGGTCGACGTCTTTCATCGCTCATAATCAGCGGGAATAGTCGGCTTACGACACCGAGCGTCTGCATGGCTCTCGCGCCGCGATGCAAGGCCCGGAAAGCCCTACGCCAGATCAGTTTGTGAAAAGTCATTGCCCTTATAAAGCAGGGCAAGCCGATGAGCCTTCGCGCAGGCGTAGGCAAAACAATCGCCGAAATTGAGATCGGCTTTGTGCCCGACTGCTTTGCCGTATTTCATGCTGGCTTCGATCGCCCGGTCGCCGAT
>NZ_JAMYOE010000062.1:0-22757 GCF_040319695.1 Mesorhizobium sp. M0898 | reverse complement strand
GCCTCCACTCCAGCCAGCATCTTGAATCACAAAACCGACTGATCCGGAATCCCCTTCGATTCCGTCAAATCAGGAACCGCTCTAGGCACCCAACGCCTTCTGGTTTCGCCATCCTGACAGCACCACAACCCGTACGGCAACCGACGCTGGGCCTGACATTTTATCTCCTATTTCTGCGCAGCCGCAAAATCCCCTGAAGGTCACTCGAAGCGCCTCAGCGGCAGCCTGACCGGGTACGGCAACCGACCTGCCTTTTCTTCGGGAAAACCATTAGGCTCGCTGGGCTTGCGAGACGGCGAGAGATGCCCGATCTGAAACAGATGCCGGATGTGAAACAATTGAAATTGCTCGGCGTCCTGGCAGCGACGGCGATCGGTCTATATGTCTGTTATCTGCTGGCGTGGCCTTTTTTGCCTGCATTGACCTGGGCGCTCGTCCTGGCAATTATTCTGTCTCCGGCTCACCGGTGGGTTGAGAGACGGGTCGGAAATCGAAACCTGGCAGCGCTGATATCGGTAAGCGTCGCGGCGATCGCCGTCGGCCTGCCGCTGGCGCTCGTCGCACAACAGCTCGTTCGCGAGGCGGTAAACGGAGCGACTTATCTGGAGGAGGTCATCCGCGGTTGGGACGCAGTCGGCTTCATGTCTGGCTGTCCCACGCTTTCGGCCATTGCCCAATGGATCGAGAACCAATTCGATCCGGCCGGCTCAGTCGCCGCATTTGTGCAATGGCTGACGGGACAAAGCACATCGCTATTGCGTGGCTCCATCTATCAAGTCGCGATGTTCGGCCTGACATTTTATCTTCTGTTCTATTTTCTGCGCGACCGCCAACATGGCCTGCAAGCCGTCGCGGGCCTTTCGCCCCTGCGCGCTCCGGAGACAGCCTACATCTTGTCTCGCTTTGCGGAGACCGTCCATGCAACACTGCTCGGCACCGTGTTCGTCGCCGCCGTCCAGGGAACATTGGGTGGCCTGATGTTCTGGTGGCTCGGCCTGCCGACGCCAGTCTTTTGGGGCCTTGTCATGGGACTTCTTGCCATCGTGCCCGTGCTCGGGGCGTTTGTGATCTGGGTGCCCGCAGCGGTCTATCTCGCACTGGAGGGAGCTTGGGCCAGCGCAGCGATATTGACCGTCTGGGGCGGCGTCATCGTCGGCGGCATCGACAATCTGCTCTATCCGATGCTTGTCGGGAATCGGTTGCGCCTCCACACGGTGGTGGCCTTTATCGGCGCGGTCGGCGGCATCGTCTTGTTCGGAGCATCCGGCCTTGTCCTCGGACCTGCGGTGATCGCCATCACAATCAGCCTCATCGACGTGCTAAAGACTCGATTGACCGACCGGCCGACGCCGGCGCGCGCTGGTGAGCTACCGCATCAGTCCGTGACGGATTGATCAAGCGCGAAAAGGGCGCTGGTCTTCGAGTGGTAGCGCGAAACCTGAACAACCTCTGGGCAGAGATCTCAACGAAGGCAAGCACATCAGCCAGGCTGCTGTATTGCGGCAAGCTTCCAGTCACCGCCGTTCTGCCGCGTAAAGGTCCACAGTTCGGCCGTCTCCGTCGGCTGATCGGCCCCGCCCTCAACGATCTTGCCGCTGATGCGGTCGCGGGTCACGTCGCGAGACTCATAGCGCAAAGCAGCCGTCGCGTAGTCGCGATCACCCTCCCGCCAACTTTCCGCAATATCGGCCTCCAGCAGGCTGACGTCCGACACGTCGTTCCTGACGCCCTTTTTGGCATTGTCGGCAAGTTCCTCGGACAGATAGGACACCATCTCGGGTGTCACCAACCGGCGCAATGCAGCATGATCTTCGCGCCCGAATGCCTCCTGAACTTCCGTCAGCCGTTGCTGGAACGTGTCGAGGTCGGTTTGGGTGAGTGTGATCTCATCGGAAGCGTTGGCTTGACTCGTTCCGCCAAATCCTGACCCGATGCCGGTAATGGAGGAAGTCGGGCCGTTGCTCGGCTCGTGCCGCGCTGCTGCGTTTCGCGCAAAGGTCCCGGTGCCCCGCGAGGCACCAGCCGTAACGGGCGCTGGGCTTTGCGCCGACTGCAAGCGGAAAAAGCGGATCGCCAGCATGATCGCGCCGCCGAACAGCAGTACTTGGAGCAAAAGACCCAACATGCCGGCCAAGCCGCCGAACCCATGCCCCAGAAGAACGCCGATCAAACCGCCGAGAAGCAGCCCACGTATCATCGATCCGCCGAGGCCGTTGAAGAAGCCCGGGCGCTGGAATGCCTGCGGCTGACGGGCCGCATTGTTCGTGGCCGCATTGGGCGTCATCGAGCGCTCAACCGGTGCGGCCGGTTGCGGCGCAACTCTGGTCGGCGGGACCGGCTGGAAAGTGCGCATGCCGCGACTGCCGAAGCTGCCGCCACGGCGCGCATCGGCGTGATCCACAGCGACCATGGAAAATGCCAGGAACAACCCCGCAAACAAAACTGCAAACCGTCCCCAACGCGAAATCAGCATAGGCAAGTCCTCAAGTGACACTCTTTCCGCTCATATGGGGTGCGTCGATCGAAATAGCAGTGAATCGTCCGTCGAGATATTTTCGGGCGGCATGGTCGGCCGCCCGCCGGTGTTCACGACGAGAATGTCTGCCCTACCCAAGCGCGATGATCGCTGTTCGACCACGCAGGCTCCCGCACCCGGTCGCGGCAACAGCATCGCTCATGCAAGCCTGTGGTCATCGATGTCCCGGCGATGATGCCGAGGTCTCCCGGCGAAGACTCGATTGACTTACAGCTTTCCTATGTACTATCAACATATCTGGAAAACCTGCCATACAGGTTTGCCCACTCCTGAACGGGAGATTGCGTGAGCACGGCCGTATCCGCAAAATATTCCGACGCAGCGAGCCTGGTCAGCAATACGATCGGCGAGATCACGCGCCATATCCGCGCGCATGAGCTCGGGCCCGGCGACCGGCTGCCCAGCGAGGCCGCGCTTTCGAGACAATTGAGCGTCTCGCGTACCGTGGTTCGCGAGGCCTTCAGCTCGCTCGCCGCCATGCGGCTTATCGACCTGAGGGCGGGCAGACGGGCTACCGTCGCCGAGCTGGATTATGGCGCGATGTCACTGGTGATCGAGCATGGCGTCCACACCGAGCAGATCACGGTGCAGCAAATCTATGACGTGCGCCGCACGATTGAGACCCGCACCGCCATGCTGGCGGCCTTGCGCAGAACAGCCGACGAAGTGGAAAGGATCAGGACGCACGCGCTCGCCATGCTCGAGAATTTCCAGCGGCCGGAACAGGTCATGGAGCACGATCTCGCCTTTCACCTCGAAATCGCCAAGGCTGCGAAGAATCCGGTTTTCAGCCTCATCGTCGGCGCGTTCGAGCGCGTATCGCGCCAGACCTGGCCGATCGGCTGGCGGACCCGCCCTTCGGATGCCGAGCAGTTGGCGATGATCCAGATCCATATCGACCTCGCCGAAGCAATCGAGACCGGTGATCCCCAGTCGGCGCGTGACCTGATGGCGAGGCATTTTGACGAGAGCGTCAAGGCCCTGCTGGCGGCCGGCATCGCCTGAGGAGCAGGGGCGCAATGAAGATCACGAAACTGGAAACGCTGCGGCTCAAGGAGCGGCCGAACCTTCTGTGGGTCCTGGTTCACACGGACGAAGGCCTCGTCGGACTCGGCGAGACCTTTTTCATGGCTGAAACCGTCGAGACCTATCTGCACGAATATGTCGCGCCGTGCGTGATCGGGCGCGACCCCTTGCAGATCGACCTGCTTGCCGCCGACCTCGTCGGCTATCTCGGTTTCCGATCGACGGGCGCGGAAGTCAGGGGCAATTCCGCTTTCGACATCGCGCTTTGGGATCTGTTCGGAAAGGCGACGGGTCAGCCGATCGCACAACTCCTCGGCGGGTTCACCAGGCACGAGATCAGGACCTACAACACCTGTGCCGGAACCGAATACATCAAGAAGGCCACCGGGCAGACGACGGCCAACTACGGGCTCGATAAGCCTGGCGACGCCTATGATGATCTGAACGGCTTCCTTCACGGCGCCGACGAACTGGCGCATTCGTTGTTGGAGGAAGGCATCACGGCCATGAAGATCTGGCCCTTTGACATGGCCGCCGAGAAAACGCGCGGCCAGTATATATCGCAGCCCGACTTGAATTCCGCGCTGGCGCCGTTCGAGAAAATCCGCAATGCGGTCGGCGACAAGATGGACATCATGGTTGAATTCCATTCAATGTGGCAGCTGCTGCCGGCCATGCAGATCGCTCGCGAGCTTGCCTCCCACAAGACCTTCTGGCACGAAGATCCAATCAGGATGGACAGCCTGTCCAGCCTGAAACGCTATGCCGAGGCTTCGCTGGCGCCGATATCGGCTTCGGAAACGCTCGGTTCCCGGTGGGCCTTCCGCGACCTTCTCGAAACCGGAGCGGCCGGTGTCATCATGCTTGATATCAGCTGGTGCGGCGGGCTCTCGGAGGCGCGCAAGATCGCTGCCATGGCTGAAGCATGGCACCTGCCGGTCGCGCCACACGACTGCACAGGTCCAGTGGTGCTCGGCGCATCGACCCACCTGTCGCTGAATGCGCCGAACGCGCTTGTCCAGGAGAGTGTCAGGGCCTTTTACAAGACCTGGTACCGCGACCTTGTGACCGCTTTGCCGCAGGTGAAGAACGGCATGATCACCGTGCCTCCCGGACCGGGCCTCGGCATGGAACTGAACCCGGAGATCGATCGCGCCTTCACGGCGCTTCGACGGGTGAGCGAGGCATCTACTCTCTGAAAATGAACCTGAAGCAGCTTTCTACGGAGGAGGAGAACCATGAAGAAGCTACTTATCTCGGCAGCCTTGGCAGCCGTACTGGCTGGAGGCTCGGCAATCGGCTCACGCGCACAGGAGCCGATGAACATCGTCTTCACGCATCATTCGTCGGCGTCGAACCCGTTCTGGCAGGCGGTGAAGAAGGGCTTTGACGACGCCTGCGCCAAGATCCAGGCCAATTGCCAGATGGTCTTCACGCAGACCGAAGGTTCGATCGAGCAACAGTCGGCCAACATGCAGGCGGCACTCGCGGCAAAACCGGACGCGCTGATCACCTCGATCGTCGACAACAATGCCTTCGACCAGATCATCGCCGACGCCCGCGCTGCCGGCGTCACGGTCATCGCGTCCAACGTCGACGACACCGAGGGTGCAGCCGGCAATGCCCGCCAGGCCTTCATCGGCCAGGGCTTCATTCCCGCCGGCTACGAACTCGGCAAGAAGATGTCCGAGTTCTTCCCCAAGGAAGGCAAGATCAGGGCGCTCGTCGGCGTCTCCGCGCCCGGTCAGAACTGGTCGGAACAGCGCGCTGCCGGCGTCATGAAGTTCCTTGAGGAATACAAGGCCGCGAATGCCGGACGCGAAGTGGTCATTGAACGGCTCGACACCGGCACAGATGGCGCCGTCGTCGCCGATCGTGTTGGCGCCTATCTCTCTGCCCACCCGGACACCACGGTGTATTTCGACACCGGCCTTTGGCATGCCTACGTGGCCCAGGTCCTGATCGATCGCGGGATCGAGCCGGGCAAGGTGCTGATGGGCGGCTTCGACATCGTCTCGGAAGTCCTGCAACAGATGGAAGCGGGTTACATCCAGGTTCAGGTCGACCAGCAGCCCTACATGCAGGGCTTCATGCCGGTGATGGAAGCCTATCTCGCCAAGAACGTCGGTCTGCTGCCGGCAGACATCGACACCGGCAAGGGCATCATCGTCAAGGAAGACGTGCCGAAGCTCAAGGAACTGGCCGCACAAGGCGTGCGGTAGGCGCGAAGCCAGCGTCCTCTCCTCGTTCTTTACGCGGAGGGGGCAAGGGGAGGGCCAGGCAGCACGGCTTTGGGCGTCGGCTCCGTCCCATCCTCCAACGGCATCTCCCATGTCAGGGGCGGTAGCCGACAAACTGCCGCCATCCCCTTGCCGATGCGACAAGCCAGCGCAAACAATCCCAAGCCGGAGCGAATGATGAAGCGCTTGATGAAGATTTATCTGGAGAAGCCTGAGCTTGCGGCGGTCGTGTTCCTGCTCCTCCTTCTCCTCGTCTTTCAGATTCGCTCGAACGGCGTGTTTCTGAACACACAGAACGTGCGCGGAATGCTTGGGCTGCTGCCTGAAATGGGGCTGGTCGCGATCGGCGTGACCCTGCTGATGATATGCGGCGAGTTTGATCTTTCGGTAGGCTCGGTATTTGCGCTGACCCCGATGACCATGGCGGTGATGCTGGCGGCAGGCGTGCCGTTCGCGCCGGCCTTTGCCGCCGGGCTCGCGATCGCCGCCCTGATTGGCTTCTTCAACGGGTTCATAACGATTCGTTTCGCGATACCAAGCTTCATCACCACGCTTGGCATGCTGTTCATCGCGCGTTCGCTGACGGTGGTAATCTCCGGTGGCTTCCCTCCTGTCATCCCGGCCAACGCTCTGCCGAAATGGCTGTTTACGATCTATGTGGGGCCGGGCGACCTCTTTCGCATGTCGTTCTTCTGGTTTCTCGCCGTGGCAATCCTGGTGACGGTGCTTCTGTCGCGCACGAATTTCGGCAACTGGGTGCGCGCCACCGGCGGCTTTCTGCCCGCCGCGCAATCGATGGGCATCCCGACGGCCCGGGTGAAGGTCGCCTGCTTCATGATCTGTTCGGTGCTCGCCGGCTTTGCCGGCACCATTCAGGTGATGCGGCTTGGCGCGCCGCTGCCTTCGATCGGCGAGGGGCTGGAGTTGCAAGCCGTGTCGGCTGCCGTCATCGGTGGCGCCTCGCTGACTGGCGGCATTGGCACTATCTTCGGCGGCATCATCGGGGCTGCCCTGATCCGCGTCATCGACAACGGACTGGTGCTGAGCCAGGTTGACGCCAACTGGTTCAAGATGGCAATCGGCTTCCTGACTATCTTCGCGGTCGTCGTGAACGCCTGGCTTCGAAAGCGGGGCAGGGCAATGAAGGTGGAGACCTGATCATGGCGGCACCCATCATCGCGATCAAGGGGCTCCAGAAATGGTATTCCGGCGTCCACGCCTTGAAGAACGTCACTCTGGACATCTATCCAGACGAGGCGCTGGGCCTTGTCGGCGATAACGGCGCCGGCAAATCGACGCTGATCAACATCCTGTCAGGCACCCAAAAGCCCGATGGCGGCGAGATCAGGATCGAAGGTGAACCGGTCCGCTTCTCGAACCCGCGCGACGCCATGGATCGCGGTATCGAGACGATCTACCAGTACAATTCGATGGTCCCGACCATGACCATCGCACGCAACGTTTTCATCGGACGCGAACCGGTGAAGGGCTCGGTTTTCGGCATCGGCATCCTGGACCAGAAGCGCATGCGTGACGAAAGCGTCAAAGCGATCGCCGACGTCGATCTGCATCTGAGGTCGCCCGACGCGCTGGTCGGCGAACTGTCGGGCGGCCAGCGCCAAGGCGTGGCGATCGCCCGGGCCATGCACTTCAAGTCAAAAGTCATGATCCTCGACGAGCCGACCAATCATCTCTCGGTCAAGGAGACGCGAAAGGTGATCGGCTTCGTTCGCGCCCTCAAGGCCCAGAACATCACCAGCGTCTTCATCAGCCACAACATGCATCATGTTTTCGAATGCTGTGACCGGGTCGTGGCGATGGCGCGCGGCGAGATCGTTCTCGACAAGCGGATCGGCGAGACTTCGATCGAGGAAATCCACGAGGTTCTGTGACGCGAAGAAGCGGTCACTGGCGAGCCGTTCGGCTGGTAGAGGTCAGTCTGCGCTACGGCTTTTCCGCAAGGATCGCCTGGGCGGTTTTCTCGTCGGTGATCAGCACATCGACGACTCCCAGACGCAACACGGCGCGCAGCACCGGAACCTTGTCGAGGCCGCCGGAGGGCAGGATCACAGTGTCGACGTCGCGCAGATGTTCGGGGGCGAGGCCGATGACACGGCTGTTTAGCGGGTGATCGACGAGTTGTCCGTCGGCGCCGATCCAGTGACCGCAGATATCGCCGACGGCTCCGGCTTTTTGGAGCGATCTGAGATCATTGTCTCCTACCAGTCCGATCCGAAAGATGGTGGCGTCTTTGTGCACCGCGCCCACCGAAACGAAAGCGGCGTCAACGTCGCGGGCGTGGGTGAAGGCGTCTTCCAGAATGGACTGGCGCATAAGCAGATCGCGCGTGGCCTCCGTATCCGTGAACACCGGTGCCGCGATGTAGTAGCATTCCGCGTCGAAGAGCGCCGCGAGCCGCGAGGCGATTTCATAGATGTTGATCGCCGATCCACGCGTGAGCCCGCCAAGCAGGGAAACGACCGACATGCCTTTGACGGGGCGCACGGTCACTGAGCGCAGACTAAGCTGGAGCGTGCGTCCCCATCCCACGCCCACCGATATCCCGTCATGGATTCTATGCGACAGGGCTTCACCGGCAGCGGCTGCGATCACCTGTGGCACCAGGGTAGGATCGGGCGGTGTCGGAACCACGATTGGGTCGGAAACGCCATAGGCGTCCCGCAGCCGGTGCTCCAGCTCGATGCAGTTCGCCACCTTGGAATTGATGCGAATCTGAACGATCCCGCGCTGACGGGCATGCGCCAGCATCCGGTTGACGCGAAGGCGGGTCAGGCCAAGAGACTTGGCGATTTGCGCCTGCGTCAGGTCACCGACATAAGCAAGCCAGGCGGCGCGCACGAGCAGCCCTTCCTCGCGATCGGCCGTGACGGAACTCGTTACGGCTTGGCGGCCGTCGCGTTTCTTTCGCGCTGGTTTCTCCATCAGATCATCCTGTCCACTCCGCGGCAGCGGGTCCAGAGCGGCTCGGCGGAGCCATGTGCTCATCGATATGAGGCATCAATCGAGTTTCCCGGCTCCGCTAGCCTCGATGATAGCGGTCGAAGGACAAAACCAGCGGAGCATCATGGCAAATTGCGTCGATGATGGCGCTCGTCAGCGGCAGGCGATCGTGGGGAAGTACACCCCGGGCCATCATATTCTTCAAAGTCGGACCAAGGTCCAGCGCCAGTTGCGCGCCCTCGACCGTGTCTGAACTCATATGTTCGCGCTTCGCCACGGAATAGGGCAGGCCGCGGCCGAGCAGGCGCCCCATGCGACCGTTACGGCCCGCCTGGCAGGTCACGTAAAGATCGCCGGAGCCGGCCAGCCCCAGCACTGTTTCGACCTTTCCACCCAGGGCTTCGACCAGAATCGCCATCTCGGCGAGGGACTGCGAGAATAGCGACGAGGCAAGATTGTGCATCAGTGCGCCATTGGGCGCCTTGCCGTCGCGCTCGAGCAGCCCGACGGGAGTTCCAACGGCGAGTGTGTAGAAATTCTTGAAAGCGGCGCAGATCTCGACGCCGACGAGATCGGATGACGATCGCGCATGATAGAAAGGCGCGCGCAGAATGCGGGACGCCGCGGCCACCTGGTCGGGATCATGCCCGGCCACGACCACTGAGGTGTCGCGCTGCGCCGCCAGTTCGCCGGCAATGCACGGTCCGCCGACGGCCATCACCGGGACCGACAAGCCAGTGCGTTGCTCGATCTCGCGGGCAAGCAGATGTGGCAGGATTTCCACGCCTTCGTCGCTTGCCGCAAGCCCTTTCGTAATCATCAGTATCGGCACGGGCGACTTGATGCTTTCTGCAATGCGGTCGATCGCCCAAGGAATGCCGGCCGACGAGACGCCGAGTACAAGCAGATCGGGTCCATCGTTCATCGCCGCCCCGAATTCGGTCCAGGAACAGGCGGTTACCACATCAGGCAGATTGATGTTGAGGCGTGGGTGATGACTTGTGCTGGCCACGGAGCCGACGATCTCCTCATCGAGATGGGTCCCGACAAGAGTGATGCGGTTACCAGCGTGAGCGGCCGGAAGCGTCATGGCAGAGCCCATGACGCCGGCGCCGAGGATAACGATCCGCGCCATTCAGCTTCTTCCCTTGTCCAGCCGCTCGCCGCTGCCTTCGTCGAACAGGTGGATTCGCTCAGGCGCCGGCTCCACATGGATCACAGCTCCAGGAGAGACCTCCATGCGGTCATGCAGCACCGAGCAGATCGCGGTGTTGCCCATGCTGGCAAAGATGTGGATTTCGGGGCCAGTCGGCTCGACAACCGTAATCCTCGCTGGAATGCCGCGCCCGTCGGCCACTGGTCGAAGATGTTCGGGGCGAATGCCGTAGATCACCTTTTGGCCGGGCCGGACCGCAGCCCCTGGCGGGAGCGGGAGGGATAGCTCGTCGGTCCGCACCACCCAGGCGTCGCGCTCGGAAGCCACCTCGCCATGGAACATGTTCATTGCGGGCGAGCCGATGAAGGAGGCGACGAAGAGGTTTGCCGGGCGATCGTAGACATCGAGCGGGCGCCCGATCTGCTCGATATGGCCGTCGCGCATAATGACGATGACATCGGCCATGGTCATGGCCTCGATCTGGTCATGCGTGACATAGACGGTGGTGGTCTTCAGCCGCTGGTGGAGCTCCTTGATTTCGGTGCGCATCTGCACCCGCAGCTTGGCATCGAGATTGGACAGCGGTTCGTCGAACAGGAACACAGTTGGGTCCCGCACGATGGCGCGACCCATGGCGACGCGCTGCCGCTGGCCGCCCGAAAGCTGGCGGGGATACCGTTCCAGATAGGGTGTCAGGTTGAGGATCGAGGCCGCCCACCCGACCTTCTGTTTGATTTCTTCGTTGGGGCGCTTCTTCAACTGCATGGAAAAGGCCATGTTGTCGAAGACGGTCATGTGCGCGTAAAGCGCGTAATTCTGGAAGACCATCGCGATATTGCGGTCTTTGGGATGGAGCATGTTGACGACCCTGTCACCTATGGCGATCTCACCGGACGTGATGGGCTCGAGACCGGCTATCATGCGCAACAGAGTGGACTTGCCGCAGCCGGACGGCCCCAGCAGAACGACGAACTGGCCATCCTCGATCGAGAGATCGAGTCCATCGATAATCGAGAGGGCACCATAGTCCTTCTTTATGTTGCTGATGGTGACAGACGCCATAAATTGCTACCCTTCGATTGCCCTTGCCGGTTGGATCTCATTTTCGCCATGCGAGCGATTGGCGATCGGATGCGCTCTCACCATTCGCTCTCCAGAAACTCTTCCAAGAGTCCCGCATCGGCGGCCAGATTGATGAAGGACCATCGGCCGCGGATTTCTCGCGAATAGCGAATGGCGTCGTGCCAAAGCGCGCGCGGCAGCTCTAGTTCCGCGCCGGTGACCGGCCCTCCCGCAGACTTGAGTGCTGCCTTCATGCGGGCGACCGGCATTGCCATGGGCCGAACCTCCTGGCGCAGCGCCGGCCAGATTTCCGCAAGCCTGCGGTTGAAGATTTCCGACTGGCTGGCGTCGAGTGCCGTCTTCTTCATCTCGGCAATGCAAAGTGGTCCAAGCTGCGCGCCATAGCGGGCCAGCATCGCCGCTTCGTCGATGGCGGTCGGCTTCACCTGCGGCGGCTCTTTCATGTCCAGCAGCCGCGCTTGCAGACGCGCCATGACCAGCGAGGCAACCCCGACCTGCTGGCCGTGCGTGGTGCCGGGATGACGCTCTCCCGCGAACATGTCGACCCAATGGGAAATCTGGTGCTCTCCCATGGACCCGGGATGGGAAACGCCGGCAAAGCACACGCCCATCGAGCACAGCGTCAAGACGCGCTGGAGATGCCCGACAGCGGTGACGTCATGCCTGGCAAGGCCAGGCGCATGGGCCAGCATCGGCTCCTCATCGCCCGCCTGCAGCAGGTAGGGCACCTCGGAATAGTAAGTGTCGAACAGCCGATGCGAAGCCCACCAGTCGATCTGGGCCGTGGAGCGGCAGAGGCTGTCGCCAAGCCCGGCGGCGCTGAGCCAGGCGGGCGCTGCGGCCGACACGCCAAGGTCCAGGAAGATGCCCCGGGGCGCGTGTGAAGGCAGCGAGATCTTGAGCCCGGAGGCCAAGGTCACCGACGCTGTCGAGGCGCCGTAGCCATTCATCGAGGCGGCCGTGCCGAAGACGGCATAGGGTCGCTCGTCGAGGAAGGTTGCATGCTTGCAGCTGTCATTGAGGACGCCCGACCCGACGGCCACGACCCCTTCGGCGTGACGTGTCTTCTCCCTGACCATCTGGATCGTCGCCTCATCACAGTCGAGGCCGTCAGGCAGCACGATTTCGTCGATGTCGGCGATGGCACGCAGCGCCTTCGCGACGCGCCTGCCCATCACATCGACGGTGTTGATATCGGAGACCACGGCGATGCGGCTGCCTAGCTTCAGCGGCGCAACGAGATCCGCCTCGCGGCCTTCCGTCGTCTCCAGCAATTCGATGGTCTGGAACGGCAGGACCGCGGCCGCGCCTGTCTTGGGATCTGTCCAGCGTCCAGCGACAACGTCCTCGATCAACGCGCTCCAGTTGGTCGCTTCAGCCATGATCGGCCTCCATGAAGGCCGCGAGGCGTTGGTTCCAGGCTGCAAGCGTTGGCCAAAGATCAGCATGGATCGCAAGAAGTTCGGCGTAGAGCGCGGCCCGTTTCGTGTCCGGTTCGAAGGTTTTGGCCGGCTCGCTGGCCATTGCGAGCGACGCTTCGGCGATCGTGGAAAACCAGCCCACCCCCTTTGCCGCCGCCATCGCCGCGCCTAGCGAGGAGGCTTCGACGGTCGTCGAACGCTTTATTGGACGATCGAGTGCATCCGCCAGAATCTGCATCCACAGGTCGGACTTCGCTCCTCCGCCGATGGCTATGAACTGCTCGATGGTCTGGGCGGCAGCCGCAGCCGCCCGCTGACTTGTCGCGGCCTGATGCAGCGCTATGCCTTCGAGCACGGCGCGATAGATGTCGCCGCGGCGGCTCGAGCCCGAAAGCCCGGCAATCACACCACGGGCCGCACTATCCCAGTGCGGGTCCATGACGCCCTGCCAGTAGGGCAGGAGCATTATGCCGCCTGCGCCGATCGGGCTGGCAGCGGCTTCGGCCTCGAGCGCCTCCAGCGCATCGCTTGCGCCATGCAGATCGACGCCAAGCATTTCGCGCGCCATCCAGTCGACAAGAAAAGTGCCGGCGCGAAGGCACGTCTCGTAGATGTAGCCATTATCGGCGACCGCCGTTTCGGTGCGGAAGGCCTGGTCGTGGACGTAGTCCGTGCCGAAGCTGCCGGAGACGACCGCCGTGCCGAGGTTGATGTAAGCGCATCGCGGCTGCAACACACCAGCGCCCGTGCCGGCGCATTGACCGTCGCCGCCGCCGGCGACGATCGGCGTGCCCTCGCGCAGGCCCGTCGAAATGGCCGCTTCCGACGTCAGTTGGCCCAGAACGGTGCCGGGCCGCGCCACTTCTGGCATCATGCGCCGGGCGACGCCCGCTGCCTCCAGTATATCGTTCGACCAGTCCATAGCCCGCATATCGAGTATGCCCATCGGGTCGGCGGATGCGGTGGACGTCACCCACCGGCCGCTCAAGCGAAAGACCAGATAGCCGTGGACTTCGGCCATCCGCTCCACCCGGGCAAAAATCTCGGGCTCTTGCTCGCGGAACCAGATCATGCGGTAAAGGCAAGGAATGACGTCCAGCGGCTTGCCGGATATTGCGTGGACGCGTGCCGCGCCGAAACTCTCGCCGAAGCGGCGTGCTTTGCCACGGGCGCGCTCATCGAGCCAGAGCGTCGCCGGCCCGACCGCCTGGCCTTGCTCGTCGAAAAGTCCGAAGCTCTCGCGCTGGTTGGCAATCGCGAGGGCGGCAATGCGTGCCGGCGAAACCGTTGACGTCACGGCGCGCAGCGCTGCGACCGTCGAGGTCCACCACTCGGCCGGATCCTGCTCGAAATAGCCCGAACGCGGGTTGGACATTGCAAGCGGTGCACGACCTTCGGCCACGGCCAGACCATTGCGGTCCCAGGCGATCGCCTTGGTTGCCGAGGTCGAGGAATCAATGCCGATGACGAGATCAGGAACCATTGCCGCCACGTTGCCAAACGGCGAGGGCGGCCGAAGCCGCCTTCGCCCAAATCACCGACCAGCCGCTAAAGACCGGCGTCCTTGACTTTGCCGTCGACAATGCCGGCAATGGCATCGAGGCACGCCTTGGCATCGCCGCCATAGTCTTGGCCCGTAAGCAACTTGCCGAGCTCAACCGGAATGTCGTTGTTCGACAGATCCGCCCAGATCGGCATGTCCGGCTCAGATCCCATCTGATTGTCGATCGTGTATTTGATCGCGTCGAAATGGCGTGTCGTTCCGGGGCCGACAACAGCCTTCGCCTTGACCCGAGGATCTGTAAAAGAGGAATTGCGCATCGGCGAGGCGCCGCCGCCGAGCGTCGATACCCGCGCCATGACATCCTTCGAGCAGACCCACTGCATGAACAGCCATGCCGCTTCCTTGTTCTTGGAATATTGCGACAGCGAGATCGTCGAGCCGCCCTGGTGGCCGACGGCCGGGATTTCGTTGAAGCCGCAATCGGCAGCGGCGCGACGACCAGGAACTTCCTTGGGCGCGGGCAGGGCCTCGAACAGGCCTTTGACCTTGGAATCGTTGGCATCGAAGCCGGGGAAATCCTCGCCCCAGGTGATTGCCATGGCGGCTTGTCCCTGTGTCAGGGCCTGTCCTTGGCCGTCCCAGGTCCAAGTCGTCGCCGACGGCGGCGAGTTCTTGACCAGCTCCTGATAGAATTTGAGCCCGGCCACGCCGCGCTCGTCATTGCCGACAAACTTCTTGTCCTTGTTGAAGACAGAACCGCCATGGCCCCACAATGCGAAGGTCCAGTCGCATTCCAGCGAATAGTGGCCGGACTTCGCCTGGCACGCGGTGCCGAAGATGCCGTTGCTCTTTTCTGCCTCTGTAAGCGCCTGGACGGCCTTGAGGTAGGCGTCGAGGTCTGTCGGCAGGGCAATGTTGTGTTTGTCGAAAAGATCCTTGCGGTACATCAGGATGAAGATCGGAATATCGAATGGAATTCCGCACTGTTTGCCGTTGTACATGGCGATGCCGTCGACCAGCGGCTTGGAGAAATCGTCCCAGTCGAAGTTCGGCATCGCCAGTTCTTTGTTCTGGTCGTAATACTCGCGCGGATCGACGACATCCTGGGCAAATGTCGCCATCCAGGACTGGTCGAGATAGTAGACGTCATAGGTGCCAAGCTGGCCCTGTACGTCTTGCGTCGCCTTGGCGAGAACCTGCTCCAGCGGCACGATCTCGACTTCCACCTCAATGCCGGTTGCCTTGGTGAATTCACCCGCGACAAGCTGGTTGGCAACAATCGTTGGCGGCGTCGCTTCCGACGTGTAGCGGATTTTGGTGCCGACATATGGTTTGCCGACGTCGGCCAGCCACTTCAGCATATCGGCGTCCTGGGCGCGGGCTTCTTCAACCCCGAGGCCCAGCATCCCCCGACTGGTGCGGCCACCACCTAGCATGGCCGATCCGAAGGCGGAAAAGCCGACACCGGCGAGCGCCATCTTCCTCATGAAGTCGCGTTTGGTTATCCGGCGCGCCGTAAAGTCATTGCAGGTATCGGCTACGAATGTCTTCTTGTCGTGTTCACTGAAGCTCATGATCGTTCCTCCATTGCGTTTTTGTCGTCGTTCTTCTCGTCAGCGCCTCACTCCTTCAGCGATCCGAGGGTGAGGCCGCGGACCAGATGCCGTTGAACCAGCAGGATAAAGATGAAGCTGGGTATGATCGCGGACGTGCCGAGCGCTGTGATGTAGCCCCACTCGGTCGCGGTCGAGGTGACAAAGGTCGAGATCTTCACCGGCACAGTGCGGATCGACGTTGTCAGGAACAGTGAGAGCAGGAACTCGGTCCACGAAAAGATGAAACACAGCACGGCCGTCGCAGCGATGCCGCCCTTGACCATGGGAAGGACCACGCGTCGGAACGTCTGCCAGCGCGTCGCGCCGTCAATAAGCGCCGCCTCATCAACCTCGCGCGGAACATCGTCGAAGAACGACTTCAAAAGCAGAACCGCCAGCGGCAGGTTGATCAAACTGTGAACGAGGACGAGGCCCGTATAGGTATCGCGCAAGCCGAGATCGCGGAACATGAAAACGATTGGAATGACGATCGCGATTGGCGGCATGAAGCGCTGCGAAAGAATCCAGAACAGGAAGGACTGCTGGCCGCTGAACTGCATTCGCGACAGGCAATAGGCGGCCAGGGTGGCCAGCAGCAGCGTCAGCGCCGTAGATCCGACGGCTATGATGGCGCTGTCGAGCAACGACCGGCGGGAATCGTATGAACTGGCGCCACCCTTGATCACCCCGGCCGCCTCGCCGCCCTGTTCCATGCCGATGTCGACGCGTGAGACGCCAAGCAACGTCACACGGTAATTGTCCGGCGTCGGTGTGAAACCGACGTAGACCGGTCCGCTGCGGTCGAAGATCGCCGAATAGGGTTTGATAGACGACAGCGCCCACCACGCGATGGGGAACATGAAGATCGCCACCACCAGGACGGCGAGCACGTCGCGGGCGATCGTTTGGGCGCGCGACGACTCCATCAGAACCTCACCTTGAACAGCCTGACGAAGAGATTCGACACGACGATCAAGACGACGAGCACGATCAGCGACAGGGTCGCGGCATAGGGGAAGTCTCCGGTGAAGTAGATACGGCCAGCGTAGAACGAAAGCGTCTCGGTGGCCGTGCCTGGCCCGCCGGCGGTGATGATGTAGACGTAGTCGTAGATGCGAAAGAGATCGACGCCGCGGATCAGCACCGCGACCGCTATCACCTTGCGCAGCATCGGCAATGTGAGCCGCAAGAACGTCTGGATGCCGTTGGCACCGTCGATCGCGGCTGCCTCGAAAGGTTCCTTCGGCAGCGCCCTGAGCCCTGCCAGGATGATGAGCACCATGAACGGCGTCCATTGCCATATGTCCGCCAGCAGGATCGCCGCCAATGCGGTTCCGGGCTGCGTCAGGATCGGCTGTGCCGGCGAGATCAGGTCGAGGGCATAGAGGTAGAACGACAGGACGCCGAAAGAGCCGTCCTGCATCAGCAGGAACATCATTCCGGTCACCGCAGGCGGCACCACCAGCGGCAGTGTCATCAGCGCCCGCAGCACGCCGTAACCTTTGCGATCGGTGTCAAGCAGAAGCGCGATGAGGATGCCGAGCGCAAGCTGAACCGCAAGCGCGACGAAGGTGTAGATCAGCGTGGTTTCCAGCGAATGCCACATACGCGCATCCGAGAAGGCGCGCGTCCATTGGTGGAGCCCGGCGAAGTCGAGCTGACGGGAAACGACATTGCGTTTGTGAAGCGACAGCCAGACCGAATAGGCGAGGGGATAGATGCCGAAAACGAGAAGCATCACCGTGATCGGCGCGAGCCAGGGGAAAGGATGCTCGGCCGTCATGAACCGGGGAAGGGCCCATCTGGGCGCTTCGCGGGTCACGGTCACCGTGCTCACGCGCAAATCTCCGCTCGGTCACACAGACGCATCGGCCTTCTCCCTATCGGCCAGATTGTGCCAACTTGAACTTTTGTAAGTTTGTTGTGCCTTTTGTTAAGAACGTGTCGGACGGCCGCCGATTTGTCAAGTGTCGGTTCAGTCAGGCTCAAGGGATTTGCTCGTGGTCTCAGAGGATGCGTGATCGCCGAGTATGGAGTTGTTTTGGAGGAAACGCCGCCGGCAAATGCCGTGCACCAGCCTCAAACGCGCTCAGGGCCGCCGCCAATTTTGGCTGCAACATCCTTGGCCCTCGAACTGCGCAATTAGCGCTAAGATGCGATAAACTGCGCAGTTACAATAAGACCCTTTTCGTTACGAATTTACAAATGCTTAACCCTGATGCCGTTTCGAGCTCAGTTGTCCGCGGACAACTCACAGGGAATGCAGGAGAACACCTCAGACAGAGCAGTGGTTGTCCGCGGACAACCAAATGGCGCCAGGTGGAACGATGAAGGATCGATTGCTATGATGGCGCCGAAGTCCACCGCCGGCCTCCGGACACCCCATCTCATTACGCGGCTTCCAGTCCGACGGCCGGCTGCAGCGTTGTGAGATACTCGGCAGCGGCCTGCGCCTTCGCAGCGGCCGTGATGATGGCTCTCTTGTCACTCTTAAGGACGGCGAGCCAGCTCGCCAGATAGGCGGCTGTGTTGTCGCGTGGATCATGCGCCACGCCCAGGTCGGCACACAGGAACGATGCCGCGAGCTCCGCAACAAGCTCCTCCACGGCGTAGCCTTCACTGCCGAACCTGCCCGTCAGATCGCGGTCCAGGCGATGCTTTGCGCCGGACCAATGCGAAACCTCGTCTAGCAAAGTCGAGTAAAGGTGAACCTCGCTGTCGAAACGCCCGCGGTCAGGCATGAGGATGTCGTTGATGCTGGGCCGGTAGCAAGCTTTGGCACCACCGTAGCTGACGCTTGCGCCGATGTTCTGGACGAAGCTCTCGAGGGCCTCGATGTGCGGAGCCGGATTGCCGAGAGCTCCTCGGCGGGGCTGAAGAAGCGATCCGGTATGTTCTCGATCTGCTCAATATTGAAGACGGTGTAGCCCTTCAGATATGGAATCGCGCGGTCTTCGTCATCGTCGTGATGCTTCGGCGTGAACGTGCCATATTTGACGACGAGGGTGCCTTTTTCGCCCTTACGGGCTTGACCACCGAAGTCCTGCGCCTGCCGGTAGGTCATCCAGGTGTTTTCCTCGCAGCCTGAGCCGAACTCAACGTGGGCGGAACCTGAATGTTGCAAAGTGAGGATCGGCATGGCTGGATACGGTGACGATGCAGGCTCCACGGCCTATGCGACGGCAGGCAGCTATACCTGCCAGCAGGCACGATCGCAGCGGCGCGCCACGCGGCAGCGCCTATATTGACGGCCCCTACGGCATGCTTCCCCAGCGTGCCCACGGGGGCTTGGCACAGCCACGGGCTTGGCCTCCACCGTGTACGGCGCGACGCTCGCTAGCGATCTGACCCTGCAGCGGGTGATCGATGCCTCGTATCAGCCCGCGTACCTCGAACTGGTCAATCCGGGCTCGCTGCGAGCGCTATGTCACCGATTCGGACGGCATCGTCCATGTGCCGTCGACCCGTTCAGACCGACGCGGACAATTTGCCCATCATTGCTGAACTTGTAGGTCCCAATTCGCCCTTGCGGGCCACCGACGCGGTAAAGAGCTTGATATCAAACATTCTTTTTGGTTCAGACTCGTGGGACATTCAGACTCGTGGGACATGACCCACACGACGCGCTACCGTGTGTCTCGCCATCACGCCACCGCCATCCGACTTTGAGAAAGATCAGGTAGACCGGTCGAAACGGCCCGATTTGCGAAGCTTCGCAAGCAAGCTCTCTGCCGCGCCGTGGTAGTTGGCAGAGGCCTGCTCGGCCATCGGCAGCGAACTCCACACGGTTAGTTCGGCCACCAGAAAGTCGTTGTCTGCGTCCACCGGCGCGGATGTAAGTTGTCCGTTTTTATCCATCATGATTGCTACCACGGTGTCGTTTGCGCCGTACCCAATCGCCGCCATCCTCTGAATGCGAGAATCGCCGTCCACGCGAACGTCGAACAAGACAGATCCGCCAGTTTTCTCCGCGATGTCATCCACTCGGTCGGAAAACGCCCGATTCATACCGCCTGTATTGGCAAGTGATTGCTCCAACAAAACCAGTTCAACATACTCCGCCTTCATGCCGTGACTATGGGCGCACAGGCCCAATCGGCAATCCTACCCGGATCTTTTCACACAGGAATCCCAATGACATCCTCCAACGCGCCGCGGCGTGCGCGGCGACAATCAAGGTGAGACCGAACCAAGCACGAGACAGATGATATTGGTGATGATTGCGATTTCGACGCTGTTCCAGGTGGCTGCGATCAAGCGGTCGTTCTGCCACAACGAAGCGTACCACTCCGTCGTCCCTGATTGTCCTGACCCACAAGCTCCTCCCCAGGAAGAAACTAAGCCTCGAGCGGGCGCGTGGGCGGCTGCAGCATCCGCAGACGACCCTCCGATCTCTTTCCGCTTCCTCGCAGGAGCGCCAGCTCCATGTTCGGCGTTTGCGCCGATTGCTGAGGGACGGAGACAAGGAACGCGACTGCCTCTCCGCTCGTTGACCGTCTCGACCCGAGTTGCCGTCATGCCCTCCACCTCCATACGCAAAACGGGGTCTGATCCGGAAAGAAGAATCCTCTCGGTCTGGTTTGTAGCCAGCGCCAAGGCATACCGAGTTTGACAGCGTTCCGCCGGAGACCTTTGCCGCGTTCCGGGCCGCATCCGCCAGGGTCGCTATTTCGACGACGCATCGGCAACAACTTCCGGTACCACCTTGTTGCTGCCGGGAGCGACCGGGGGACGACCTGACATTTCGGTGCCGAGTTCGTCCTTTACGCTCCAACCGTCGGTTTGTGGACGCATGGAAGCTCTGGAATACCAGTGGCCCTGATCGCGCATCGCGCGGAAATTTGCGGCTGTTGCGATGCTCCGCCAAGCGGCCGGATGTTCAGCGTCAGACCGCAGTCCGTGCAGGTGGAATCTATCTTGACCAGACGTTCTCTGGCCTCGGCCAGTCGACGTTGTGCAGACCTAATCCTGTCGCACAGCGCGATGTTAATGCCGACGCCGCAGTCTTTGTCCAGCATTTCGGTCGCACGCTGGAGAGACAGCTCCGCTCGTTTCACGCGCTGCCTGGCTTTAGGCAGCTCGATGTTCAAAAGATCGACCATCATTCAAGATCCGAGGGGCCCCTTCGATTGTTAACCGGACCCGGTCGCATTGGTTCCAGTGGGAATCTGCACAGGGATTGGACGCGAGGATTCGTAAGCCTTGGATTGCCGACCAACTGCGGCCACAAAATCTTGCCATCGATTGCGTGCGGCGGCGCTGGCCAGCGGCAGCTCACTAACGGCGCCTCATCGGGCCAAGGTGATCGCCCGAGTACGAGTTTGGAGCCAAGTCGGGTTAAGCAGCCGTGTCGAGCGGCGCCGCCGGCGTCTGCGACTAAGCCAGCTTGCCGATGCTAGGTCGGCTTGGCAAAAAACTCCGGCAGGGTATGGACGGTATATTACTCGACCCTAATTAAGCGCCATGTTCCGCTTGCTGCTTAGCTTCGTCTCGTTGTTATTTTCCACCACGCTTCTTTATGCGCAAGAGTGGCAGCCCTTCGGCATTAAGCAGTTTGGCTTTGTATTCGATGCGCCCCCCGGCTTTGTTTTAACTCAGCGTTCCGACCAGGGAGCAGCTTTTCAGGGCAAAAACGAGGCCTTTCTTGCTGTTTGGGGCGCAAGGCTCGGAAAGGCCAGTTTCCGCGCCGAAATAGAGCATCGAATTGTCGAGGATGAAAAGGCGGGCTGGAAAGTGACCTATCGGCGCGTTAAGCCGACGTGGGCCAGTTATTCCGGTATCAGGGACGGGCAAATCCGCTACGTACGCGTCATTGCCGTCTGCAATGACGGTGCGGCGCTCTTTATAATGAACTACAGCAGATCCGAAAAAATCGCCTACGATCCCGTCGTCGTGCGAATGGTGCGATCGCTACGGGCGGAAGGCTGCTAAAGCCTGAGACTTTCAGAAATATGTGTGGACGTTGATCGCGTTGGCCTGCAGCGAAGACTGAGATTTAACGGCAACAGCGGTTCTCGGTCGCCCCGTTCCACCGCCGCACCGCCAACGTGAGGGAATCTGCCGTTTCCGTGGCTCCGCAACGGCGAAACCGAACCAGGCTGGGCGCCTATCCCTCACCGCGACCGCGGCGCAGCCGAGGAGATGGGGATGTTACGGTCCTCTGTTTAGGGCCGATAGTCAAAAAGTTTACCAGCTCCCGACCGGAAGCTGGTCGCAGAGGAAGTCCTTCTCTAAATTCCATAGCAATCCTTTGGTTCGCACCTCCAGTGCACCCCGTGATAAGGGAGTTGCGGCGCAGACTTGAGGCAGATGAAAATGTCGAAGAGCAGGCCTGGGCCGTCAGTGAGCGGCGGGTCTCGGACTCAATGCCTGAGGACGCGCCCGTGATCTCGCAATCCCGCGCTTAGGACGTCGGGACCGCTGATGCCACAACAACAAGCAGAGCCGCAGTCGCGACAAACGACGTCGACGCGAGCAGCAGTCCAATCAGGGTTACGAGACCGTCGCATTCCATCAATGCGACGGCCAAGACTACCAGTGAGAGCACCGGCAGGATATTGCCGAAGGGAATCAGCAGGGCGATAACGACAGCGAGCAGGAAGATCGGAACGCCGAGCGGGTCTGCACCGTCGGGCCCGTCAGGATCTGCAGCCGACCGGTGCGCACCACTTTCTCCACCCGGCTGATCATCGGCACCGAATGACGGACCATAAGACCGAACGCCACAGGCGAAAACTGGCGCTCTCTGATGATGGCGGGCAACCAGACCCTCCGGCTGCCCGCGACGATCTGGAGCGGGACCAGCGCGAGCCCGCTGCCGAACAGCCCCGGGATCGGCGTCAACGCTGGGATGGCTCGGACATCTCACCCACGCAGCCGGTCCTCACGCATCCTCGCCGGCTTTGTTCAGAGCCCGGACAAGGGCTGCGCATTGCGGGTCCTGGCTATCCAGAAGCTCCGCCGGCGCGGTACGGCCAATCGCTATATTGATGGCGGTGGACCGCCGCCCAGCCGTAGTCGCCGGCGGCGCGCTCGATGAGTGGCGGGTCCTGAGACGTCAGGCAGTTCTGAGACTGGCGAACGATCTCCACGGAAGCTTCGCGCGCTCTCCGACCAACTCAAGGAGGCCAGCGGGGACAGTTTCCAATCAAAATATATCGACATGCAGACCCAGGCGCATAAGGAAGCGGTGGCGCTGTTTTCCGCTTACGCGAATTCCGGCGACGATCCGGCGA